>JBOGDF010000067.1:0-18922 GCA_050701635.1 Micromonosporaceae bacterium | reverse complement strand
CCCGGGTGCCGTGAGCCCGTCCCCGCGCGCCGTGAGCTCGTCTCCGCCGCGCGTCGCCGAGCGGGTGCTCGCGGTGGCGGCCGGCGTGCTGGTCACCGCCACGTCGGTGCTGACCGCGGTGGTCGAGGCGTTCTTCGTACCGCTGCGGTTGGCGGGCGTACGGGTGCCGGTGGTGCTGCTGCTGGCGGTGCTGGTCAACCTGTCGTTGCCGTGGCTGGGGTACCTGCTCAGCCGCTCCCGGTTCGTGATCATGTTGCCGCCGCTGGCCTGGTTCGTGGTGATCGTGGTGTTCGCCGGGGGCACCGACGAAGGCGACGTGGTGCTCGCCGGCAACGATTGGGTAGCGCTTGCGCTGCTGCTGATCGGCTCGACCGCGGCCGCCGGAGGTGCGTACTTCGCCCTACTTCGGGTGGTCCCGGGCTCCCTGGGAGGTATGCAGCGGCGTACCCGGTGATGTCTGTGACCTGACATCCCACGGGGCGTTCACGGCGTACCGAATGTCGGTGAAGGCCTCTACCATTCGGTGCGGGCGCCACCCTCGGCGCCTGCTTCGCGAGCGATATCGCATGCGGGGATTCAGTTGACCGAAGGCGTACACACGTGAGTTCGTCACCCCACCACGGCCCTGCTGGCCAGTCGTCGGACGAGACCGCCCAGTTTCCGGCGGTACGCCCGGCGGGTGCCCCCGGTGCGTCCGCCGGTGCCGACGACGACGCCACCATGCCCGGTGTCGCCGGGTACGGGATCCCACCGGTCACCGACCAGGGTCCCGACACCGACGACACCGCCCGGCTGCCGTCCGCACCCCCGGCCCAGGTCTCGCCGGCCCAGGTCTCGCCGGCTCCGATGTCCGGGGCCGCTCCGGCGGCATACCCGTGGGCGACCCCGTCCCCGGCCGACGCCACCGCGATTAGCCCGTCCGTCCCGGCCGACGCCACCGCGATGCAGCATCCGGTCCCGGCCGCGGCTCAGCACATGATTCCGGGCTTCCCGCCAGGTCAGCCGGGCGCCGGATACCCGCCGCCCGGCACGCCCCCGGGCCCGATCGGGTACGGCGAAGGCGGTCCGCCCGGCGTACCGGCGAAGAAGAAGCGGCGGTGGCTGGTGCCGGCGGTCGCCGGCGGCGCGGTGGTGGCGGTGCTGCTGGCGCTCACCGGTGGTGTCATGGCGTTCGCCGGCGAGGTGCCCCGCGGGACGACCGTGCTGGGCGTCGACATCGGCGGCGGCAGCAAGGCCGAGGCGGCCGCGGCGCTGAAGCAGGGGCTGGGGGACCGGGTCACCGACGCGGTGCCGGTGAAGATCGGCGACGGTGAGGCCGAGGTGCACCCGGAGAAGGTCGGGCTCGCGCTCGACTACGAGGCGACGGCGGAGCGGGCGGCCGACAAGTGGCCCAACCCGTTCACGGTGCTGTTCGGCGAGCGCGAGGTCGCGCCGGTGGTCACGGTGGACGCCGCGAAGCTGGACGACGCGCTGCAGAAGCTCGCCGTCTCCGCCACCGAGAAGCTGACCCGCCCCGCGATCCGCTACCAGGGCCTGACCCCGAAGCCGGTGTACCCGGGTGCCGGGCGCGGTCTGGACGGCGAGACCTCGGCGAAGGCGGTGAAGGCCGGCTGGCTGCGCGGCAAGCCGATCCAGATCCCGATCGTCGAGCTGCACTCGGTGACCACCAAGGAGGACGTCGACAAGCTGCTGGCCGAGCTGGCCGAGCCCGCGGTGGCGGCCCCGGTCACGGTCAAGACGCCGAAGGGTGAGTTCACGATCACGCCGGAGGCGGTCGCCAAGAGTCTGATCATGGAGTCGGACGAGAAGGGCGAGATCGTCCCCAGGGTCGACGCCGCCAAGCTGCGGGAGGCCGCCAAGGAAGAGTTCGCCAAGGTGGAGACGCCGGCGAAGGACGCGAAGCTCTCCGTACAGGGGGGCAAGCTGGTCGCCTCCGGGGAGGCGACGGGCAGGGCGGTGGACATGAAGGCGCTCACCGCCGGGCTGCTGCCGGTGCTCGCCAAGGCCGAGCCGCGCGAGCTCTCCGCGGAGCTGATCGACGCCAAGCCGAAGCTCACCAAGGAGACCATCGGCAAGCTCGGGGTGAAGGAGAAGATCTCCAGCTTCACCACGCACTTCAAGGGTGGACAGGATCGCAACAAGAACATCCTGGTGATCGCCGACGAGGTGGACAGCGCGCTGGTGATGCCGGGCAAGACGTTCAGCCTCAACGGCTACACCGGCGAGCGCAGCTACGCCCAGGGGTACGTCGACGCGCCGGTGATCATCGGTGGCAAGATCAAGAACCATGTCGGCGGCGGGATCTCGCAGTTCGCCACGACGATCTTCAACGCCAGCTACTACGCCGGCATGGTCGACGAGTTCCACCGGCCGCACGGCTACTACATCAGCCGCTACCCGTCGGTGATCGAAGCGACCGTGTTCTACCCGTCGCTGGACCTGAGGTTCAAGAACGACTCCAAGTACGGGGTGCTGATCGACACCTCGTACACCGACACCTCGATCACGGTGTCGATGTGGAGCACCAAGCGGTATGACATCAAGACCGAGTACGGCGAGAAGTTCGACCACACCTCGCCCAAGACGGTGCACTTGAGGGAGAAGGACTGCATCCCGACCGAAGGGATCCCCGGGTTCGCGCAGGAGGCGTACCGGGTCTTCCTGGTCAACGGCAAGGAGATCAAGCGGGAGCGGTTCTTCTGGCGGTACAAGGCAGAGCCGAAGTTCGTGTGTGACGATCCTTCCCCGTCACCGAGTCCCGGATAGGAGTAGCGCTCGATGAGGCAACGCTGGACTGAGGTGGCCGTCCTGGCGGTGGTGCTGTTCGCCATCAACGGACTGGCCCGGCTGATCGTGTGGCAGGCGGAGATCGCCAACGACGAGGACCAGATCCTCGCCGGCCTGCTCGCGTCGATCGCCGCCGCTCTGGTCTGCGTCGCCGCCGGCATCCGCTGGTCGCACCGCTACCCGATGTCCCGGGTGGTGCTCGACGTCGGCGCTGCGGTGCTGGTCGCGGCGCTGCTGGCGGTGCTGGTCGGCCCGTACCTGGGCGGCTCGACGCCGCTGGTGGAAGGCTTCGGGTTCGCGCTGCGCCAGTTCGTCTACTACGCCGGCCTGATGGCCTTCGGTGCGGCGGTCGGCGTACTGCTCACCATCACCGTGGGCAAGGACTGGAAGACCCGCGGCTGGAAGAACCACGAAGAATCGATCCGCTCCCGGCCGAAGCGGGTGCGGTAGCCGCTGCTGGCTCGGTCAGGGGGCGGCGCGGTTGAGGTAGCGGTGGTGGGTGGTGAAGCCGAGGCCGGCGTACAGCGCGGTCGCCGCCGGGTTGTCCTCCTCCAGCTGGAGGTACGCGCGCCGCGCGCCGTGCCCGGCCGCCCACTCCGCCAGCGCGCTCACCACGTGGCGGGCCAGTCCGCGGCGCCGGGCGCCGGGCAGCACTTCCAGCAGCGAGAGCCCGAGCCAGTCGTCGTCGACCACGCCGCGCCCGATCGCCAGCAGCCGGCCGGAGTCGTACACGGAGGCGAAGGCGGGGCGGTCGGCGCCGGTCAGCACCCGTACCGCCACCGGGGGGAGCGAGCCCTTCCGGCCCGCGACGATCTCCAGCCACTCCGGGTCCGGCTGGTCGGCGATAGTGACCGCGGGCAGCCCGGCCTCGGCGGTGGCCAGCTCCCGTACCAGCGACAACGGGGCGGTCTGCACCATCACGGCGTGGGTCTGCCGCCAGCCGCGGTGTGCCAGCTCACGGTCCACCCCTTCGAACCCCGGCAGCGGTACGGCGCACCGCGGCGCCAGGTCGCGGGCGGCGTACCACTCGTGCACGTGATCCAGGGCGTCCGGCACCGGCATCCCGGGATCGCCCAGCGGCAGTACGGTGTTCGCCCGGTTGGTCCAGCCGCCGGCCGCGCGCAGCAGCCAGTCGCCGAGCCAGGCGGTCTCCACGGCGGGCCACCCCCGGGCGGCGACCCGTTCCAGCGCGACCACCTGCCGGGTGGTGACGCGTCGCGGCGGCACCGGTTTCGCCGCGGCGATCTGCTCGCGCGGCACCGTGGTCTGGGCGCCGTCGGCGGTGCGTACCGTCGCATGGGTGTCATCGAACGCCACCAGTTCACCGAGCAGATCCGTGAACTGCGGCCGTCCGTCCCGGGACCCGATCACACGGCGTATCACCACGCGCCGACCCACGTCACCGTGGCCGATGGTGCGGCTCGGTGATCGCTCCGCTCCTCGCTCGCTGCGCTCGCTGCGATGCTCACTCACATTCGCCTCACGTTCTGTGACCCATCGCGCCCTCCCACCGTGAGCCGTCCTGCGATGGGGATACTAGGCTTGCCACGTGCCCGGAACGGTCTCCGGGACGGGCACGCAGGTCCGTCGTTGCGGAGAGGATCCACCCGTGACCTACATCATCGCCGAGCCGTGTGTCGACGTTCTCGACAAGGCGTGCATCGAGGAATGCCCGGTCGACTGCATCTACGAGGGCAACCGGATGCTCTACATCCACCCGGACGAGTGCGTGGACTGCGGCGCTTGCGAACCGGTGTGCCCGGTCGAGGCGATCTTCTACGAGGACGACGTGCCGGAGCAGTGGAAGGACTACTACTCGGTCAACGTCGACTTCTTCGATGACCTCGGCTCGCCCGGGGGCGCCTCCAAGTCCGGCAAGATCGACAAGGACCACCCGCTGGTGGTCGCGCTGCCGCCGCAGGGCGAGAGCTGAGCGGTCCCGCAGTGGCGGGCCGTACGCCGCTCGCCGGCCGGCTGCCCAGCTTCCCCTGGGACTCGCTGGTGGCCGCCCGGGAGCGGGCATCTGCACATCCGGACGGCCTGGTCGACCTGTCGATGGGTACCCCCGTCGACCCCACCCCCGCGGTGGTACGCGACGCGCTCGCCGCGGCCGCCGACTCTCCCGGCTACCCGCTGACCGCCGGCTCGACGCAGCTGCGCTCCGCCCTGACCGACTGGGTACGCCGCCGCTGCGGCGCCGCCGGCGACGTCGGGGTGCTCCCCGTGATCGGCACCAAGGAGATCGTCGCCTGGCTGCCGACGCTGCTCGGGCTCGGGCCTGGCGACGTGGTGGCGTACCCGCGGCTGGCGTACCCCACGTACGAGGTCGGTGCCCGGCTGGCGGGCGCCGAGCCGGTGGCGGGCGACTCGCTCACCGCACTCGGCCCGGCGCCGGTGGGGCTGCTCTGGCTCAACTCCCCGTCGAATCCGACCGGGCGGGTGCTGCCCGACGCGCACCTGCGCAAGTCGCTCGACTGGGCCCGGGAACGCGGCGCAGTGGTGGCCAGCGACGAGTGCTACCTGGAGCTCGGCTACGAGCCCGTGCCCGGGTCGGAGTCGGCCTCTGCCTCTGCTTTGGCTTTGGCGCGGGACGCGGCGCCGGACGCGGCGCCGGTGGCGGCGTCAGAGGCGGTGGCAGCGCCGGGGGCGGTGGCGGGCTCGGCGCCGGTGTCGGTGCTGTCGGTCTGTGACGGTGACTACTCCGGTGTGCTGGCGGTGCATTCGCTCTCCAAGCGTTCCAACCTGGCCGGCTACCGGGCCGGCTTCGTGGCCGGGGACCCCGCGCTGGTCGCCGAGCTGCTGGCGGTACGCAAGAACGCCGGCATGATCGTGCCCGCGCCGGTGCAGGCCGCGATGATCGCGGCGCTCTCCGACGATCGACACGTCGCCGAGCAGCGCGAACGCTATGCCGCCCGCCGTACCGCCCTGTGGTCCGCGCTGGAAGGTGCCGGATTCCGGATCGAGCACTCCGAGGCGGGGCTCTACCTGTGGGCCACCCGCGACGAAGACTGCTGGCGCAGCGTCGACTGGCTCGCCGAGCGCGGCATCCTGGTCGCCCCGGGCGCCTTCTACGGCGACGCCGGCGCCCACCACGTACGCGTCGCCCTCACCGCCACCGACGCCAGGGTCGCCGCCGCAGTCACCCGCCTCGGCTGACGTGCGCGTGAGCATTGGCCAATGTGCGGCGTGAATATCGATGACACGCACTGCTGACTGGACAATGCTCAGCGGCTGGCGAGGATCGCGAGCACCTCACGGCGTACCGCCGCCGGTTCATGGGTCAGCCGGTGGTGGCTGTAGCGGACGACCAGGATGCCCAAGGCCCGCCAACGCGGCGTCGCGGCGCAGATCTCGTTCCCGCTGCTCCGGAGAGGTGTGCCATCTGGCACCGTCGAGTTCGAAGTTGACCCGCTGGGACTCGGCGTACACGTCGAGGTAGATCTTGCGCCGGCCAAGCATGACCGGGTGCTGCCAACGCAGTGGTGGCAGCCCGGGGCCGCTGAAGACGTGGGCGTAGCCCCAGAGCTCGAGCTCGCTGCGGCAGCCCATCGCCAGCAGCCCGTTGAGAGCCAACAGGCCGGCGCGGCCGGGAAGGTTGGGCAGCGTGGCCGCGACGTCGGCGATGCGATCCGGTGTGGTCGCCCGATCGGACACCGCGCGGATGAGTGGAGCCCGTTGCGCGTCATGACTGGCCAGCGGCCAACTCTGGGCGATCGCCAGCTCGATGCTGGTGACAGGGAAGCCGCCCCGTGTCACCCGATCGCCGCGGTGGCTGCGGTGCAGGACGACGCCGGTGGCTGAGCGGCGGCGGCAGGACACCGGCACGGTGAGGTGCAGTGGCTCCCGAGGATCGGGTGGCTGGGCAGCGGCGCCGGGCAGCCGCCACAGGCGCAGCGCGCTGGTGTGGCTGAAGGCGGCGCCGGCACCGGCGTAGAGCAGCGCAGCGCGCCACCGCAGCCACGGGTCGCCCAGCCGTTCTGCGTCCGCGTACGCCGAGGGGAACAGGCGCACGAGTGCACCACGGCGTACCGCCATGTCCAGTCCGGAGCGTCCGACGTGCCGCAGCAAGTCAGCTCGGCCGGCCACGCCCCGTCCTCGATCCAAGACCCGCGCTAGTTCGTCGTTCACGGCTGCAAATCTGAGGCCATCGCCGGCGCATTTCCAGCCCGAGTTGGCCGATCTGTGGACAGCCGCAGGATCTGTGGACGCGCTTGACAAAACGGGTGCCGAGGCATTGTCCAACCTGCGTAACGAGCAATCGATGTATCAGTCGCAGGCTGGACACTGCCCGCCAGGGCCAGGCCCGCCAGGGCCAGGCCCGCCATGGCCAGGGCCCAGGGCGCGGGGTCAGTTGTGGGCGTGGAGGGCTTTGTTGAGGGTGATGCCGGTGCCCTTGCGGGGGCGGGCTTCGACGGTGCCGGTGACGGAGTTGCGGAGCAGCAGCACCCCCGGCTGGCCGGAGAGCTCGCGTGCCTTCACAACGGTGCCGTCGGGGAGAGTGACCTTGGTGCCGGCGGTGACGTAGCAGCCGGCCTCGACCACGCAGTCGTCGCCGAGCGAGATGCCGACACCGGAGTTGGCGCCGAGCAGGCAGCGCTCGCCGATCGAGATCACGTCCTTGCCGCCGCCGGAGAGGGTGCCCATGATCGAGGAGCCGCCGCCGATGTCGGAGCCGTCGCCGACCACCACACCGGCGGTGATCCGGCCCTCCACCATCGACGTACCGAGGGTGCCGGCGTTGAAGTTGACGAAGCCCTCGTGCATCACGGTGGTGCCGGCGGCGAGGTGGGCGCCGAGCCGGACCCGGTCAGCGTCGGCGATCCGTACGCCGGTCGGCACGACATAGTCCGTCATCCGCGGGAACTTGTCGACGCCGTACACCTGGACAGGTCCCAGCGAGCGGAGCCGGAGCCGGACGGATTCGAAATCCTGCACCGGGCACGGGCCGTGGTTGGTCCACACCACATTGGAGAGCACCCCGAAGACGCCGTCCAGGTTGGCTTCGTGCGGGCGTACCAGGCGGTGGGAGAGCAGGTGCAGCCGGAGGTACGCGTCCGCGGCGTCCGCCGGGGCGGCGGTCAGGTCGGCGCGCACCAGCACCACCCGGGTACGCACCCCGCGGCGCGGATCGTCGCCCGCCAGCGCGGTCAGCTCGGCCGGCTCGGCGGCGCCGGCCGGGGGAGCGCCCAGCGCGGGGCTCGGATACCAGGTGTCGAGCACCTGGCCGTCGGTGGTCTCGGTGGCCAGGCCGTACGCCCAGGCGCCTTCGGTACGGAAGCTGCTCACGGCGTACCACCGTAATCGGCTGGCCGAGACGGCCGTGAGGCAGCCCACCGGAAATCCGTTCCGGAAATGTCAGGGGGTGGAGCGATGATGGAGCGGCCGTCGTCGGAAAGGACCCACCATGCAGCTCGCTCCGTACCGTCAGGTGCTGGCGCTGCGTGGGGTGTGGTCCCTGCTGGCGGTCTCGATGCTGGCCCGGATCCCGGTGCTGGCCGGCAGCATGGTGCTCACCCTGTACGTCGTGCTCCAGCTCAAGCTCGGCTTCGGCGCCGCCGGCACGGTGTTCTCGGTCTCCATCCTCGGCAGCGCGATCGGCGCCCCGGTGCTGGGCCGGCTCACCGACCGGTATGGTCTGCGTCCCGTGGTGGCGCTGGGCACCGTCACCTCGGCGCTGTTCTGGGCCACCGCCGGCTCGATGAGTTTCCCGGTGCTGCTGGTGGCGGGCTTCGTGTCCAGCCTGATCCAGGTGCCGGTGTTCACCGTCTCCCGCCAGGCGCTGGCCGCGCTGGTGCCCGAAGCGCAGCGCCGCCCGGCGTACTCGCTGGATTCGGTGGCGGTGGAGCTTTCGTACATGACGGGGCCGTCGCTGGGTGTGCTGGTGGTGACTCAGCTGTCGCCGCAGGTGGCGATCTGGGCGGTGGGCGTCGGGGTGACGCTGACCGGCATCGGGCTGTACTGGCTCAACCCGCCGCTGATCAGCGAGTCCGAGCAGGCCACGCCGGCCGTCGCCCGGCCCCCGCTGCGGCAGTGGCTGCGTCCCGGGCTGCTCGCCGTACTGCTGGCGGTCGCGGGTTCGACGGTGGTGCTGGGCGCCACCGACGTGGTGGTGGTCGCGGTGCTGCGCGAGGTCGGCGAGCTCGGCTGGGCCAGCGTGGTGCTCCCCGTCTGGGGCCTCTACTCGATGACCGGCGGACTGGTGTATGGCGGGCTGCGGCGCGCGCCCGGGCCGCTCCCGCTGATGCTGCTGCTCGGCGTGACCACGATCCCGTTGGCGTTCGCCGGCAACTGGTTCTGGCTGTGCGTCGCGTTGCTGCCGGCGGGGCTGATGTGCGCCCCGACCCTGGCCGCGGCCGCCGACGCGGTGAGCCGGATGGCCCCTCCGGTGGTACGCGGTGAGGCGATGGGCTACTACGGCTCGTCACTCAACATCGGGATGGCGGTCGGGGCGCCGCTGGCCGGTGTGGTGATCGACCTGTTCGGCCCGTCCTGGGGCTTCGCGGTCGCCGGTGCGGCGGGTGTGGCGATCGCGCTGCTGGCGTACGCGCTGCGGGCCCGCGACCGGCACCGCGCCGTCGACGAGCGGGTTCCAGGCGCCGTGCCGGTTGGCGCCGAGGAGCAACCGGTCCCGGTCGCCGGTGAGGCGGTTGCCGGGGGCGTCGCCGCGCTGGCGCCGGCGGGTCAGTAGGGTCGACGCCGTGACGTTCTCGCAGCTCCAGACGTTGACAGCGGACGTGCTCGCCGACCCGGTCGCGCTCACCCGTGCCCTGGTCGACATCGAGTCGGTCTCCGGTGACGAGCAGGCGATCACCGACGCGGTCGAGGCGGCGCTGCGTACGAATCCGGTGCTGACGGTGGAGCGCGACGGCAACGTGGTGGTGGCGCGTACCGGCCTGGAGCCTGGGAAGGACACGGCGGGGGCGGGCGGCGCCAGGCAGCGGGTGGCGCTCGCCGGGCACCTGGACACGGTGCCGCTGGCGGACAACTTCCCGTCCAGAGCGGACGGCGACGCGATCTACGGCTGCGGTACGTCCGACATGAAGTCCGGCGCCGCGATCGCGCTGCACCTGGCCGCCACCCTGACCGATCCGGCGTACGACATGACGTACGTGTTCTACGACTGCGAAGAGGTGGAGGCCGAGCGCAACGGGCTCAACCGGATCTCCGTCGCCCAACCCGAGTGGCTGCGCGCCGACTTCGCGATCCTGCTGGAGCCGACGTACGGGCTGGTGGAGGCGGGCTGCCAGGGCACCATGCGGGTGGCGATCAGGATCCCCGGCACGCGGGCCCACTCGGCTCGCAGCTGGCTCGGCGTGAACGCGATCCACGGCGCCGCCGACGTGCTGCAGCGGCTGCGCGACTACCAGCCGCGCACCCTCGAGATCGACGGTTGCGAGTACCGGGAAGGGCTGAACGCGGTCGACATCGTCGGCGGCATCGCCGGCAACGTGACCCCCGACGAGTGCGTGATCAAGGTCAACTACCGGTTCGCCCCGGACCGCGACGAGGCCGCCGCACTGGCCCACCTACGCGAGGTCTTCGACGGGTACGCCCTCGAGGTGGTCGACTCGGCCCCTGGCGCGCTGCCCGGGCTCGCCGCGCCGGTGGCGCAGAAGTTCCTCGCCGCGGTGGGCCAGCCGCCGCGCGGGAAATTCGGCTGGACCGACGTGTCGCGGTTCTCGGCGCTCGGCGTACCGGCGCTGAATTTTGGTCCTGGCGACCCCAACCTGGCGCACAAGCCGGAGGAGCGGGTGGAGATTCCGCTGATCCGCGCGGGCGCCGACGTGCTGCGCCGCTGGCTGAGCCGCTGACCCGCTGGGGCGCCGGGGCGCGGGCGGCGTTTCGGGTCGCCGCGCGTCGCGTGAGAGCCGCCGATACGGTGAGGGGCATGCAGAGGGATCCGGGGGACATCGTGGCGGGGCCGGCGCGGGGACGGGCCACCGGCCGGCACACCAAAGCCACCACCGACCAGCAGCTGCTCGACTCGCGGGCACCGCAGGACTGGATGCACACCGACCCGTGGCGGGTGCTGCGGATCGTCTCCGAATTCGTGGAGGGTTTCGAGTCGCTGGCCGAGCTGGGCCCGGCGGTGAGCGTGTTCGGCTCGGCGCGTACCAAGCCTGGCAGCGAGGAGTACGTGCTCGCCGAACAGCTCGGCGGGGCGCTGGCCCAGGCCGGGTACGCGGTGATCACCGGCGGCGGCCCCGGCGTGATGGAGGCGACCAACAAGGGCGCCGCCGAGGCGGGTGGGACGTCGGTCGGCCTCGGCATCGAGCTGCCGTTCGAGCAGGGCATCAACGAGTGGGTCGACATCGGGATCAACTTCCGCTACTTCTTCGTACGCAAGACGATGTTCGTCAAGTACGCCCGCGCGTTCGTGGTGCTCCCCGGCGGGTTCGGCACCATGGACGAGCTGTTCGAGGCGCTCACCCTGGTGCAGACCGGCAAGGTGACCCGGTTCCCGGTGGTGCTGGTCGGCACCGCGTACTGGCAGGGGCTGATCGACTGGCTGCGCGACACGATGGTCGCGGAAAACAAGATCAACCCCGCAGACCTCGAGTTGGTACGCGTCACCGACGACGTCGACGAAGCCGTCCGGCACATCCTCGACGCCGACGCGGATCGCAGGACCGCGCGCGACGACGCCGAACGCGCCGCCGGCAGGCCACCGGTGGAGAGCTGAGATGGCCGCGGTCGGCGTGTTCTGCACCTCCGGCCGCCACATCGATCCGCGGCAGGATCTCGGGCAGCCGGACACGGCACCCGTCGGGGCCTCGGCAGGTTCGCCGGTGAGCAGCAGCGTGACGTGTTTCGGGCCGGCGGGATCGTCCTTGGCGCGGCGCACCAGTGCGGCGGTATGGCCCTCCACGTGGTCGGTGACGCCGGTCAGGTATCGCCACCGGCCGGTCGGGGCAAGCCCGAGGACGCTGCCATTGTGACCGAGCGGACCGCTTCTACCGCTCATGATGTTGGGGTCGCCGTTGTCGTCTCGCCAGATCGCGTCACCGGTGTCGTCCATCGCGATCCCGAACGTTTGGGAGCCTTGCGGCTGACGCAGCTCATCGAGCGCCCACCGGAACCGCTGCGCGAGCCGGGGACCCTTGGTGGGGAGGTCAGGCACCGACGAGGGTCCGCCGCCAGCGCCTCCGGTCAGTTTCCCCAGGCACCGGCTTCCTGCTGTTCGGTCTCGGCAGTCTGTTTCGCTGCCGCCACCGCCTGCCGTGCCGTGTTGATCGCGTCGGCGGCGGCGTCCACGACGCCGATGAGCCGGTCGGCTTCAACCTGTTGGGCGTAGCCCTCGGCCTGCTCGACACTGCCGCTGGCCGCGTCGATGCCGCCAACAGCCTGCTCGTACATGCCCGCGACCGCCCCGGCCCGCTCCGCGATCTCCTTCGGAGCTAGCTTGTTGCTGATCTCCGATGCGGCGTTCACAGCACCGTCAGCGGCCTCATCTGCGCCGCCCAGGCTGGACCGGCTGCCTCCATAGCATCGCGCGCGGCCTGCACCGTGGACGCCACACCCTCCCAACCACGGGCTGCCGCGTCCTTGGGCGAGGTCATCAGCCTCGCTGATCGCCGCCTGTGCAGCAGTGCTGGCGGTGTCGATGGCGCCGCGTGCCGTTTCGGCGCTGGTCTTGATCTCGTCTACGGTCACAGGTGTGGGCCTCCCCGGTGTGCGTGCGGTGAGATGACGGAAGCCTCGCCCCAGGTGCGTCCGGCTGGCGCTTCCGGCGATGGAGTGTTCAGGTGTTGAACTGGCGTTGTCCTAGGTGATCAGCAGCCTACGGGCCAGGAGATGCGGGAGGCAGGGGTGTCGAGCCAGGCCCGCTGGGTGCCGCCCGTACGTGCGGTGATGCCAAGTCGGGTGCGTGCTGGCCGGTCGTGATCCTGCCAGGACCGCCACGCTGCCTCGACGGTGTCCCAGAGCCGCCGGTCGTCCTGGGTGACGCGGGGCGTGCCGTCGTCGGTTTCGAACTCGGCGACGGCGATGTGCGTGGCCGTGTGGATGACCTGCCCGGTGCGGCGGTGCGTGGCGTCGTCCACCCAGTCGACCAATCGCGCGCCGGGCAGGTGCAGTACCAGCCAGAGGCGGAAGTCGGGGTCGTATATGTCGGCGTTGACGTCTGTGGTGCCGATGTGCGCAGCGTCGGCCGGTGGGTGGTCGGGGAGGTTGATCAGGTGCCCGGAAGGCATCGGCAGGTGTGCATCGGGTCGTAGCGGCATGAACCACGCCGGCTCGGCGGCGAAGTGCCCTTGGACCTCGGTGGGGCCGGTCTTGGTGACCACGGCGAGCGCGCCCCCGAAGGTGAAGGGTGCGACGATGCGCCCGCCGTCCGCGAGCTGCTCGATCCACGCCGCCGGTACGCCGGGTGAGGCGCAGGTGGCGATGATGCGGTGATAGCGGTGTCCGCTGCCGTGGGGGCCGCCGGGTAGCCCGGTTGCGCCGTCGGTGGTCACCAAGTCGGGGCGTTGACCGAGTTCCGCGAGCAGCGCATCGGCCTCGGCCACGAGGTCGCCGTCGATGTCGACGCTGGCGACGTTGCGGTCGCCGACGCGGTGGCAGAGCAGCGCGGTGTTGTACCCGGTTCCGGTTCCGATCTCCAGCACCCGGCACCCAGGCTCGGCGTCGAGCAACTCCAGCATCGTGGCTACGAGGCTGGGTTGCGACGCGGAGCTGGTGATGATGCCGTCCTTGACCTGGGTGGCGAGGAACTGGTCGCTGTACACAGCGCCGAGCCATTCTTCGCGCTGGTCAGGGTTGGCCCCGTCGACCACGTGATGCGGCGCGTTGAACTCATCGAGCGCCCAGAAGCGGGGCACGAACAGGTGCCGTGGCGTCTGCTCGAACGCCTCCAGCCACGCCGGATCGGTGATCGCGCCGGAGTCTGCGAGCTGCTGGGCGTACGCCTTCGCGCGCGGCTGCCATTCGATCATCGGTGTGTCCTCCAGTGGCCGCATCAGTGTTCCCCCTTCTCCAACAGGTCGGCTAGTGCTGCGGTGATCGGTAGTCCCGTCGCGTCCTCGATCCATCCGAACTGTCCGCCCGGGTTGCACTCCAGAAACCACCAGGTGCCGGCTCCATCCACAACGAAGTCGAACGCGCCGTACACGATCCCCAGGCGGTACATGAACGCCCGAACTCCGGCGGCAACGTCCGGCGGCACGTCGGCCACGCCGTACTTCAGCGCCGGGTAGTCGGCGCGGGATGCGTCGCTTCCGGCGTGGATGGTGGCGGCGAACAGCTGCTCACCCACCACGGTCAAGCGGACCTCGTACGCCTTGGTGAGGCGCTGCTGGAACTGATGCGCCGTGGCCTCCACGCCCCGCATGTCGCTCAGGTCATCGGCGCTCAGGCGGTGGGTATAGAGCGGTCGCCGGCCCCCGAACTCGATGATCGAGGCCGCACCGAGCGGTTTCACGACCACATCGCCGTCGCACGCCAACGCGAACCGCCGCACCGCGTCCGGGTCGTTCGTGATGAGGGTTCGGGGCACGGCCAGCCCGCAGCGCTGCGCGACGGAGAGCTGGACTGGCTTGTACAGGTCAGCCTGTCGGCCGGGATGGTTGACCCACAGGACTGGCAGCGACCACAGCACCCCGCCGAGGCCCAACTTGGCCTCCATCGCCGCGTGCCGGCGCTCCGGCCCGCTCAACCCGTCAGCAAATGCGAACGCGGTGGGGCTGCGGTACCAGATCGACCGCAGCCCCACGAACTCCACTTCCCTGTGCCTGGTGCGCAGCGTCGCGTCCCAGCCGTCCGCACCGATCTCCGCGTCGAGCGTCATCCGCAACGGGAACCACGCGGTGTCGCACCGGAACACCGCAACACCACGCTCGTTCAACACGTCCACTACCGCATCGGCGGTCGGGTCAACCTCTTCACTGAGCACCAGAACCGTCATCAGACCGGCTCGTCCCCGGTGTAGTCCGGCCGGTACTCCTCGTTGCCGGTACTCCCGCCGCCGTCCGGTGAGATCCCGGTCGTGTTCATGGTCATGTCGACCAGACCCCGGTACCACGGCTCGGCCGTGGCCGGGTTGACGAGGAGCTGCCGGACGGGGTCGAACTCGTACGCCGGCAACGCCACGTCGGTACTCACCGGGTCAGCGGCGAACCGCAGACCGAACGGCCGCGCGGCGCTCGGCTGCTCCTTGCCGGCGGGCTGGTCCGTGCACGGCCGCGACAACGCGAACCGATCACCTACCGTGGCGAGGCTGCGGGAGCTGCTTGCTGTGGACATCGACTCCTCCTTACGAGGGGACTACGGGACGTTGGGCGGTCCGGGCGGTGGGCGAGAACGAGATCCCTTTCTGCTGATCCCACCGACCGGCCCCGCCTCTCACCACGGGGCAGGTGTGAAAAGGTTCCCGGCGCCAACCTGTCCCCGGATGTCTCGGTGTGCCCGCCAGTTGGCGACTCACGGATCAATGCGGCCTCGCGATGACGAGCACGTACAGCCCGAAGCCGACGATGACGGCCGCGAACACGACGACCCATACGGCGCTGCTGGTAAGCGACCGCGCTGCGGCCAGCAACACCGGAGTCTGGCCCTTGTGGGCGCTGTAGTCCGACCACCCGCGCGCCGCTCGCTCAAACCGCCGACCGGCGATCCAGCCGATAGCCAACGGCACCAGCGCGACCAACCCGATAGCCGTAGTGCTCACCGCGCATCGCTCCTCAGTGGCTGCCACGGCGGCAACGGCTCAGTGTCGCGGCCCCGCATGGATGGCGGTATCTGGGTCAGTCGGTCGGCCCGTGTGTGGGTCGGCGACGGCAATTCGGTGGGTGGCGGGGTGAGCACCTCCGGGGAGGAGACTGGTGCCCCCACCGCGTCAGAGCGCGGCGCGCTCGGTAGTCCGAGGCGCATGTGGGGGAGTGGGCACAGCCACCCGACGAACCCGCCGTACGCGTCGATGTGGGTCCAACCCACTTCGGTCTCCATGACCAGTCCCGCGCAGTGGGCGCACTGGTGCGGCTGTGCCGCGATGGCGGCGGGCGGCATTTTCGGTTCGGCCATCATCAGCCGACCGCCGTAACTACCCGGCGGGCGAGATCGACGGTGTTGTGCTGCCAAACGGGTCGTACCGTGCCGTGCACCGTGACTCGGATCGTGACGTACGCGGCGCGCAGTACCGCCTGCTGGTTCGTCACGTCGCACTGCTCCCAGCGCCGCAGGTCGTCTACGTCGATTGGCGGGCGTTCGCCGTAACCGAGCGGCGTGTCACCGGAGCCGGCCTTCACATGTGCGGTGTCCGGAAACAGGGTCGTCATACCCCGCACCAGTGCGCCCAGCCGCATGTCCTGCTCCACCGGCTGCGCCGTCAGGTCTGGTTGGAGGCAGCGCGGGCCGCACGAGTACAACCGCACGCCATCCTGTCCGATGGCAGGTAGCATCGGCCGCTCGCACCGATCGCAGGTCAACAGTCCGCGCAGGAGCCAAGAACCCTTGTTCACGGCGAGATCACCACGCGGAAGTGCTTGGCCGGCGCGGTGTGCACAATGGGCACCTCAAGGTCTCGCCGCATTCGCGGCACCACCGCAACGAGCGTCGGAACGTCGTCCACGCCAACACGAAGCCCAGCAGCGAGCCAGTTACCGAAGCCAATACCAGTGACCACACGTCCGTCCTCCCGTGCACGGCCGTGCGTGACGGGACGCGCCTCGGGAGGGTCGATCGCCGCGCTCGGCCGGATCTGTTCACCGACCGGAATGGCACGCGAGCGCACGCGCGTTCGGCGGCCATCCCTGGTCGGTACGGCGGGCGACTCTCGCCCGCCTGTCACCCGGTGCCGACTAGCGGTTCACCGTGGGACTTGCACAGAAGGTAGGCGCGCAATAACGCAGGATGTTTCCTGCCAGGCAACCCGAGTCAGACAATGCCGACGTGGCGTGCCAGCCGGATCATTTCAGGCCCGCCGGCCGTGGCGCGGGCACGCGAAAGCATGTGACCTACGGTGTCCCGTACGAGCGGGTCCAGGCGCAGTTTGCCTGGTACGAGACGTTCGGCGGTCAGCAGCGCCCGGACCGCGTCCGCCTCGCGTCCGCGCTGCTGGCCGAGTCCGATCCCGAAGTCCCGGTAGTACATGACGCGGCGCGCAGTTGACGGCAGAGCATCCAGGTTGACTCCGCGTGCGATGGTCTCGACACGGCTGCCCTCGCCGGCCTCGACGGCGGCTTTCATCCTCCATAGGGCGAGGTTGGTCGGCCCGAACCACAGGCGCATGTAACGTCCGTCGCCTGTGCGTTCTGCTAGCGTCGCCGCCTCACTGAGGTAGTTGGAGGGATCGCTTGGCAGCACCGCATGCATAGCGGACATGTGAAGCATTCCGAGGAGCTCCAGTGTCTCGCCGCTCGCGTGCCGGCCGAGATCATCGATGGTGCGTTCCGCGAGAACCTGTGCGAGTCGGCGTCCGTCTGCGGCGGCGAGTATCAGGCTGCGCGTACAGACGGCAAAACCGATCAGGTCTGGGTTCTCGGTCATGGTGGCGGCATCGTGTTCCCGCTCTGCCATCCAGCCTGCGAGATCGCTGTATCCCAGCACACGAGCTGTCCACGCAGCCACGTCGAGTGCGTGGACGAGCAGCTCCAGGGAGCGCAGCTTCTCGTCTCCGTTGGCGACGTGCTCGTGAAGCTCAGAGATCACGAGGGCTAGGTCGCGGCTCGCGCTTGCGTAATCGCAGCCTTGCCAGGCGTCGGCAGCCGCCTCGATCTCAGGGGCGATAGCGTCGAGGGGCCGTGGTTTCACACCGCTGCCGTACTCCAAGGACGAGCTGTTGAACGCAGATCGGATTGCGGCGAGCGAGGCGTGCGCCCGTTGCATCTCCGGGGTATCTGGCCGGTACGGCTGTCCCGTAAGGTCGCCGTACGTTACGCCGAGGGCGCGTGCGATCGCCTCCACCGTGGTACGCCGGTCGATACGGGCATCGCCAGTCTCGATCTTGCTGATGTAGCCCTTGCTGAGACCGGCGCGGTCGGCAAGCACCTGCTGGGAAAGCTTGCGCTCCAGCCGCCACCACTTGACGCGCTGCCCGATTCTCACGTCGTCGTCTTCCGCGTCAGCACGCATCCCGCACCCCTCGCAACTCGGGTCGTTCGCACTTATTTGACCGTACGCCGCTGTCCGCGCCGGGGGCTAGCCACGCGAGATTGCCGCCGTCTGGCCGGCCGCTTCCTGTCGCAGAATCCTGTGCAGAATCGACACGCGGGCGTTGCGGATCTCGTGGCCGTCGTTTCGGAGTTGGGCCGCAAGCCGGTCGCGGGTGACACGTTCCCCGGCGCTGAGGATTGCGTCTCGTGCGTGACGCGCGGCTGGCAGCAGCGCGGCGGGATCGTCCCCGTCCCGGGCGTCCGTCCGGCGGGGACGGGGCTGGCTGCCCATCTGACGCGAACGTGGGACGGTACCCCGAGCAACCGTCCCGCTCGCCTCCATGTCGGGGACGGCGGCGGACGGGGACGACTCGCGGGCTTCCAGGAGACCGGACAGCAGCTTGATCGCCACCAGCAGGGCAAACGCCGGCCACCCTGCCACCACACGCCCGAGCAAATCGCTACCGCCTACCGCGACGTTGGCGGCGACGCTTGCTGCGGTCCCAGCCGCGAGCGCTGTCCAGGGGAGCCATCCGGAGCGGCGGCCGGCGCGACGATCGGCAAGTAACACCAGCGACGCCACGATCTCGATTCCGTCGACTGAGAGGGGGAAGGCATGTGCCCGCCAGCCAGTCTCGCCGTGCTGCGCCGCGAGTAGTTGCATGTGGGAGTAGCTGATGGCGCCTGCGATCGCGGCGAGGGCTATCACGGTCGCGCAGGCCGTCAGGCGGATCAGGGCGTCGGGCCGGGGTACCCGACCAGGTTGTGCCATCTTTCGTACCATGACGACGCTGCGGCTGCACGCCAAGCCGTGCGTCGTACTCGATCCGGAGGGCTTCTACACCGGCCTGCTGGACTGGCTGCGCGGCCTGGTCGCGCCCGGTTTCGTACGCGCCGACGCGATGGAGCTGCTCCAGGTCGTCGACACGGTGCCCGCCGCGTTCGACGCCCTCGAAGCCGGCCTGCAGTAGGGCGCCGCCCGCCCGCCCGCGTGCGCCCCCCAACCCCACCCCCGACCATGATCATGGGGCCCTTCATGCAGTCATGAC
>JBOGDF010000066.1:0-19019 GCA_050701635.1 Micromonosporaceae bacterium | reverse complement strand
TGCGTATCCAGATTGGAGCGGGCCATGACCGAGCCCTCGTTGGCTGAGCTTGAAGCGCGCCGGCGCGTCCTGTTCGAGCGGTTGGCGCAGGTGGGTGATTTCCGGCGGGGCAGTGTGAGTGAGAACTATCGGCGGTGCGGCAAACCGAACTGTGCGTGTGCGGCGCCGGGGCATCCCGGTCATGGTCCCCGGTATGTGTGGACCCGCACGACGGTGGGGCGCAAGACCCGAGGTCGGCAGTTGGACCGTGCCGAGGTGGACAAGGTCCGGGCCGAGCTGGCGCGGTACCAGCAGTTCGCCAAGATCGCCGATGAGATCGTCGAGGTGAACGAGGCGATCTGCGAGGCTCGACCGGTAGGAACTGCCGCTGCGGCTGCGCCGCCCGACACGGGCGGCGAAAAAGGGGGCTCTACGCCCAGGTCCAGGCGGAGGTCGCCGCCGAGGTAGAACGGCTGGCGGCGCTGGCGGTGTCCGCGTGTGGACCGGGGCAGGACATGCGCACGGTCGAGTCGGCGGTGCGGGCCGCCATGACCCAGCTGGGCTGTTCCCTGCTGGAGCAGCTGCTGTCCACACAGGACGGTCATAGCGGGCAGCGGGTGGACTGCGGGTCCGGGCATCGGGCCGAGTTCGTCGGCTACCGGGACAAGAACATCGACACCGTGCTGGGGCGGATCCGGCTGCCTCGGGCCTACTACCACTGCCCGGCCTGCGGGCGCGGGGTCGTGCCCCGCGACATCGGACTCGGCGTGGACGGGCATTCGTTGTCGCCGGGGCTGCGCCGCATGGTGGCCCGCCTCGCCGCCGTGGCGCCGTTCGCCGGCGCCGCCGATCTGCTCGCCGACCTGGCCGGGGTGCGGCTGTCCACCAAGCGGGTCGAACGCTCGGCGGAGGCCGACGGGCAGGCCGCCGCCGCGGCGCTGGCCCGAGCGTCGCGGGCGATCCTGGACCGGACCGTGGCGGTGCTACCGCCGGCGGCGCCGGTGCCGGACAAGCTCTATGTCGCCGTCGATGGCACCGGGGTGCCGGTCGTGCCCGCCGCCGCGGCCGACCGGGCCGGCAAGGCCGAGGACGGACGGGCCCGCACCCGCGAGGTCAAACTCGCCTGCCTGTTCACCCAGACCAAACTCGACGACGAGGGCCGGCCGGTGCGTGACCCGGGCACCACCAGCTACGTGCACACCTTCGACCCGGTCGAGCAGTTCACCACCCTCGTGCACGCCGAGGCCCTCCGCCGCGGCGCCGACCACGTCCGCCAACTCGTCTTCCTCGGCGACGGCGCCATGTGGATCTGGAAGATGGCCACCAAGATCCTGCCCGAAGCCACCCAGATCGTCGATATCTACCACGCCCGCGAACACGTCCACGACCTCGCCAAGCAACTCGCTGCCACCCTCGGCGATGACCAGCAAGCCTGGCTGGCCGACCGGCTGGCCAACCTCGACCAGGGCGACATCGAGGCCCTCGTGCAGGCCACCACCGCCCTACCCCTGACCGGCGCCGACCGCGAGCAGGCCGACACGGCACTGCACTACTTCATCAAAAACGCCCAACGCATGCGCTACGCCGTCTTCCGCGAACTGGGCATGTTCATCGGCTCCGGCGTCGTCGAGGCCGGCTGCAAGACCCTCGTCGGCCAACGCCTCAAACTCTCCGGCATGCGCCAGAACACCCCCGGCGCCACCGGCATCCTCACCCTGCGCTGCCACCGCGACAGCAACCGCTGGGACCACATCTGGTCACAACCGCACAACCAGACCCGACCCGCCACCAGCCGCAGCCTCGTCCCAGTCCCCGCCACGCCCGCAGCCTGACCGCCCCCCGGCCCACCAAGATCACTACGGGTTACCTACAAATCTGACGCGCACCCGTCGCCGAATCGTGGCGCGGATTCTGTCGGTGGGCTGGGGCAGGATGTGCCCATGACTGTGACGGCTCGCCTGGACCTGGCCATCTTCGACGCGGCGGACATCGACCAGGTCGGTTCGTTCTACGCCGAACTCACCGCTGGGACGTCCTACGTCATGACTCGGAGCGGTTCGGCGTACGGGCTCCGGACGGTCAGGAGGTCGAATTCCAGAGCGCCCCCGACCACGTTGCGCCGCAGTGGCCCGGGCAGGAGCACCCGCAGCCGTTCCACCTCGACCTGCAGACCGACGATCCCCTCGCGGAGGCCGAGCGGGCGGCAGGCCTTGGCGCCACCCGGCTGGCCGACGGCCCGACCTGGAAGACACTGGCCGACCCGGCCGGCCATCCGTTCGATCTCTGCCAGGCCGACGGCGTCGGCCCGGCAATGCACCTGTTCGCGGTGACGATCGACGCCCCCGACGCCTCAGTGCTGGCCGGCTTCTACGCGGAGCTTGCCGGTATGGAGGTCACCTACGACGGCCCCGAGGGCGCGCTCATCGCCGGTGACGGCAAGAGCCTGATGTTCCAGCAGGTCAGCGACTACAACCCGCCGCGCTGGCCGGATCCTGCGCACCCGCAGCAGGCCCACCTCGACCTGCTCGTCGACGACCTTGACACCGGCGAGGCCCGGGCCCTGGGGCTGGGTGCCCGCCGACTGACCGCCGGCGGTGAACGACTCAGGGTCTTCGCCGACCCAGCCGGCCACCCGTTCTGCCTCATCCGATAGCGCACGCAGGATCGGTCACCGGCCCGAACGACCTGGGGGCTCCCGCACCGCTCGCCTCGCGGCATTTCCGTGCTTGGTCAGCGCCTCGCTACAACGCGGTGTTGCGGTCATGCATCGCATGGCGTCACTCGCCGACGGTTGATGGCATCCGATGCGGGCGGTCAACGAGTTCTCTCGTCAACTGCTCCAGCAGCGGCTGGAGCGGGCTACGCACCACCTTGGCCTCGATGCCGGCGGCGATCGCCTCGAACACCTCTTCGTGGAGAGACCAGGACGTAATGGCATAGCCGGCGCCAGGGAGCGTCGGAGTGCTTGGGGTGCGCCGAGTTGATGCGGATGTGCTCGGCAAGCGACTGCGAGTTGCGGACCTCACGGGCGGCGTAGAACTGCAGGCCCTTGCCCTCCAGCCGCGATCGAAGCACTCGGCGGTCCCTCCCCGGGCGCGTTCTCATGAGTGGGCGTCGATCGCCTTGGCTGTGTCTAGGAAATGGCGGTGTGACACCACTTTGCCGTCAGACCCAAACTCCCAGAGGTGGATCTCCTCGTCCTGCAGTCGCTTGCCCGTGGCCTTGACCGTGAGATCCACTTCGGCCAACACCGCGACGCGGCCCTCGCCCTCGAGGAACGCATGTGGCTTGAACGAGTTCATCTCGAAGTCCTCTTGGACGTCCTGGAAAAATCCGCGCACCGCCTCCCGGCCGCTGCGGGTCCTCATATACGGAACGTCCCGCTCCTGCGCGGCGTTACCGGTCGCCGCCACCGGGTCTGCGTGGTGACGCTGATGACCGACTTCGCCAGCATCGGCAGGAAGGGAGGCATGACCGGGACTCGCATGACCGCCATTCTCACCGACCGCGTGTCCGCCTTGGCTGTTGGCTGGTGCGCGTTGGCTCGCACCTGCTGTCCGGACGCGGCATCGCCCTGCCGGTCCTAGGGAATCGCGTCGGCGGGTCCAGTGACCGTCGCTACCGTGTAGGCGACATCGCCTCGTTCCCACCAGGAGCACCCATGCCCGCCGTCGATCCGCTCGCGCAAGGCCGCAAGGCGTACGGGCAGTTGGCGTGGCGGGACGCGTACGAGCACCTGTCCGCCGCCGATCAGCGGGACCCGCTGGGCGCCGAGGATCTCGACAGGTTGGCGCGAGCCGCCCACCTCATCGGCCGTTTCGAGGAAGCCCGTGACACCTGGGAGCGGACGCATCGGGCTTTCCTGGACCGCGGCGAGATCCCAGCGGCGGTGCGCTGCGCGTTCTGGCTCGGGTTGACGTTCTTCCTGCGCGGCGAGCACGCCCGCGGTGGAGGCTGGATCGGACGAGCCCAACACCTCCTCCAAAAGATGTCAGCGGAGTGCGTCGAGCAGGGCTACCTGCGCATCCCCGCGGCCCTGCAGGCGCTCGGCGGCGGCGACACCGAGACCGCGCGCCGCACCTTCGTCGAAATCACCGAGATCGCCGACAGATTCGACGACGCCGACCTCACAGCGTTCGGCAAGCTGGGGCAGGGTCAATCCCTGGTGGCCGCGGGCCAGGTGGCGCAGGGAGTGGCGGTGCTCGACGAGACGATGGTCGCGGTCACCACCGGCGAGGTGTCGGCGCTCACGGCCGGCATCGTCTACTGCGCCGTGGTCATCGCCTGTCGCGACATCTTCGACGTGCACCGCATGCAGGAATGGACGGCGGCGTTGAGCCGCTGGTGCGCGACCCAACAGGACCTCAAGCCCTACCGCGGGCAGTGCCTGGTGCACCGGTCGGAGATCATGCAGTTGCGCGGCGAGTGGGCCGACGCGATGAACGAGGTGCGGCAGGCCTGCGAGCACCTGGCCGATCCGCCCGGCGACCCGGTGATGGGCATGGCCTTGTACCAGCAGGCCGAACTGCACCGATTGCGCGGGGAGTTCGCCCGGGCGGAGTCGTACTACCGGGAGGCGGGCGGCTTCGGGCACCGGGTGCAGCCGGGATTGGCGCTACTCCGGCTCGCGCAGGGTCGGCTCGATGACGCGAGCGCCGCCATCCGCCGGACCGTCGCCGAGGCCGAGGGGGCGGTGGAACGATCCAGGATGTTGTCCGCGTACGTGGAGATCAAGCTCGCCGCCAGCGAGGTCGACGACGCCCGGGCGGCAGTGGACGAGCTGGACGAGATCGCCGCGCGCTTCGACTCGCCGTACCTGCGCGGCGTGGTCGGATACGCCCGCGGCTCGGTGCTGCTGGCCGGAGGTGACGCGGAAGCGGCCAGCGTGGCCCTGCGCGGGGCCTGGGTGGCCTGGCATGAGCTCGAAGCCCCCTATGAGACGGCCCGGGTTCGGCTTCGGATAGCGCAGGCGTGCAGGCAGCTCAGCGACCACGACACGGCCGAGATGGAGTTGGACGCCGCCCGCCGGGTCTTCGAGCAGTTGGGCGCCACGCCGGCGCTGGAGCAGGTGCGGGAACTCGCCGGCCGCCCGGCGCCGCCGGCTGCGGGAGGCCTGACGGCACGGGAGGTCGAGGTGCTCCGGCTGGTGGCCACCGGCGCGACGAACCGGGAGATCGCCGATGCGCTTGTGATCAGCGAGAAGACCGTCGCCCGGCACCTGAGCAACATGTTCACCAAGCTCGGGCTCTCCTCACGGGCCGCGGCCACCGCGTACGCCTACCAGCACGACCTGGTCTGACGCCAGGCGGCCGCGGCGGCCCTACACAGAATTGCCCACACCGATCCGCCGCGTCGAGTTGGGTGATCCGCCCGACGCGGCCACCGCTGCCGGAGCAGGACTCTTACCTCATCACTGCTGAGGGAGGAGTCCGCAATGGAAATGCAGGAGAACACCGCAGGTCCGGGACCATCCGCGTCCGCCGGCATGCGAGCCCGGCATCGGCTGCTGGCCGCGATGCCGGTCACCGAGCGGCGACTGCAGTTGGCCGGTGTGTCCACCGCCGTGCTGGAAGGCGGTGACGGCCCGCCCATCGTGCTCCTGCACGGCCTCGGTGAGTTCGCCGCTGTCTGGACCAGAGTGATCCCCGCACTGGCCGAGCACCACCGGGTCATCGTCCCCGACCTGCCCGGGCACGGGGCCTCCACAGCCTCCGGCAGACTCGACGCCGACACCGTCACCGCCTGGGTCGACGCGCTCATCGACCAGACCTGCCGGTCGAAACCGGTGCTGGCCGGTCACCTGCTCGGCGGCTCGATCGCCGCCCGGTACGCGGCGGACCACAGCGACCGGCTCGCTCACCTGGTCCTGGTCGACACATTGGGGCTGGGCTGGTTCCGGCCGGCGCCGAGCTTCGCGCTGCCCATGATGGGCTTCGTCGCCCGACCCACGCCCCGCAGCCGCGACCGCCTTTTCCACCGCTGCTTCCTCGACATGGAACGGGTGGGTGAGGAGGCCGGCGACCAGTGGGAACCGCTGCGAGACTACGCCCTGGACCGGGCCCGTGCGCCGGGCGTCCGGGGGGCGATGCGACAGCTGGTCCCGAGGCTCGGCATGCCCCCGATCCCGGCGGCCGACCTCGCTCGAATCACCGTCCCCACGACGCTGATCCACGGCCGCCACGATCTGCAGGTGCGGCTGCGGACCGCCGAGGCGGCCGCCGCCCGGTTCGGCTGGCCGCTGCACGTCATCGAGGACTGCCGCGACGACCCCGCCGCCGAGCAGCCCCAAGCCTTCCTGGACGCGCTGCGCGCCGCGCTCGGGACGATCACCGAAGGAGAGCCGTCATGACCGTCGCACCACCGACCGCCGAGCGGCTCCGGGACGCGTGGGACGCGCTCGCTGACGGCTACGACGCCCACGTGACCCCACTGACCCGGCGACTGGCCCGGGATCTGCTGGACCGCGTCGATCCGCGGCCCGGAATGGACCTCCTGGACGTGGCGGCCGGCACCGGCGCAGTCAGCGTCATGGCCGCGCAGGCCGGCGCCCGGGTCGTGGCCGTGGATCACGCACCGCAGATGATTGAACGGCTCCGGGCTCACGCCCGGGCCGGGGGCCTGCCGAATCTCGACGGCCGCGTCATGGACGGCCATGCCCTGGACCTGCCGGACGAGACATTCGATGTCGCCGTGTCGCTGCACGGCGTCGCGCTCTTCCCCGACGTCGACCGTGGCCTGGCCGAGCTGGCGCGCGTCACCAGACCCGGCGGCAAGGTCGTCATCGGGGCTTTCGGCCTGTTCCACAAGGCCGAGCTCTTCGGGTTCATCGCCGGGGCCATGAGGGCCGCCATCCCGGGGTTCACCCCGCCGCCGAGGGACCCGCCGCCGCTGCCGTTCCAACTCGCGGACCTCGGCGTGCTGCGGCGCAAGCTCGCCGATGCGGGTCTGTCGGCCGTGGCGGCAGACACCACCACCTGGGACACGCCGTTCGAATCGGCCGTGCAGTTCTGGACCGCATTCGCCTCAGCCAACCCGGCCTGGGGCCAGATGACCGCCGGACTGACAGTCCAGGAACGCGCCCAGGTCCAGCAGGTGCTGGACGGGATGTTCCGCGAACGTTCCGGCGGCGCGCCGAAGGCCGTGATCCACACCGAGGTCAATCTCGGTGTCGGCACCAAATGACCCATCCGACTTTCGCAAGCTGAGGAGATAGCCATGACCGAAACGACCTATCGTCCGCACGCCGTCGCCGCCATGCTGGCCCCGCCCGCGTTGCTGGCCGCGTTCGCCCTGCACCCGCACATCGCCGGGCGGCTGCCCAACGCCCCGGCGGTCGCCCACGCGGTGGCCGAGGGACCCGCTGTCTGGGGTCTGGCCCATGTCCTCACGGCCGTGGCCTCCGGGGTCGTCGCACTCGCGTTCATCGCGGTGCGCGGCTACATCCGCGACCACGGCGGTGACCGGTGGAGCGCTTTCGGGCTGCCGTTCATCGTGTTCGGAAGCATGTTGTACGCGTTCCTGCCCGGGATGGAGTTCGCGCCGCTGGCCGCCGTCGAAGCCGGCGGCGACGCGGAGGCCGCGCAGGCCGCGCTGACGCCGTGGTTCCTGCCCGTGCTGATGGGCGGAGCGCTCGTGTTCGCTATCGGAGTGATCGGCTTCGCCAAGGGCATCGCCGGACTCGACGTCCTGGGGCCGAAACTGACGGCCCTGATCGTGGTCGCGCTCATCGTCTTCGCGGCCAGCCGCTTCGTGCCGCTGTTCGTCGTCCAGGGCTACGTGCAGGCGGCGGCCGCCCTGGTCGCGCTGTGGCCGTTGGCCTGGCGGATGTGGAGCGGCGCGCAAGGCCCTGTGGCCGGAACCCTCCGGGGAGCCGCCGTGTCGCGATAGGCCGCGCCAGTCGCCCTCTGCCGCCGCTGCCGGCAGAGGGCGCAGCCTGGCTGGCGCCGGTGGCGGCCCCGGGGATTTGCTCGCCTCGGGTGGCCTCCTCGGGGCGCTTTACGCACGTGGTGGGCGCGTACCCAGAGCAGGGTCATGTCAGTCAGGCATGTTGTCGGGTGCGTGTCAGGGCCTTCCTACGGCTGGGCGTCGGAGAGGACTGTGGATCCGGGAGGCAGAGATGGCTGACGTACAGGAGCTGTTCCGCAAGGCGGTGGCCGACAGCGACGTGGAGGCGATGCGTAAGGCGGTAACCCTGCTCTTCGCTCACGGCGCGCCGGAGGCGCTCTCCGCCGAGGACGAGCATCGATTGCGTCGCGAGGACTACGTGATGGAGATGCCGCAGTCGGGTGAACGTATCCGGGGACGCGACGCGATGCGCGCGATGCAGGAGGCATTCCCGACGCCGCCTTCGATCACGCTGCGCCGGGTGGTGGGTGCGGGTGGAGTCTGGGTGATCGAAGGGGTGAACGACTACGAAGGCGACGTGTGGCATGTCGTCGCCGTCCTCGAGTTGGATAAGGACGGTCGGATCGCACGTGACACCCGGTACTACAGCCGGCCCATCGAGGCGCCCGAGTGGCGCGCCCAGTGGGTCGAGCAGATCTGACCCTGAGTCCCCCCGGTGAGTCCGGAGACTCAAGGGGTTGTGTGACCGGCCTCGGCGAGGCGGGTGTTGTGACTGTGGTGGGGCGGCTTCGAGTTCGGCTGGTGGGATGTCGCCGCAGGCTTCCAGTAGCCGGCGGTGGTTGAACCAGTCGACGTACTCCAGGGTCGCGATCTCGACCTGTTCGACGGTCCGCCACGGGCTGCGGGGCTTGATCAACTCGGTCGCCCAAGATCGGGACAGCCCGGCCGGCGAGGAATCCCCAGGTCATAACGTGATTTGGTTGTGGGGCGGGCGGGACTTGAACCCGCGACCGATGGATTATGAGTCCACTGCTCTAACCGGCTGAGCTACCGCCCCGCGGCGGCAAGCCTACCGCCGGCGCCGCCCCGATCCGTGGCGGCCGGGCCCGGTGGAGGCTCCCCTCGGCTGTTAACACCGGAATTCATGGCGTGTCGTGGGGGTAGGGGCTGGCCCCGGGCCGACTTATGCGGTACGCCTGTGACGGCACAACTGATTCACGTTGGGCTATCGGGTCAGGGAGGGAGCGGAGCGCGATGGGGCGCAGCACGGTGTGGACAGCGCGGATCCGGCGGGCATCCAGCGAATGGGAGCGTGAGCTCTTCGTCGACGGGATGTCGCCCGAGGAGGTCCGGGGCGCCCTGTACGACGTCACTCGTACCATCGACCACCTGCGGATCTCGCTGGCCGCGGTGTCGCAGGTCGCCGACTCCTGGAGTGAGGAGCGCGGCAAGCACCAGGAGAACGTCAAGCTAGCCCGGCAGCGGTTGGCCGACGCGGTGGAGAAGCTGAAGCCGATCGCGCAGGACCTCCAGGCGGCGTTCTACGCGTTCGAGGACGTGGCCGAGGAGACGTACAGCGAGCCGATCGCTCCCAGCACTCCGCCGCCGGGCGCGTACAGCGCTCCGGGTGCGCCACCGCCGGGCATGCCCGCGGGAGCACCGGGTGGGGGTCCTGAACCGCCTCGGGGTCCGGGCGGGCCGGGCGGTCCCGGTACGCCGCTGCCGATGCCGCGCGACTCCCGCGCCGCGAGTTGATCCCGGGATCTGGATGCGTGGGATAGCCCACGCCACATGATCGTTTCCTGGCGGCGTACGGGTTGCTAGCGTCGGCCGCAATGAGCGACGAAGCTCCGTACGCGGATCACGTCGCTGCGCCGGGCCCGGCGGCGTACCCAGGAGCAGACCCCCAGGCCCGTACGCCGATCGGCGTGCTGCGCCGGCTGCTGGACGGCAACCGGCGGTTCTTCTCCGGTGCGCCGCGGCACGGGTACGACGTGACCCAGGCCCGCCGTCGCGCCGAGCAGCCGAAGCCGTTGGCGCTGGTGATCGGCTGTATCGACTCCCGGGTGCCGCCGGAGGCGGTGTTCGACCAGGGATTCGCGGAGCTGCTGTCGGTACGCACCGCCGGACACGTCCTGGACCGTGCCACCGTGGCGTCGGTGGAGCTGGCGGTACGCAAGCTGCGGGTGCCGCTGATCGTGGTGCTCGGCCACGAAGCCTGCGCCGCGGTGGAGTACGCCGTGGACGCCACCCACCGGGGTGAACGGCCGGGTCCGGAGCTGAGCTTCCTGGTCGACCAGATCGCGCCCAGCGTGCCGCTCGACCCGGCCCTGTCGGGTAGCCAGACGTACGAGGGTGCGGTACGCGGTCACATCGCGGCCACTGTGTCGGCGGTGCGCGCGCTGCCCACGGTCGCCGAGGCGGTCGCGGCGGGGGAGCTGGCGGTGGTCGGTGTCCGGTACGGCGTCACGTACGGTCGCGCGCAACTCGTCGTCGCGCCCGAACCAGGCCCGGACACGACGATGCCCCCGGGTCAACGACCGGGGGCATCGAGCGGGTTGTGAGGCGAGTCAGTCGCCGAGCACGCCGGCGTCGACCAGCCGCTTGGTGGTGACGTCCCAGCCCTGGTCCGGGTGGAGCTCGGCGAGAGCGTCCAGCTCGGAACGGAGCTTCGTGCCGTGGCCGGCGTCCGCGAGCACTTTGATCTCGTCGGCGAACGCGTCCGAGTCGGTGGCGCAGTGCACGGTGCGGCCGTTGGTGATGTTGCGGACGTACGCGTGCTTTCCGGCGTTGAGCGGAATCAGGTACTTGAACTCGCCGAGGACGCTGAGCGCTCCACCGGGGCCGGCGGAGCCGGCGCGGACCGAGGCGCGCGCGGTCTTGGACTGGTTGCTGGCCACGCGGGGAACTCCTTGCAGGGGGTACGGAATGGGCGGGGGACACACTGGCGGCCGGAGTGATGACACACCGGCCGCGCGCACCCTACCTGACGTGGACCAGGCCTCGACTTTCGGGTGTGCTATCAGAGTAGCCGCCGAGGTGGGCGTGGCACAGCCGCGTGGAATCGGTGAGACCGATATCGCCAAGCGACTGGCGCTACCTGGGGTTTTGCCGTCATCATGGAACCCGCCAGGTGGCAACTGGCGTCCATGCTGATGCGCGGATCGACCACCGTGTCTGGGTCGCAGGGGAAGGCGTACCACAGACAAACCGGAGGTCAACGTGCCGACGCGTGGCGTTGTTTACGTTCACTCGTGCCCGCCCGCCGTGTGCCCGCACGTCGAGTGGGCTATTTCGCGTGTCCTCTCCACCCCGGTACGGCTGAAGTGGACCGCACAACCCGCCGATCCGTCCACGCAACGCGCCGAGTGCGCCTGGAGTGGTCGCTGCGGCACCGGCACGGAGATCGCGGCCGGGCTGCGGCAGTGGCCGATGATCCGGTTCGAGGTGACCGAGGAGCCGAGCCCCGGGGTGGACGGCGAGCGCGTCATGTACGTCCCCGGGCGGGGCGTGTTCCGCGCCGCGATGAGCGCCAACGGCGACATCCTGGTGGCCGAGGACCGGCTGCGCGCGCTGCTCAGCCAGGCCACCGCCGAGCACTCCCTGGCGCACGGCGTAGAACGACTTCTGGGTACGGCGTGGGACGCCGAACTGGAGCCGTACCGCCGGGCGGGTGACGGCGCACCGGTTACCTGGCTCACGCAGGCCGGATGAATTTCCCCAAACGGGTCGACGGGTGGCGGCATGGGCTGGTCTGCTAGCCGGGTGCTGTCGCGCCTGACCCCGCTTGTCCTGTCCCTGCTCCTCACCGCCGGCCTGCTGGCCGGCTGCTCCGGCGACGCTCCGCCCGCCGCCAGACGCAGTCAGGCGCCGTCCCCGGCCAGCCCGAGCCTCAGCGCCGACCCGGCCCAGCGGGCCGCCGCGATCGCCGCGAAACTCAGCGACGAGGACCTGGTGGGTCAGCTGCTGATGCCGTACGCCTTCGGCACCCACGCCACCAAGGTGGCCGACGCCGCGGCGGGAGCCAACCGGGAGCGGTACGGGGTCGCCACTCCTGCCGAGGTGGTCAGCCGCTACCGGCTGGGCGGGCTGATCCTGCTGCGGGCGGCCGACGACGGCACCGGCGCCACCAACCCGACCACCAACATCGCCAGCCCGGAGCAGGTGCGTACGCTCACCGCCGGGCTGCAGCAGGCGGCCGGTGGGCTGCCCGCCGCGAAGGCCGCCGGTGGCCCGGTGCCGCTGCTGATCGGCACCGACCAGGAGCACGGCGTGGTGACCCGGATCCGGGACGGCATGACGCTGCTGCCGACCGCGATGGCGTTCGGCGCGGCGGCCGATCCGGCGCTCACCGAACGCGCCTGGGCGATGGCCGGCGCGGAGCTGTCCGCGATCGGGGTCAATGTGGACTTCGCGCCCGACGCCGACGTGATCGGCTCGTCGGGCAACCTGGTGATCGGGTCCCGGTCGTACGGGTCGGACCCGCAGGCGGTCGCGGCGCAGGTGGCGGCGGCGGTACGCGGGCTGCAGAGCGCCGGGGTGGCCGCCACGCTCAAGCACTTCCCGGGACACGGGCACACCACCACCGACAGCCACACCGCGCTGCCGGTGCTCGGCTACGGGCGGGCGCAGCTGGAGCGGACGGACCTGCCGCCGTTCGCCGCCGGCATCGGCGCGTCGGCCGGGCTGATCATGACCGGGCACCTGGACGTACGGGCGGTGGATCCCGGCGTACCGGCGACGTTCTCGAAGAAGGTGCTGGTCGATCTGCTGCGTACCAAGCTGAAATTCACCGGGGTGGTGGTCTCCGACTCGATGAACATGGAGCCGGCGAAGAAGTGGGCGCCGGGGGAGGCGGCGGTACGCGCGATCCTGGCCGGCAACGACCTGCTGCTGATGCCGCCGGACCTGCGGGCCGCGCAGCAGGGCCTGCTCGGGGCATTGAAGTCGGGGCGGCTCACCCGGGACCGGCTGGTCGCCTCGGCGACCCGGATCCTCACGTTGAAGCTCACCCTCGCCGGTCACGCCGCACCAGCGCTGTCCACTGTGGAGAGCGCGGCGCACCGTACCACCGCGGGGGAATTGGCGGCGGCCGCGGTGACCGTGCTGAAGGGCCGGTGCCAGGGACCGCTGGTCTCCGGATCGGTAAGGGTGACCGGTGGCACCGAGCAGCAGCGGGGCTGGCTCAGCGAGGCGCTGCGCCGGCACGGCGTGACGGTAGGAGGCGGCGGCGCCCGGGTGCACCTCACCGGATACGGGGACACCGCCGCCGACCTGGCTCCGGGAGCCCAGGTCACGGTCGGGATGGACATGCCGTACCTGCTGAGCCGCGCCGGTACGCCGACCGTGCTCGCCGCGTACGGCGCCAACCGCTACTCGATGGCGGCGGTGGCGGCCGTACTGGCCGGGAAGGCGACCGCGCCGGGACGCTCCCCGGTGCCGGTAAAAGGACTGCCCACCACCGCCTGCGGCTAGCGACCAAGGGTCGCTAGGGGGTTACAGGGGGATGTTGGTGTGCGCGCCCCGCGCGGCCGGTGCGCCGGCGAGCGCCTCGGCCAGCCGGCGGCGGGTCTCCGTCGGCTTGATCACCTCGTCCACCACGCCGATCTCCAGGGCGCGGTTGACGCCTCCGGCGATCCGCTCGTGCTCGGCGACCAGCTCGGCGCGCAGCGCGTCGCGCTCCTCCGGCGGGCAGGCGGCGAGCTTCTTGCGGTGCAGGATGTTGACCGCGGCGGACGCGCCCATCACGGCGACCTCGGCGGTCGGCCAGGCGAACACCGCGGTCGCCCCCAGAGAACGGGAGTTCATCGCGATGTACGCGCCGCCGTACACCTTGCGGGTCACCAGGGTCACCCGGGGCACCACCGCCTCGGCGAAGGCGTGCAGCAGCTTGGCGCCACGGCGTACCACGCCGTCCCACTCCTGGCCGACACCGGGCAGGTAGCCCGGCACGTCCACGATCACCACCAGCGGTACGCCGAGCGAGTCACACATCCGTACGAACCGGGCCGCCTTCTCGGCGCTGATCGAGTCCAGGCAGCCGCCCAGCCGCAGCGGGTTGTTCGCCATCACGCCGACCGTACGACCGGCGAACCGGCCCAGCGCGGTCACCATGTTCGGCGCCCACTTGGCGTGCAGCTCCACGAAGTTGTTCTTCTCCGAGCCCGGCGCGTCGTCGAGCAGCCGGTTGACCAGCGGCTTCACGTCGTACGCCCGGTTCGCCTGCTCGGGGAGCAGCGAGGCGAGGTCCTCGCCCGGGGCGTCCACTGCGATGTCGGCGGGGGAGAAGCGGCCCTGGTGACCCAGCAGCGCCGCCAGGGAACGCGCCTTGTCGATCGCCTCGGCGTCGGTGTCGGTGGTCACGTGCACCACGCCGCTGCGCCGCCCGTGCGGCTCCACGCCGCCGAGCCGCTCCATGTCGACCTGCTCGCCGGTGACACTGCGTACCACCTCGGGGCCGGTGACGAAGATCCGGCCGCCCTTGCTCATCACCACGATGTCGGTCAGGGCAGGGCCGTACGCCGCGCCGCCGGCCGCCGGGCCGAGCACCACGGAGATCTGCGGTACGCGTCCGGAGGCGCGCACCATGGCGGCGAACACCTGACCGACCGCGTCCAGCGCGACCACGCCCTCGGCGAGCCGGGCGCCGCCGGAGTGCCACAGCCCGATCACCGGGATCCGCTCGCGTACCGCGAGGTCGATCGCGTCGACGATGTGCTCGCAGCCTTCGGTGCCCATCGCGCCGCCCATCCGGGTGGCGTCGGTGGCGTACGACACCGCGGGGGTGCCGTCGATCAGGCCGCGGGCGGCCAGTACGCCGGAGTCGTCACGGCTGGCGAGCAGCCGCATCGTGCCCAGGTCGAACAGGGCGCGCAGCCGGTTCTCCGGATCGCGGTCAGGCTTCGCGGCCGGTACGGCACTCGCCGCTGTAGCCGCCCCGGCGGGTGCGGGTTCGGTGACTGTCACTGGGTTTCCTCCCGGTTCATGCGCGGGTGAAGACCAGCGCGGCATTGTGGCCGCCGAAGCCGAACGAGTTGTTCAGCGCGGCGTTGACCTCGAGCTTGCGGGCGGCACCGGTGACGACATCGAGGTCGAGGTCGTCGTCCGGGTCCTCCAGGTTGATCGTCGGCGGCACCTGCGAGTGGTAGATCGCGAGGATGGTGGCGATCGCCTCCACCGCGCCGGCGGCACCCAGCAGGTGGCCGGTCATCGACTTGGTGGAGCTCAGCACGACGTGCGTACCGACCGCCTGCCGCAGCGCCACCACCTCGGCCATGTCGCCCACCGGGGTGGACGTGGCGTGGGCGTTCACGTGGTGGATGTCGGCGCCGGTGAGCCCGGCGTCGGCCAGCGCGCGCCTGATCGCCCGGATCGCGCCTTCGCCCCCGGGGTGCGGCTGGACGATGTCGTACCCGTCGGAGGTGAGCCCGGCGCCGGCGAACCGGGCGTACACCCGGGCTCCCCGGGCGGCGGCGTGCTCGGCGCGTTCCAGCACCACCACGCCGGCGCCTTCGCCGAGTACGAAGCCGTCGCGGCCCTTGTCCCACGGGCGGGACGCCCGCTCCGGCTCGTCGTTGCGGGTCGACATCGCCCGCATCGACGAGAAACCAGCCAGCGGCAGCGGGTGGATCACGGCTTCCGTACCGCCGGCCACCACCACGTCCGCGCGCCCGGACCGGATGATGTCCAGCCCCATCGCGATCGCCTCGGCACCGGTGGCGCAGGCGCTCGCCGGGCTGTGTACGCCGGCCTTGGCGTGCAGCGTCAACCCGACCCAGGCCGCCGGCCCGTTCGGCATCAGCATCGGGATGGTGTGCGGCGAGACCCGGCGCGGCCCGCTGGCCTCCAGGATGTCGTCCTGCGCGAGCAGGGTGACCGCACCGCCGATACCGCTGCCGACCACCACGGCCAGCCGCTCGGTGTTGACGTTGGCGTCCTCACCGGCGAGCCCCGCGTCCGCCCACGCCTCTTCGGCCGCGATCAACGCGACCTGCTCGCTGCGGTCCAGCCGGCGGGCCTTCACCCGGTCGATCTTCGTGCTGGGGTCCACGGCGAGCTGCGCGGCGATCTTGACCGGCAGGTTCTCGGCCCAGTCCTCGGTGAGCGGGCCGACCCCGGAACGGCCGGCGAGCATGCCGTCCCAGGTGGACGCGACGTCCCCGCCCAGGGGAGTCGTCGCGCCGAGCCCGGTCACCACAACGTCGATAGCGGTCACTGCTGCGTCCTCAGTCAGCTGTTCTTCTGGATGTACGACACCGCGTCGCCGACGGTCTTGAGGTTCTGCACCTCGTCGTCGGGGATCTTCACGCCGAACTTCTCCTCGGCGGCGACCACGACCTCGACCATGGACAGCGAGTCGACGTCCAGGTCGTCGGTGAAGGACTTGTTCGGGGCGACGTCGTCGGGGGTGACCCCCGCGACCTCTTCCAGGATCTCGGCCAGGCCGTCCTGGATCTCCTTGGCGTTGGTCTCACTCATGCGGTGTTCCCTTCCTTCGTGGGTACGTAGTCCGGCGGCGCGGGCGCGACGCCGTACAGCTAGGGGCAGCGGACGACCTGTCCGGCGTACGTGAGGCCGCCGCCGAAGCCGAACAGCAGCACCGGGGCGCCGGACGGGATCTCCCGGCGTTCCACCATTTTGGACAGTGCCAGCGGGATCGAGGCGGCCGAGGTGTTGCCGGATTCCACGATGTCCTTGGCGATCACCGCGTCCGGGGCGCCCAGTTTGCGGCCCAGCGGCTCGATGATCCGCAGGTTCGCCTGGTGCGGTACGAACGCGGCCAGCTCCGAGGGCTCGATGCCGGCCTTGTGGCACGCCTCGATCGCCAGCTTCGGCAGCGCGAACGTGGCCCACCGGAACACGGTCTGCCCCGCCTGCTCGATGTACGGCTGCCAGCCCTCGATCACCACGGCGTCGCCCTTGGCGGGGTCGGAGCCCCACAGCACCGGGCCGATCCCCGGCTCCTCGGAGGCGCTGACGACCGCGGCGCCGGCGCCGTCGGCGAAGATCACCGCGGTGGTGCGGTCGGTCCAGTCGGTGATGTCGGAGAGCTTCTCCGCGCCGACCACGATCGCGTTGCGGGCGGCGCCGGCCTGGATCGCGTGGTCCACGGTGGCCAGGGCGTACGAGAAGCCGGAGCAGGCGGTGTTCAGGTCGTACGCCGCCGGCGCCTCGATGCCGAGCGAGCGGGCCACCCGGGCCGCGACGTTCGGGCTGCGTTCCTTCGACGAGCAGGTGGCGACCACGACCAGGTCGATGTCGGCGGCGGTCAGGCCGGAGCCCGCGAGCGCCTTCTCCGCGGCCGCGGCGGCCATGTCGGCGACGGTCTCGGTCTCGGCGATCCGGCGGCTCACGATGCCGACCCGGGACTGGATCCACTCGTCGTTGGTGTCGATGGTCTTGGCGAGGTCGTGGTTGGTGACGACCTTCGACGGCTGGTAGTGGCCGAGGGCCACGATGCGGGATCCGGTCATCGGTCGCTCCCGGGCTCGGGGTGGGAGAAGCGGGCCAGCGGCGTACCGGCGGCTACCGGGTCTTCGGGGTGGACCAGCCACTCCACGAGTACGCCGTCCTGGGTCGCGGCGACGTCCTCGGCGCCGCGCCGGGTCACCACCTGCCCGATCACCTGGCCGGCGGCGACAGCGGCGCCCTCGGCCAGCTCAGCGGGCTGGAAGTTGCCGGCGGCGGTGGAGACCGCGACCCGGAAGGCCACGGTGGGTTCGCCGGAGATGTGCGCGGGGGCGCCGTGCCGTGCGATCAGGTCGCGGGCGGCGTCCAGGTCGTCCGGGGTGTTGACGGTGACGATCTCGACGCCTTTCATCGCGCGCTTCGCCAGCCCCGCCAGGGTGCCGGCGGGGGGAAGCTCGATCAGCCCGGTGACACCGAGCTCGAGCAGCGAGTCCATGCAGAGGTCCCAGCGGACCGGGGCGGTGACCTGGCGTACCAGCCGGTGCAGCAGGTCGGCGCCGCTGCCGGCGGCGGTGCCGTCGGCGTTGGAGAGCACGATCCGGGCCGGGTCGGCGGGCTGGATTCCGGCGGCGATCGCTTCCAGGGCCTGCTCGGCCGGCTTCATGTACGGGGTGTGGAACGCGCCCGCCACCTGCAGGCCGATCACCCGCGCCTTGGCGGGCGGGTCGGACTTGAGCTTCTCCAGTCCGGCCAGCGCGCCGGCGGCCACGATCTGGCCGGCACCGTTGCGGTTCGCCGGGTGCAGCCCGTACGCCTCCAGCGCGGCCAGTACGTCGTCCGGCTCGCCGCCCAGCACCGCGCTCATCCCGGTCGGCTCCGCCGCGCAGGCGGCCGCCATCTCGCGTCCCCGTACGGCGGCGAAGGTGACCGCCGCCTCGGAGGTCAGTACGCCGGCGTTGGCCGCGGCGGTCAGCTCACCGACGCTGTGCCCGGCGACGACGGGGACGTCGTACATCGGGAGCTGCGCGGCGGCCAGCAGGCCGGCGGCGACCAGCAGCGGCTGGGTCTTGGCGGTGTCGCGTACCTCGTCGGCGTCCGCGTCGGTGCCGAGGTGGATCAGGTCGAGCCCGGTCAGCGCGGACCACCAGCGCAGCCGTGCGGCGGCACCGGGGACGTCGAGCCAAGGGGCGAGGAAGCCGGGTTTCTGGGAACCCTGGCCGGGAGCGATGACAGCGAGCACGAGATTCACTGTGTCCGATCCAGATTGCCGGTGGGTTGCCAGAGCCGACGAATCCCGACCAAGGAATTTGTGGAGTGTCTACAACTCACGCTGGAGAGATCGTTACCTGAGCCCCTCGTACGGGGGAGAGTTGGGTCACAGGACGTCTGGTATGTCCGGTCCCGCGTCGGGCGTCCCGTCCAGCACCGACTGCGAAGCCGGGGTCGGCGGCGAGGTCGGTGCGTGGTCCAGCCGCCCGATGGTCAACGCGATCGCGAGCGCGTACGCCGCCCGCGACGAGGTCGGATTCAGCCCCGTGGTGTCGGCCACCCGCCGCAGCCGGTAGCGCACCGTGTTCGGGTGTACGAACAGCGTCCGCGCCGTACTCTCCAGCACCCCGCCCGCGGCCAGGAACGCGTCGAGCGTCTCCAGCAGCTCACCGCCGGCGCGGGCCAGGGCGCCGTACACCTCGTGGCGCAGGATCCGGCGCGCCTCCGGGTCGCCGGCGAGAGCGCGCTCCGGGAGCAGGTCGGCGGCCGCCACCGGGCGCGGCGCGTCCGGCCAGGCC
>JBOGDF010000065.1:0-19104 GCA_050701635.1 Micromonosporaceae bacterium | reverse complement strand
GCCACAGATGCGATCGACCGTAATGGCGAGGCATGATGAGCGGCATGACCGACGCCACCACCCGCGGCGACGAAGCCGCCACCGTTAGCGGCGACGCCGCCGCGCACCCGTTCTTCGCCCGCCACTCGGAGATCCTGACGCGTGCACTGACCGCGATCGCCGAGCGCGACTACTGGAGCCCGTACCCGGAGTCACCCAGTCCCCGGGTGTACGGGGAGACCGCCGCCGCCGACGGGAAGGCCGCTTTCGAGGCGTACCTCGGCAAGGATTTCCCGCTCGACCAGCCCGGCACGGACCAGTGGGTGAACACCGAGTCCAGCCCGTTCGGGGTGGAGCTCGGGGTCAGCTACCCGCACCCTGACGTCGACACGCTGTTCGCGGCGGCGCTGGCCGGCATGCCCGCGTGGCGCGACGCCGGGCCCGACACCCGCGCCGGAGTGTGCCTGGAGATCCTGGACCGGATCCACAAGAACGTCTTTGAGCTGGCCAACGCGGTGCACCTGACCACCGGGCAGGCGTTCGTGATGGCGTTCCAGGCGGGTGGCCCGCACGCGCTGGACCGTGGTCTGGAGGCGGTGGCGTACGCGTACCGGGCGATGACCGCCCAGCCCGGCAAGGCCCGGTGGGAGAAGCCGGCCGGCAAGGGCGCCGTGCTCACGATGGAGAAGACCTACCACGTGGTGCCGCGCGGCATCGGGCTCGTGATCGGCTGCAACACGTTCCCGACCTGGAACAGCTGGCCCGGGCTGTTCGCCTCGTTGGTGACCGGCAACCCGGTGGTGGTCAAGCCGCACCCGCGCGCCGTACTGCCGCTGGCGATCACCGTGAAATACGCCCGCGAGGTGCTCGCCGAGGCCGGCTTCGACCCCAACCTGGTCACCCTCGCCGCCGAGGCGCCGGGCGAAGGGCTGGCCAGCGTGCTCGCGGTACGCCCCGAGGTCAAGATCATCGACTTCACCGGCTCCACCGGGTACGGCGACTGGCTGGAGGCGAACGCCCGGCAGGCGCAGGTCTACACCGAGAAGGCCGGCGTGAACACCGTGATCATCGACTCCACCGACGACTTCAAGGGGATGTGCCGCAACCTCGGGTTCACGCTCTCCCTCTACTCCGGCCAGATGTGCACCACCACGCAGAACATCCTGGTGCCGGCCGGCGGCATCGAGACCGACGACGGCCACAAGAGCTTCGATGAGGTGGCCAGCGGCATCGCGGGCGCCGTCGGCAAGCTGACCGGCGAGCCGGAGAAGGCGGTCGAGCTGATCGGCGCCATCGTCAACGACGACGTGGTCGCCCGGTTGGAGACCGCGCCGGCGTCGGGGGAGGTGCTGCTGGCGTCGCAGTCACTGAAGCACCCCACCTACCCCGACGCGGTGGTACGCACCCCAGCGGTGATCAAGCTCGGGGCCGCCGACGAGGCGGTGTACGGCAACGAATGCTTCGGCCCGGTGTCGTACGTGATCGGCACCGACTCGACGGCGCAGAGCCTGGAGATCTTCCGGCGCGTGGTCGGGGCCCGCGGTGCCCTGACAGCCGGCGTGTACGCCACCGACGAGGCGGTGCTGGACGAGGCGGAGAAAGCCGCCGTCGACGTGGGCGTACACCTGTCCTGCAACCTCACCGGAGGGGTGTTCGTCAACCAGTCGGCGGCGTTCAGCGACTTCCACGCCAGCGGTGCGAACCCGGCGGCGAATGCGGCGCTCACTGACGCTGCGTACGTGTCCAACCGGTTCCGGGTGGTCCAGTCACGCAGGCACGTCTAGCCACATATCGGCGCGACGTTACGCTCCGTAACGTACGGGGTGGGGACGGTTTGTCCTAGTTTCGTCCAGGACCCTGTAAACGCGTGCCGGGGTCGTGTAGCGTTCGATCTCGGTCGACGTTCTCAGCGCCCACCGTGACACGACGGCACGTAGAGGCGGGGTCCGTGGACCCAGACTCCGCGCCCGTGGGGTCGGTGCAGTACCAAGGTAAGGAAGTGCGCAGTGGCACAGGGCACCGTCAAATGGTTCAACTCGGAAAAGGGCTACGGCTTCATCGCGGTCGACGGGGGCGCGGACGTTTTCGTCCACTTCTCGGCGATCCAGATGGAGGGCTACAAGGCGCTGGATGACGGCCAGCGTGTTGAGTTCGACATCGCGCAAGGCCAGAAGGGCCCCCAGGCTGAGAACGTCCGGCTGGCGCCCAGCTGACGTCTCTTCGGGCGGGGTACGGAGGCTCGTACCTCGCCCGAAGTGTGTCCAGGGCCGGGAAGCTGGCCCGGTCCGACTACCCTCCTGGCGGAGGCCCGCACGGAGGTCGGCCTGGAGAGGCGCGCGATGACGGATCAATCGGACCAGCCACCCAGGCCAGGCGATCCGGCCGACCCGCCCCCGCCCCCGCCCCCGCCGCCCCCGCCACCGGCTGACGACGACGCCCCGGTCACGCCGGGGCACCCGGCCTCCGGGTACGCCCACCCGCCGCTGGGCTACGCCCCGCAACCGGGTTATGCCCCGCAGCCGGGGTATGGCCCGCCTGGAGCTCCGCCTCCGCCGGGCTACGGGCCGCCGCGATACGGGCCGCCTCCGCCGCCGCGGCCGTACGACCCGTTGGTGGCGTACGACTTCGCGTCCTGGTTCGACCGGACCAGGCGTGTGCTGGTACGCAGCTGGAAAGGCATCCTGCAGCTGATCCTGCTCGGGTACGTGGTGCCGGTGGTGCTCCTCGCCGTCCTCACCACCGCCATCGGGTTCGGCAGCGTCGTCGGCTACGCAACGATCTACAACCTGCGGTACGACCACCACGATCCAGGCGCCCCCAGCGGCGGGCTCCCGATCGTCCTGGCGCTGGTGGCGCTGGTCTTCGTCGCCGTGATCGGGGTGCTCTACCTGAACGCGGTGACGAGTCTGGCGATCGTGAAAGTGGCCACCAACGACGCCGCGGGCACTCCGCTGCGCCCGTACGACGCGTTCCGGTCCTCGCTGCGCCTGGGCTGGCCCACGCTCGGCTGGATGCTGGTCGCCGGCTTGATCATCGGGATCGGGTTCGTGGCCTGCATCCTGCCGGGGATATACCTGCTGGCGGTGACCAGCCTGATCGTGCCGATCATGGCGTACGAGCGGCAGGGCGGCTTCGTCGGCTCCTTCCGGTTGGTGCATACCAACTTCTGGCCGGCGGTCGGCCAGCTCCTGCTGCTGTACGCCGCGGCCCTGGTCGTGTCGTGGCTGGCCAACATCCTGCTCTCGGTGGCGAGCCTGCCGGTCTCCACGGCCCGGTACGGGATGAACGACCTCAACGGCAGCGTCGAGGTGTTGTCGCTGCTGGTCAGCTTCGGCTCGGCGGTGGTGCTGCAGCTGATCGAGGCGGTGAGCCAGCTGGTGCTGGTGACCGGCTTCATGGTGACGTACGCGCAGCTGCGGGGGCGGCTGCAGCCGGACCTGTCCACCGCGCAGCTGGCCGCCGAGGTGAACGCCTGACGCCGCGGCGGTACGCCGGGGTGTGTCACCGGACGGCGGCCCCGCGGCGGTGCCAGTACCGTGCAGTCGGGATGTCCGTTCTGAGCTGAACACGGGAGTACGCGATGACTGATCCATCGGCCGGCCAACCCGCTCCGGAACAGCCGGTCCCGGGATCGCACCCGCCGCCGCCGCACCAGCCGGGTCAGGCGTACGGCGAGTCGGTGCCGCCGGATCAGGCCGTCGTGGCACCGGGTCAGCCGTACGGCCCGCCGGCTCCGGGCTACGGCCCCCCGGCCCCGGGCTATGGCCCGCCGGGGTACAGCGCGCCGCAGCGGCCGTACGACCCGCTGGTGTCGTACGACTTCTCGTCCTGGGCGGACCGGGTGAAGGGCGTCGTGACGCGCAGCTGGAAGGGCATCCTCACTGTGCTGCTGCTGGGCTACCTGGTGCCGGTGGTGCTGACCATGCTGGTGTTCGGCGGGATCGTGGTGGCGACCGCGTTCGCGCTGGCCGACGCGGGAAACGCCCGCCCCGGGCTGATCGCCGTGATCGCGGTGCTCTACATCGGGTTCTTCGTGGTCGCGTACTACCTGCTCGCGGTGTCCGGGCTCGCGGCGACCAAGCTGGCCACCAACGACGCTGTCGGACAGCAGCTCAGCCCGGCGGAGGCGCTGCGGTCGTCGACGCGGCTGGGCTGGCCGACGTTGGGGTGGTTGGCGCTGGGTGGGCTGGCCACGATGCTCGGCTCGCTGCTGTGCTACCTGCCGGGCTTCTACGTGATGGCGGCCTCGAGCCTGATCATTCCGATCATGGCGTTCGAGCGGCAGGGCGGCCTCACGGGATCGTTCCGGCTGATGCACTCGCGCTTCTGGCCCGCCGCCGGGCGGTTCTTCCTGACGCTCGGTGTCGCCATGGCCGCGATCATGGTCCTGTACATCGTGATGTACGCGGTGATGGCCGCCGTCGCGGCGATGCTGAGCTCGACGGATTCGACCGCCGGGATCGTGGTCGCCGTGATCGCCATCGTGATCATGTTCCTGCTGATGTTGGTGGCGGGGCTACTCGGCCAGGTCGTCCTGATGTCCGGCAACCTGGTGACGTACGCCGAGCTGCGCGGCCACCTGCAGCCCGGCCTGACCGCGCGGCAGCTGGCTGACGAAGTCAACGCCTGACAGACCTGCCTGCGGCAAGCGTTTTGCCGTATGCTCCGTGCCCTGGAACTTTTCGCCAGATTCAGGGGGTACGGCATGCGCCGGCTCAAGGGTCACCAGGTACTGATCGCGCTGCTGCTGGTCGCGTCCGGATCGGTGGCCACCGGCTCGGGGGCGACCGCCGAGCCGGCGGCCCCCGCCTCGGTGATCGATCTGCGTCAGGACATCGACCAGATCCTCACCGACGCCCGGCTCACCGGCTCGCAGGCCGGCGTACTGGTACGCGACGCCGACACCGACGAGGTGCTGTACGCCCGCAACCCCGACCACCGGCTGCTGCCCGCCTCCAACAACAAGCTGTTCACCTCGGCGGCCGCACTCGAGGTGCTGGGCGCCGACTACACCTTCACCACCCGGGTGCTCAGCCACGCCCGGCGCGACGGCGACCTGCTGCGCGGCGACATCTACCTCAAGGGCGGCGGCGACCCCACCACGCTGGCCAGCGACTACGACGCGCTGGCGAAGCAGATCGCCGACTCGGGGGTCCGTACGGTCACCGGCAAGCTGGTCGCCGACGACAGCTTCTTCGACTCCGTACGGCTGGGTTCGGACTGGGCGAACGACGACGAGCCCTACTACTACGCGGCCCAGATCTCGGCGCTCACCGTGGCACCGGACACCGACTACGACGCCGGCACCGTGATCGTGAAGACCACCGGCGGCGCCGCGGCCGGGTCCCCGGTGAGCATCACCGTGGTACCGGAGACCGGGTACGTGACGATCGACAACCGGGCCACCACCGGCACGCGTACCAGCCTGTCGGTGGAGCGTGAGCACGGCAGCAACACCATCGTGGTCTCCGGCACCGTCGCCCCCGGCGCGACCAACTCGCAGTGGGCGTCGGTGTGGGAGCCGACCGGGTACGCCGCTGACGTGTTCCGCCGCGCGCTGGCCCGGCACGGCGTCGCGGTGGCCGGCAAGACCACGCTCGGGGTGGCGCCCAACGACCCGGCGATCGCGACCCACGAGTCGATGCCGCTGTCGCGGCTGCTCGTACCGTTCATGAAGCTGTCCAACAACGGCCATGCCGAGGTGCTCACCAAGGCGATGGGGCGCAAGGTCTCCGGGCAGGGCTCCTGGTCGGCCGGGCTGGCAGCCTCGCAGGCGGCGCTGGCGAAGCTGGGCGCGGCGACCGCCACGATGCGGATGGTGGACGGCTCCGGGCTGTCCCGGCGCGACCTCACCACCCCCGGCCACCTCGGCACGCTGCTCGCCTCGGCGCAGGACGAGCCCTGGTTCGGCGTCTGGTACGACTCGCTGCCGATCGCCGGCGACCCGGACCGGATGGTGGGCGGCACGCTACGCAGCCGGATGCGCGGTACGCCGGCGGCGGGCAACGTACACGCCAAGACCGGTTCTCTGACCGCGGTGACCGCCCTCTCCGGGTACGTGACCAGCGCCGACGGGGAGCGGTTGATCTTCTCTGTGGTCTTCAACAACTACCTGTCCGGCAAACCGGCCGACCTGGAGGACCGGATCGCGGTACGCCTGGCGCAGTTCAGCCGCAGCGAGACGGTCAGGGCGCAGGAGTCCTACCAGCCGGCGCCGGCCAGGCACCCGGACCTGGAGTGCTCGTGGCTGAAAGCCTGCTGACCCGGACGGCTGACATAACGACCTCACTGTGCGACCCTCGAATCAGAACAGCTGAATGACGCGGATCGGGGTGTCTGATGCGGATATCTGATGTGTTGCGTCACAAGGGGTCGGAGGTCGCCTCGGTCCCGCCGACCGCGTCGGTGGCAGAGCTGGTCGCAGCGCTGTCCGAGCACAACGTCGGTGCCCTGGTGGTGGTCGACGGCGACGCGGTGGTGGGCATCGTCTCCGAGCGGGACGTGGTCCGGCAGCTCACGCGCAAGGGCGGCGATCTGCTGTCTGTGCCGGTCAGCGACATCATGACCACGTCGGTGTTCACCTGCACCATGGAGGACACCGTGGACGGGCTCGGATCGATCATGACCGAGCGGCGGATCCGGCACGTTCCGGTGCTCACCGAAGGCCGGCTGGTCGGCATCGTCAGCATCGGCGACGTGGTGAAGACCCGGATCGACGAGCTGGAGACCGACCGCAAGCACCTGGAGTCGTACATCACCCAGGCTCGCTGAGGCTGGTCGCGGGCTCGGCCTCTGCCGGTTCGGGTGCCGGCGTGGCGGGCCGCCGGTGGCTGGCTGCCCAGATCGCCGCCACCAGCAGGTACGGCAGCGCGAACCACGCGAACACCGTGCCGTGCGACGCGTACGCCGAGCCGGCGGCGTACAGCCCGAACACCGCGATAGTGAGCAGCTCGGTGCCGAAGCCGGCGACCGAGGTGATGGTGGCGCGGTGGCCACCCGTGATCGCCTGCTGCAGCCGTACGTCGGCCACCACGGTCGCCAGCTGGTAGACGCCGAAGGCCCCGGCCACCAGCACGATCCCGGCCACGGACCGGCCGTACGCCCCGACCGCCATCGCGATCGCGGCGGCGGCCAGCAGGGCGGCGAATCCGCGTACCGGGAGCCGGCTGGCGCGGGCGGCGAACAGGCCTGCGGCCGCCACCCCCGCCTCGAGCAGCAGCACCAGCAGCGGCACCGTGCTGTCGGCGACGCCGGTGTCGCGTGCCAGCAGCGAGCCGTACTCCTCCAGCGCGCCGTAGATTGCGCTCACCGCAGGCACCAGCAGGACAGCGGCGCGTACCGCGGGGTTGCGCCAGGAGTGCGCCACGCCGTCCCGCAACGTCGCCAGATAGCCCAGCTCGGGTGCGTCCTCCTCCACCGGCACCCGGTGCTCCGGCAGCGCGGCTGCGGCCACCGACGCCGCGAGGCAGGCCAGCACACTGGCGGCGCCGACCGCGAGATAGCCGCCCCAGGCGAACACCGGAGCCGCGGCGGCGGTGGCGAGCATGACCGCGGCCAGCCCGATCGCCTTCGCCCGACCGATCAGCCGGGGGTACGCGCCCACCTCACCGCGGTGCGTCAGCTCCTCGTACACCAGGGCTTCGGTGGCGCCGGACTGCAGCGCGCCGCAGGCGCCCCACAGCACGAACCCGAGCGCGAACACCCCGTACGACGGCGCCAGCACCCACAGCGCGTACCCGAGGGCCGAGAGCAGCGGGCCGGCGATCAGCAGCAGCCGGCGGGACAAGACGTCGGCCAGCGCGCCGGACGGCACCTCCAGCACGATGCCGGTGACCGACCAGATCACGAACAGCGAGGAGACCTCGGCGACCGACAGCCCGGTGTCGGTGAACAGCAACGCGTACACCGGATAGAGCAGCACGAGGTCATTGCAGAACCCGTAGGCGTAGAACGCGACCGTGAGTCGCTTGGCGCTATGCCGCCTGCCGCGGCGGCCACTCAGGAATCAACATCGCCAGGTCATGACGTCGATGGTATGCCGGCCAGCCACCCGGCGCCGCCACGATTTCCGCCGGGCCAGCCGTGTGCGGTGCTCGGCGGCGGGACGGCGTGACCGGGCCGGTGCCTAACGGCCGGGGCCGGTGGCGGGGGAGAGCGGGAGGTCGCCGTAGCTGCCCAGCAGCTCGAGCACCACGTTCGCCAGCACGCCGCCGTCCGGGCGCACCTGCCGCAGGTGGTACGGCTGCACCGGAGCCCGGTTCTTGGCGAACCGCCACATCCCCCGCGGACTCTCGATGATGCCGATGTTGTGGATCTCCTGCTCCAGCCGCTCCGAGGTGAGTCCGCGGCCGGCCGAGGCGATCGCGATGTCCAGCACCGCCGCGGCGTCGTACGCGACCAGCGGCAGTGCCCAGGGCCGCTGCCGGTACGCCCGCTGGTACTCGGAGACGAACGTACGGTTGGCGGCGTTGTCCAGCACCTCGGAGTAGTAGAACGCGTCCATCAGGCCGCTCGCGGTGTTGCCCTCGTCGGCCAGGAACGGCAGCTCGGTCATCCCCTCCGCGCCGTAGAACGCGATCTTGCCGTGCAGCCCGTACTTGTGGAACTGCTTGATGAAGTTGACCCCGATGTCGGCCGGCAGGAAGCAGAACAGCGCCCCGGCCCCGGACTCCTTGATCCGGCTCAGGAACGGCGTGAAGTCCGTGGTGTTCGGGAAGGGTACGTACTCCTCGCCGGCGATCTCGCCGGTGAAGCGGGTCTTGAAGCCGACCACCTCGTCCCACCCGGCGGCGTAGTCGGACGAGAGGATGTAGACCCCTTCGCCCTTGTGCTGTTCGGAGACGTACTCGGCGATCGCGTACCCGTCGTACCCGCTGAGTCCGGAGGTACGCCAGATGTAGTCCTTGCCCTGCGCCTGCAGCGTGGTGGCGTACGGGGAGATCAGCGGCACCTTGGCCTGCTGGCAGATCGGGATGATCGGCACCAGGTTGCTGGAGAAGGTGACGCCGACGATGGCGGTGACCTGCTCCTGCTCGATCAGCCGGATCGCGTTGCGCAGGGTGGCCTTGTCGTCAACCGACTCCTCGGCCTCGATCACCTTCACCTGGCGCCCGCCGAGCTTTCCGTCGTTGAGCGTGAGGTAGAGCTCGAAGCCCTTGCGCTGGTCGTCACCCAGCACCTTGAAGACGCCTTCCTGGAACCCCAGCAGACCGATCTTGACCGTGCCGCCGGCGTCGGGGTCGGTAGGGGTGGTGCGGGTTCCGCAGGCGCCGACCACGGCCGCGGAAGCGGCCATGCTGCCGGTCAACTTGAGAAAACCCCGACGGTGGTACGCGTCCATCCGAAAGCCTCCTGGGCCTAGCTCCGGAGGCGGCGTGACCGGCTCGTGGCCGGAAGGTGTCTCTCTGATGAAGAGCCACTACGCTCTGTAGGGGCCGTGTCGCGCCGCCGCGGGTGGTCCCCCGTGCTTTCAGCTATCCATACGTTGGTCGTCCGTCGGATGTTACATGAGGTTTAAGAAACCGCCCTGACCTGCAAAAACGCCGCCCGGGCTGGTTTAGGAGACAATCCGGTGGTATGCCGGATGGGCGGCTCACGCACCGGTTGCCCGGGCTCGGGTGGTTATCCCGCACCACTGCGGACCGTGATCATCCTTGTCACTCGGTCGTGTCGTACGGCTTGGACCGGCTTCCCGCTGGCGCGGAGGTCGCGGCGGCGCCTCGGGCGGGAGTTGTCGTCGCGGCTCGGTGCGGCGGCTCCGGGACGGCGCCCGCTCGCTTGCACTCTCCCGCTGAGAGTGCTAAACCTGTGATTGGCACTCGGCTCGTGTGAGTGCCAGGCTCCCGCCCCTGTGGTGGGGGCTTGCCAGGTCGGGTGGTGAGACCTCCGGGTCGACCGTCGCGGGCATCGACCCGACCGCAGCTGCGTAAGCGGGTTTCTGCTCGGGCGGGACCCGCACGGTGAGCGCTGAACGCGCCCGCCGCAGACCGCAACGCATACCGGAGGACTACGCCGCATGGCTAAGCAGATCGCGTTCGACGAGGAGGCGCGCCGCGGACTCGAGCGGGGCATGAACATCCTCGCCGACGCCGTGAAGGTGACGCTGGGCCCGAAGGGTCGCAACGTCGTACTCGAGAAGAAGTGGGGCGCCCCCACCATCACCAACGATGGTGTGTCGGTCGCCAAGGAGATCGAGCTCGAGGACCCGTACGAGAAGATCGGTGCCGAGCTCGTCAAGGAAGTTGCCAAGAAGACCGACGACGTGGCCGGCGACGGCACCACGACCGCCACGGTCCTGGCCCAGGCGCTGGTCCGCGAGGGCCTGCGTACGGTGGCCGCCGGCGCCAACCCGATCGCCCTGAAGCGGGGCATCGAGGCGGCTGTCGCCTCGGTCGCCGAGGAGCTCTCCAAGCTCTCCAAGGACGTGGAGACCAAGGAGCAGATCGCCTCGACCGCGTCCATCTCCGCTGGTGACACCAGCGTCGGCGAGATCATCGCCGAGGCGATGGACAAGGTCGGCAAGGAAGGCGTCATCACCGTCGAGGAGAGCAACACCTTCGGCCTGGAGCTCGAGCTCACCGAGGGTATGCGCTTCGACAAGGGCTACATCTCCGGCTACTTCGTGACTGACACGGAGCGCATGGAGGCGGTCCTCGAGGACCCGTACATCCTGATCGCCAACCAGAAGATCTCGGCGGTCAAGGACCTGCTCCCCGTACTCGAGAAGGTGATGCAGGGCGGCAAGCCGCTGGTCATCATCGCCGAGGACGTGGAGGGCGAGGCCCTGGCCACCCTGGTCGTCAACAAGATCCGGGGCACCTTCAAGTCGGTCGCCGTCAAGGCTCCCGGCTTCGGTGACCGCCGCAAGGCGATGCTGCAGGACATGGCGATCCTGACCGGTGGTCAGCTGATCAGCGAGGAGGTCGGTCTCAAGCTCGAGAACGCCGACCTGTCGCTGCTCGGCTCGGCCCGCAAGGTCGTGATCACCAAGGACGAGACCACCATCGTCGACGGTGCTGGCGACGCCGACCAGATCGCTGGTCGGGTCAACCAGATCAAGGGCGAGATCGAGAAGTCGGACTCGGACTACGACCGCGAGAAGCTGCAGGAGCGGCTGGCGAAGCTCGCCGGCGGCGTTGCGGTGATCAAGGTCGGCGCCGCCACCGAGGTGGAGCTCAAGGAGCGCAAGCACCGCATCGAGGACGCCGTACGCAACGCGAAGGCGGCCGTCGAGGAGGGCATCGTGCCCGGCGGTGGTGTCGCGCTGGTGCAGGTCGCCAACACCGCGTTCGAGAAGCTGGACCTGACCGGCGACGAGGCGATCGGTGCCCAGATCGTGCAGTCCTCGCTGTCGGCTCCGTTGCGGCAGATCGCCGTCAACGCCGGCCTCGAGGGCGGCGTCGTGGTCGAGAAGGTCCGCAACCTCGAGAACGGCCACGGCCTGGACGCCGCGACCGGCGAGTACAAGGACCTGTTCGCCGCGGGCATCATCGACCCCACCAAGGTGACCCGTTCGGCGCTGCAGAACGCCGCGTCGATCGCCGCGCTGTTCCTGACCACCGAAGCTGTGGTCGCGGACAAGCCGGAGAAGGAGAAGGCCGGCGCCGGCGCCCCCGGTGGCGACGGCGGCATGGGCGGCATGGACTTCTGAGTCCACGCAGCCAGGTTTCACACAGCGCAAACGAAGGGCGGACCCCGTTGGGGGTCCGCCCTTCCGCTGTTAGCGTCCCGGTCATGACGGATCGGGTACGGGCGGTGCTGCGGGACGCGCCGGTAGTGGACGGGCACAACGACCTGCTGTGGGAAATGCGTACCCGGGTCGGGTACGACTTCGACGCGCTCGACATCGCGTACGACCAGACGGCGACCGGGCTGCACACGGATCTGCCGCGGCTGCGTACCGGAGGAGTGGGTGCGCAGTTCTGGTCCGTGTGGGTGCCCTGCTGGTACCAGGGCGCGTCCCCCACGGTCGCCACGCTGGAGCAGATCGACGCGGCGTACCGGATGGTGGCGCGGTACCCCGACGCGCTGGCGCTGGCGCGGACCGCGGCCGAGGTGCGGGAGGCGGTTGCCCGAGGGCGGATCGCGTCGCTGCTCGGGATCGAGGGCGGGCACAGCATCGAGGAGTCGCTCGGCACGCTGCGGATGATGTACGCGCTCGGCGTGCGCTACCTGACGCTCACCCACAACGACAACACGCCGTGGGCCGACAGCGCCACCGACCAGCCGAAGGTAGGCGGCCTGTCCGACTTCGGCCGCGAGGTGGTACGCGAGATGAACCGGCTCGGCATGCTGGTCGACCTCTCCCACGTCGCGGTCACCACGATGCACGCCGCGCTCGACGTCTCGACCGCACCGGCGTTCTTCTCGCACTCGTCGGCGCGGGCGCTGTGCGACCACCCACGCAACGTCCCGGACGAGGTGCTGACCCGGGTACGCGACACCGGCGGCATCGTGATGGTCACGTTCGTGCCCGGGTTCCTCACCGAGGAGTGCCGGGCATGGATGGAGGCCGGCTCGGACGAAGACCAGCGGATCGTGGCGGCGTACCCCCCGGATAGCGAGGAGTACCGGCTGGCGAGGGTGGCGTGGCTGGACCGCAACCCGCGACCGGCCTGCGGGGTTTCCGACGTGGCCGACCATGTGGAGCACGTACGTGAGGTGGCGGGCGTCGACCACGTCGGGCTCGGCGGCGACTACGACGGCATCCTCGCGCCGCCGAGCGGGATGACCGACGTCGCCGGCTACCCCGCGCTGCTGGAGGAGCTCGCCGGCCGCGGCTGGTCCGACCCCGACCTCGCCAAACTCACCTGGCACAACGCGCTGCGGGTTCTGGAGCAGACCCAGGCATAGCCGGGCCGCCCTGGCGGCGTCTGTCAGGGTGAGCAAGGGAGGGGTCGATGAGCCCAGAGCACGAGCGGGAATTCCGTGAGTTCGTCGCGGCCAGGTCCGCGGCGTTGCTGCGCACGGCGTACCTGCTGACGGGGGACGTGCACCACGCGCAGGATCTGCTGCAGACCGCGTTGATGGCGACCGCGCGGCGGTGGCCGAAGCTGCGGGACCGTACGCAACCCGACGCGTACGTCCGCAAGGCCCTCTACCGGCACCAGGTCAGCCGGTGGCGGAAGGGGTCACACCGGATGGAGACGGTGACGGCGGTGCCGCCGGAGCCGGCCGCGGGCGGCGATCACGCGGCGCAGACCGTACTGCGGGATCAGGTGCTCGGCATGCTGCGCACGCTGCCGCCGAGGCAACGGGCGGTGGTGGTGCTGCGCTACTACGAGGACCGGCCGGAGACCGAGGTGGCCGAGCTGCTCGGCATCTCCATCGGTACGGTCCGCAGCCAGGCCCACCGGGCGCTGGCGAAGCTGCGGGCCCACTACCCCCACCCTGCCGACTCACTCACGCCTGAGGAGGCAACCCGATGAACACCGAACAGCAGCTGCGGGACGACCTGTCCGGGGTGGCCAGCCCGCCCGAGCTGGTGCCGCCGGCGAACCTGGCCGACGACGTACTGACGGGGGTACGCCGGCAACGCCGTACCAGGGCCGCGGTGATCGGGGTGGCAGCCGTCGTCGCGGTGGTCGCGGTGGCGATACCGGTGGTGATGCAGGAACGCGCCGGGCCGGTGCCGCCGGGCGGGGTCTACCCGTCGGCGACCGACCCGGGCGCGCCGGCCGAGCCGGTGTTCCCGACGCCGGGCGGCGGCCCGAACGCGATCCACGTGTACGCGGTCGACTCGTTCACCAGCAGCTACCTGCTCAACGAGGAGACCGGCGGATACCGGAAGCTGCCGTACGAGCTCGTGCTGTCGCCGGATCTGAAGACCGCCGCGGTCTCCGACGGCAACCGCGCCGGGCTCGCCGACCGGGCCGAGCTGGCGTCCGACGGTGAGTCGGCGGTGCGGTGGCTGGCGGGCAGGCAGCCGTACAGTGGGATCTCCTGGGCGCCGGACGGGAAGTCGGTGGCGTTCACCGCGCTGCACAAGGGCGACTCGACCGTCAGCTTCACCGCCCACCGGTACGACCGGAAGGGCACGAAGCTGGCCACCACGCCGGTCGGCGCCATCGTCGGCAACTCCGTCGGGTGGAACGCCGACTCCACGCGCTACGTCGTGCTGCGGCCGGCCGGCGACGCCGACGGGATGGGGCCGCTGGAGATGCTCAACATGGACGGCTCGCTGCACCAGAAGCTGGTCAAGCGGGGCGAGGGTGGACGCTCCGAGGACGTCGGCCCAGGGATCATCGGCGGTGCGGAGTCATACTCCGAGGATCGCCGGTCGGTGATCCTGGACGCGTCGTGGCTGGACACCGGGCAGAAGCCGGTGGGCTCGCAGCTGCTGCAGGTCGACTCGTGGAATCCACGCGCCGAGCTGCGACCCGGCTGGCGTCCGGTGGGGTGGTACGACGAGCAGCGCCTGATCGGCTACCGGCTGGACGACCGGGGCGGCGGGCTGGTGCTGGAGATCCGCTACGTCGAGTCGGACAAGGTGCTCAGGTCCGTGCCGGCGCCGGGCCTGCAACCGGCGACCCGCATCCAGATCGGCTCCTCGAAGCACCTCGCCGAACCCGCCAGGAACGTCGGCTTCTAACACCGGCGCCGTCCCGGTCTTCAAGATCATGGGGCCCTTCATGCAGTCATGACTACGTGAAGGGCCCCATGATCATGGGCGGCGGGGCGTTGGCGCGCGGCGGCGCGTGGCGCGCGGCTGGTTAGGCGGTGGCGCCGCGGGCGGCGCGGATGGCGGCGTACGCGTCGACGATGCCGGCGCCGGACGCCTCGGTGGTGCCGCACGGGTCGGTGCCGTCGACCGGGCGCGCGGTGTCGGTGAGCAGCTTCTCGGTGGCCTCGATGTCACCGACCAGCTCCGGTACGGCCGACCACAGCAACGCCACCACGCCCGCCACGTGCGGGCCCGCCATCGAGGTGCCGTCGAGGCTGGCGTACCCGCCGCCGGGGACCGCGGAGAGGATCTCCGCGCCGGGCGCGCTGACGTCCGGCCCCGGTACGCCGTCGCCGCCCCGGCTGGAGAAGTCGGTGACCTTGCGCAGCTCGTCGACCGCGCCGACCGAGAACGCGTCGGCGTACCGGGCGGGCGGGTCGACCAGCGAGCCGCAGCGCGGGCCGGTGTTGCCGGCGGAGGCGACGAAGAAGATCCCGGCGGCCCGCAACGCGCTGATCGCCGGCCCCAGCGACTCCGCGTCGCAGCCCTCCAGGTCCGGACAACCCCAGGAGTTGTTGAGTACGTGCGGCGCCCGCGCCGGATCGCCGTCGCGGAACGGATCCGCGTCCCGGCCGAACGGGGCGAGCATGAACTGCATGCAGTCCAGGTAGCGGGACGGGCTCGCCATGTTCCGGGCCAGGTTGACGCAGCCGATCCACTGCGCACCCGGCGCCACTCCGACGTTCTCGTCGCCGACCGCGCTGCCCACCGTGTGGGTGCCGTGCCCGCCCAGGTCGGTCGGCGTACGGGAGTGGTTCCACGGGTCGTACCAGGAGTCCTCGCCGCCCCGGAAACCGCCGCGCAGCGCCGGGTGGGCGCCGTCCACGCCGGAGTCGGAGCTGCCGACCACGATGCCGTCGCCGGTGGCGTCCAGCTCCGACCACACCTTGGGCGCACCCACCATGTCGAGGTTCCACCTGGGACGGCGCGGCGCGTTCGGCTGACTCGCCGGGTAGGGCGCGGCCGGGGACGGGATCGGCCGCAGCACCGGGTCGAGCAGGATCCGGTCCACGTCGTCGCGGTCGTCCAGCCACTCGCGTACCGCCGGGCCGGCGTCGACCGCAATGCCGTTCACCAGGTAGTACGGGGTGTAGTCCAGGCCGTACCGGTCGAGCTCCTTGCGGAGCGGGGCCTGGGTACGGTCGGCGTGCTCGGTGAGCCTGCGGTAGACCTCACCGATCCGCGCGGTACGGTCCCCGCCCTTGTCCACATCGGACAGATCGGCCTGCGAGGCGAGCACCACGAAGATCTTGTCGCCGTAGAGTCCGGGTTGGCCGGCGGCGGCGTACACCCCGATGCCGGCGATCCCGACGACCACCGCGACCAGCGCCGCGAGCCCGGCCCGGGCCGGCCGGCGGAGCAGTGCAAGGGCGAGCCCGGCGGCGAGCGCGATGCCGAGCGCGACCAGCCCGGCCAGGGGAAGCCAGCGCAGGGTGTCGTCGACCAGGATCGAGAACTCCTCGGGATCCACGAACGCCAGCGGCCCGAACGCCGCGACCCCGACCATCACCCCGACCGGGATGCCGGACGGTGGGGCGGTGTCGCGCTGCAGCGCCGCGGCGGCGTACCCGAGGGGAGGCAGCGTGAGCAGGGCCAGCAGCTGTACGCCGGAGCCGCCGATCCCGGCCGCGAGCAGCGCGAGCAGTACGCCGGCCACGTACCCGCCGCCGAGCACCAACCGCCATCGCTCCCGCATGTGGTACGCCGCCCAGTAGCCACGCCCCAGCACCGTGCCGGCGAGCGCGCCGACAGTGGCCGCCGCGAGCGCCGCCAGCACCGTCTCCAGGACGCCGCCCAGCGCGGCCAACCAGACCCACGGCAGCAGCGTCGCGAGCCCGGCCGCGGCGCCCAACCACACCGCGCCACGATCCGGCCGCACCGCCGCACCGGCCCCGACCAAACCCCGGTCCGGCCGCACCGCTGGCGCCGCTTCCGAGGCGGGCCCGACCGCGTCGCCGGGGGTCCCGGTCAGCAGTTCCCCAGCGCGCGAGGGCGCCGGGTCCAGGGCGGGCCCGACCCGGCCGCGACGCACCAGCCAGATCGCTGCGGCGATCCCGGCCGCGACCAGCGTCAATGCACCCAGATAGAGCTCGTGCAGCACGATCGGGAGCGCGCGCAGGCTGCCCAGCAGCCCGAGCAGTAGCGCGCCGGCGATCCAGGCCCGGCCGGCGGCGCGCAGCCCCTGCCAGCGGGACGGGAAGAACAGGATCGGGATCGCGAACAGCAGCACGATCACCGCGCTGACCACGTTGACGATCGGCCACGACGGAGTGGCCGTGTCCTGCGCCAGCCCCACCTGCTCGAAGAACCAGGCGCCCAGCTGGACCAGCCCGGCGACCCCGGAGGAGACCAGCCCGACGAACCCCACGTACGCGGTCGCCAGGTAGCCGGGCCACGGCGACGGTGCCGACTGCCACGGCGGTCCGGGTGGCTGCGGCGGTAGGGTGCCGATCGCAACGGGCGGCATCGGCGGGGGTGGCATCGGCGCCGGGTACGACTGGTGTTCCGGCTCGGCCGGCTCGGTGGGATGGGTCATGCGCCGACGATACGGTGACAGCGCGACGGCGAGTCCGGCTACCGTGAGTGTCGTGCGACGAGATCCGCAAGTCTCCCGGTACGCGGCCAGCCGGCTCTCCCCGCAGCGCCGCAGTGACGATCTGCGACGGATGCGCGACGAGACGTACGACGTCCTGGTGATCGGCGGCGGTGTCACCGGTGTCGGTGCCGCTCTCGACGCGGCGAGCCGCGGCCTGTCCGTGGCGCTCGTCGAGGCGCGCGACCTGGCCGCCGGCACGTCGAGCCGTTCCAGCAAGCTGATCCACGGTGGCCTGCGCTACCTGGAACAGCTGGAGTTCGGCCTGGTGTACGAGGCGCTGCGCGAGCGCGGCCTGCTGCTGCGCCGGCTCGCCCCGCACCTGGTGCGCCCGGTCCCGTTCCTGGTGCCGCTGACCAAGCCGGTCTGGCAGCGGGCGTACTACGGCGCGGGCGTCCTGCTGTACGACGGGCTCGCCACCCTCCTCGGGTACGGTCGCGGGCTGCCCTGGCACCACCACCTGACCCGGCGCGGCGCCCGCCGGCAGTTCCCCAGCCTGCGGGAAGGCACGCTGCGGGGCGCGATCCGCTACTACGACGGCCAGGTCGACGACGCCCGGTTCGTGGTCGCGATGGCGCGTACCGCCGCCAGCTACGGCGCCGCGATCGCCACCTCGACCCGGGTGGTGGGCGTGCTGCGGGACGTACGCGAAGTGGTCGGCGTACGGGTCCGCGACCTGGAGACCCACGAGGAGTTCGACGTACGCGCGAAGACCGTGATCGCCGCGACCGGGGTGTGGAGCGACGACATCAGCGCGATGATCCGGGATTTCCCCGAGCTCGCCGACCGTCCGGCACCCGCCGAAGCCGCCAGCTCGACCGGGATCCGGGTACGCGCCAGCAAAGGCATCCACCTGCTGGTGCCGCGCAGCGCGATCACCGGCGACTCGGGGCTGGTACTGCGTACCACGACGAGTGTGTTGTTCGTGATCCCGTGGGGTGGCCACTGGCTGATCGGCACCACCGACACCGACTGGGATCTCGACCGCGACCACCCGGCGGCCTCGGCCACCGACATCGACTACCTGCTCAGCCAGGTCAATCAGGTCCTCGACCGGCCACTGTCCACAAAGGACATTGAAGGGGTGTACGCGGGGCTGCGCCCGCTGCTGTCCGGGGAGGACGCGGTGACGTCGGCGCTCTCGCGGGAGCACGCCGTAGTGGAGCCGATGCTGGGGCTGATGCTGGTGGCGGGTGGGAAGTACACCACGTACCGGGTGATGGCCAGTGACGTGGTCGATCTGGCGGCGCGGCGGCTCGGCGTGGTGCCGCGGTCGCGTACCGAGGAGGTGGCGCTGCTCGGTGCCGAGGGCTTCGACCACGCCTGGCTGACCCGGTCGGACCTGGCGCGGCGGCACGGCGTACCGGTCGGGGTGGTCGAGCACCTGCTGGAGCGGTACGGCACGCTCACCCGCGAGGTGCTGGCGCTCACCGCCGAGCGGCCCGATCTGGCGGTGCCGCTGGACGGCGCCCCGGAGTACCTGGCCGCCGAGGTGGCGTACGCGGTGCTCGCCGAAGGCGCGGTGCACCTCGACGACGTACTGACCCGGCGTACCCGGATCTCGATCGAGACCTCGCACCGGGGTGTCGAATCGGCGGCCCACGCGGCGACGGTGATGGGTTCGGTGCTGGGCTGGGACGCCGCCGTACGGGACCGCGAGGTGGCGCACTACTGCGCCCGGGTCGCCGCCGAGCGCGAGTCGCAGCGGATGCCCGACGACCACACCGCCGACGCCGCCCGGCTCGGCGCCCCCGACGTACGCGGCTACACCCCCGACCCCGCCGCGACGTAGCTCCGCCCTGCCGCGCGA
>JBOGDF010000064.1:0-19820 GCA_050701635.1 Micromonosporaceae bacterium | reverse complement strand
GGCCGGGCGCCCGCCCGGTCACGCAGCAGCACCCGCAGCGGCTCCCGGCCACCGTCCGGCGGGTCTATCGCCAGCACCGCGAACCGGCTGCCAGGGACGAACACCGCGCCGCCCGGCGCACCCGCCCCGAACCGGCCCAGCCGGTGGGCGCTCACCGACCAGATCACGTACTCGACAGGGGCCTCCGGGGACCGGCCGCCGGAGATGTCGACATCCACGAACGCCGGCTCGACCAGCTCGTCCCCGGCGCGGTACGCGCTGACCACGGCATCCGCGTCGTGACCGGCGGCGAACACCGGACCGTGGATAGCCGGCAGCCGCCGCAGACCGCGCAGCGCGCCCCGCGCCAGAATGGTCGCCCGGTCGTCCGCGCCCAGCCCCGAGCCGGTACGCAGAACCTTGTTGACCTGGTCCCGCTCCCCCGCGTGATAGGCGCACAGCGCCACCAGCTCCGGCACCAGCTCCGCCGGGCTCCCGGTCGCCCGCAGTCCAGGCTCCTCAGCCAGGGTACGGGTGACCACCCGGGCGAAGACGTCGTAGCGGCCGTTGAGCACCTGACGCAGCGTGGCGCGGTCGCCGTCGCCCCATCCCGTGTCCGTGATCCACGCACCCGGTCGCGCCACCCGTGGCGACGCGACGGGCTGACCACCCAGTGGGGCCGCTGCGCTTGGATCCCCCCGCCCGGTGACACGGGACCACCGGGCGGGGTCGAGCAGGGCGGCAGTGTCGGCGTTGAGCGGTGTTGGCGCCGGATCCATAGAGTGAGCCGCCCCGCCGGAACTCGTGTCCACAATCCTCCCTCCGCGGTGCGCGTGACCGCGTACTCACCACGGCTGCGGAGCGGGCCGGGTTCACTGATGCGAGCGAAACGCGGCCTACCCGCGGCCGAAGTCTCGTCGTGCACCACCCGCCCGGGCCGCCGCCCACACCCGCGCGGCGACCTGCAGGGGTACGCCGGCAAGCGTCGCCAGCTCGGCCGGGCCGGATACCGCGGAGACCAGGCTCCGAAGCTGCTCGGTGACCCGTACCTTCTGGTGGATCTGGGTGAGCAGCGCCCAGCCCAGGTCAGACAGGCCGTCCAGCTGGTCCAGCTCCGCAGCCAGGTTCACCGACCAGTCCGCCGGGCTGAACCAGCTACGGCGCCCTGGCACCACCCGCACGCGGCGCGCCGGGGCCACGCCCTCCGGCGAATGTGACCGGTCCAGGGCGTGCAGCGCGGCCATACGATCGACCGGCTCTGCCCGCCCCAACAGGCTCCCCCAATTCACAACCTCCTCCCAGTACGCGTCTTCGTCCACGACCTCCTCTTCGGTGTGTGGGTCGACCTCCTGCAGCTCACCGGAACCTGCCAATGTGTTCGCGGCGTGCCAGGCCGCCGCCTGCATGGAGCCGGGCAGTCGCTTGAGGAGGTTGACCGCCGCGCCGGGGTGGGACCGAGCGCGCAGCATGTCCGCGGCCCGCTGGGCGACCCGCCACGCTTCCGCGACGCCGTTCGCGGACACCGCGGTCCCGGTGCCACCGGCGACGACACCGGGACCCTGGGCACCGAACAGCTCCGTGGCGACGGTGCGTGCCGGGGAGGCGAGTGGGTTGCCGCGGCCGCCCTGACCGGAACCCAGCCGGTGGTACTGGTCGCAGATCTGGGTGACGAGCAGGTCGTACTGCTTCCTGACAGCGTCGATGTCGTCCACATAGGCGGGCCCGAACGCCCTTAGCTCCAGCGGCGCCAGCGGGATCCGCTCACCAGCGCTGGTGTCCGCCTCCTTCAGAACAGTCTTGACGTGGAACGCCGCCTGGTGGCCGACCAGGCGTCTCGGCCGGCCGGTCAGGGCGGTGTCGAGGTAGTCGCCCAGCGCGAACGCGGCGCCGTCCTCCCCCGTCAGCCTGGTGTCGAGCAGTGGACGCCCGCCGGAGGCCGCCCTCAACTGCGTGGCGAGTCCCGGCTCGCGGGCCGCGAAGAACTCGGTGAACCGCTCCCGCAGCAACGGCGTCGCCACCTCGAGGAACGCCCGCACCTCGGCTGGAATCGCTCTCCGGACGCCGTCCAGGTCGACCCGGGAAAGGGCGAGGACGCGGTTCTTGAACAGGTCCCGGGAGACCTGATGCCGGTGCGATAGCGCGGCCGCGTGGTTGTAGACCAGCGCCAGGTAACCGGCCAGGGTCACCGCCGGATCCCCGACCGACCCGCTCGCCGGAAGGTTCGAGCCGAACTCGCGAGCCGCCAGGACGCCGAAGTCCAACCCGTCCTTGAGGTACGTGAGCGCCTGGACATACACCCTGCTGCGCCGGGGGAGCGGGTGCTGCGCCAGGAACCGGAGAAACTCGTACAGGCCCGCCACCGGTACGCCCACGGTGTACTGCACGGACCCCACATCCGGCTGGAGCTCGACCGTCGTGTGCGTCCACTCGGATCCCATCGTGAAGGTCGCCCCGGCGAAACCGTCCGCCAGTTCCTCGCCGCGCTGCGCGACCGAACGCAGACTTTCCCAGACCTTCTTGATCTCGTCGAAGACCGCGTCCGGATCGGGCCGGTCCTCGTGATCGAGCGCTCTGGTCGGATCGGTGACGATCTCGGGTATGTCACGGGTAATGCCGTCGGCGACAAGGGTCACGTACTCGCCGTGAACCATCGGTTCGTTCCACCCGGGTCGCTGGCCGGGGAAGCTGAAAGCGAGCGGCAGCTCGATCTCCAGACCGATCGCGCCCAGCCGCGGATCGACCGGATCCGTCAGCGCGTGGAGCTGCGACTGCGACTCCAGGACCGGGGTGAACGGCTTCGGAATGACGGTGCCGGCCGCGTCGGTCACCAACGCGTGAACACCGACAGTGCGGCGCAGGAGATCACGCAACGCCCCCGCATCCTCGGACACCTCAAGCAGGGTCTGGTGGCGGTTGGCCGGGTCGATCAACCACAACCCATCCACAGCGTGGTGCAACACGAGCGCATGACCGACCTCGTGCGATCGCCGCACATGCAGGAACGCGCTGCGACCCACCCCCGCCTTCCCACCCACGGCCTTGACCACGTCGTCCAGCGACGCGGGCCGGGGCCATGCCGTGGTGGAGGCGAACTGCTCCCAGCCACGGCGGGTGTTCAGGCCGAGATCGTCAACCGCCCCCTCCCCCCGCACGCCCTGGTACAGCCAGGCGCGCACGGCCCGCAGCACCTCCACGCAGTCGTTGACGCGCGGCGGCTCGGCGCGGACCACATCGCGGACCACATCGCCGACCAGGGCCCGCAGGTCAGCCTCGCCGTACCTCACCGCCTTGGGCCGGGTCACCGACGGCGCCACCAACCGTGAGTACGGCCAGAAGCCGGCCGGGCCGCGATGCCGCGAACCGGTACGCCGGCCGGACCCCGGCGGCATCGCGGCGGCCTCAGCGGGCGGCGGCGTGGCCGACTCCGCAGGGGGTTTCGTCTCGTCCGACGGCTGCGGTGTGGACTGAGGCACCGCCGCGTCGTAGTGGTTGAGTCCGTTGTAGATGATCGCTCCGCCCCGCAACGCCGCCGGGCTGTCCGACGTGGGCTGAGAGCCGAGCCCGGGCCAACTCACATGGCTGGTGTGCAGCATCGCGGTCTCACCGCCGAACGCCCGCATGGCCGCGTCCGGGACCAGGTCGTAGATCGAGTACGGCACACGATCGTCCCAGCTGCCAGGCACGCGAACCTGGTTCAGCAATTGCTCGCGGTCGTCCCGGTCGAGGCTGTAGAACGGGAGCAGGGCGTCTCCTGATCCGGACACGTACGCCGTATCTGGTTCAGCGAACGCCGCGCGCTCGATCATCACGTCCGCCAGGTGGTTGCGCATCCCGCCGACCACCGTGGCCAGCGCGGCCAAGATCGCCGGGTCCTCGGACATCAGCTCGCCAACGACTGGCTCGGCGCCCACACCACTGAGCGTGTCCAGCGATTCCTGCAGCCCGGGGCCGCCCCGGTCGGATTGCAGAAGACGCTGCCCGACCTGCTCGAAGTTCGCGATCAACAGCGCGTAGAACAGGCAGTCTCCGTCCGGGCGGACCGATACGTGGCGCAACCCGCGGGCGTCCAGCCACTCCCGCTGGAAGTCGCTCAACCCCGGCACCCGGCGCGCTTCGGCTTCCCGGCTCGCGGCGGGGCTGTCCTCAGGGCCCCGAGCCTCAGGGCCCCGAGGCTGCTCTACGGGTGGCTCGGGCACCGCTGGAGGCTGCCGCTTCCGCAGCACATTAGGCTTCCGCGGCACCGCTGGAGGCTGCCGCTTCCGCAGCACATTAGGCTTCCGCGGCACCGCTGAAGCGCCCGTCGGCGGCGTGTCCTCCTTCAACAGCCGTGGCCTGGGCAGTAGCCGGTTGAACATCGAGCCGACCGAATAGCGCACCCGACGCTGCCCCGACCCGGGCTCGGGCGCAGCTGGCTGCTCCAGCCGCGGCCTGGGCAGTAGCCAGTTGAGCATCGAGCCGACCGAATGGCGTGCGGGAGGCTCCACCGGCCGCGGCGGCCCGAGCCGTGCCTTCGGCTGGGACGGCGCAGGCAGAGCGCTACTCGGCTTCGAGAGCGGCTGAGGTTTGGTATGCAGCTGCGCGAAGATCTGCTGGCCATCCTGTTCGAAGACGTACAGGTAGACGGTGTGTGTGGTGTGAGCGGTGCGCGGGCCGACCCGCCGCGACCACGTCCGGATCCAGTTCTTGCGCTGCTCGTTGGAGGTGAAGTCGAGATCCATGGTGGCCCTGAGCAGCCACACATCGCCGAGCATCTTCAGATGGGCCAGGTCTCTGGCCTCACGTCGTATCAGGTCCATCATCGCCAGGTGATCGGCCGTCTGCGCGCCCGGTGTCACATCGAAGTTGTGCGGGTGTTCGGCGGGATCGGTCGGGCCGACGCTGTTGGCGAGGTTGGAGTTGGTGATGTTCGTGTGTCCGATCTCCCTGCTCTCGAAGGTGGCGGTGTCGGCTCTGACCAGCTGGCCCAGCATGAACGTGTCGAGCTTATGCACCAGCACGGGGTCGCGAAGTTTCCCGGTTGCGATGACCTCCTTGAGCTTGTCCGTCCACAGACCCCCCTGCAGCAGCCCTGACAGCGGGAGCCCGTCGGCGTCGAGGATGCCGTCGAGGTTGCCGAGGACGGACAGCTCCCCGAGTCCCTTCCGGACGTACTCCTGATTGTGGACCGGCTCCTGTTGCGGGTTCTCAGCCAGCGACTGCAGTGCCGCCTCGACAATGGTCTGTGGTCGCGTGATCCCGGCGGGAAAGTACCTTTTCGGCACCTGGAACGGGCCGGTCGGCGGGTTCCCGCTGGCGCTGTACTCGCCCTCGGCCGGGCGGGTGTCGCTGAGACTCAACGGCACCCGCCAGGTCATCGAGCCGACCGCTTTCCGCTCGACCGGGGTCGCGCGGCGGGGCGCCGTCGGCGTCGGAACCTTACGCCCGGACAACCGGTGCGGCACGCCCCGGACCAGCGACCAGGCGTACGCCAGACCCGACGCGACTTTGTCGACGAAACGCGCCCAGACCGTCGGGTGCCGAGTGACGTTCGCCGTGAGGTCGAAGTCGACCCGGAAGTCGCGGTGGCCCTCCCAGTCGTAGACGGCACGGCCGGTGGCGGTCACCTCCGACTTGGCGACAACGGCGGTCCTGGTGCGCCGGCGAATGTAGGACAAGCCACCTGTAGTGTTCAGCGGCCGGCCCTGGTCCCCACTGACGGCATGCCCACCACCGGACAGACCGACAGACCCGTCGACGGTACGCACCTTGACCCACTTGCGGGTACGAGCGTCCACCGTCCAGAGGTAGTTCTCCAGACCGCCGAGCTTCACCATGCCGACCGGCCGGGGATTACGCGCCGGGCCAGCCTTGACCTTCGTGACGATCAGCTCCGAACCCAGCAGGCCGAACAGGCCACGACGCCTGCGGAACACCGACGTCACACCCCCGCCGAACAGCTGCTCGACCGTGCCGCGCAGTCCGTGCGGCGAGGTCAGGTCGTAGACGTTGCGTTCGCTGCCCGGCTCCTGCGTGACCGTACGACGATTCCGCAACGCCGGGTCGAGCTCCCGCAACATCTCATCGACCATCTGACCCAACACGTCCGCCTGGCCCGGTTGCCCGGGCTGGCCGGGCTGGCCCGGCTGGCCCGGCTGGCCCGGTTGGCTCTGGCGGAACACCTCGATGCGCTCCACCCCGCCGAAGCCCAGCACCGGGCCGTCCGGCGAGAACATGTACTCGGGCAGCCGCGGCCCTTCCGCGAACCGCTTCTTGCGGATCTCCGCGAACATAGCCTCCGACGCGCCGGCGTTGCCGTGCTTTACGGCCTTGGCGTAGAAGCGCACTCCGGCAGCGCGGCGCAGTACGGCGATGTCGGCGGGGCGCAGTCCGGCGGCGTGGTGCAGTACGGCGATGTCGGCGGGGCGCAGTCCAGCGCCGCGGCGCAGTAGGTCGAGGTAGTAGCGGCGCCGTACGGCATCGTCGGCGTAGCGGCGCCGTACGGTGCCGGCGAGGCGGCGCCGTACCCGGTCGGCGTCGCGGCGCCACTCTACGGCGGCGTCGTAACGGTGCTGTGCGCGTTCGGCGTAGCGGCTCCGTACGGCGTCGGCGTAGCGGCGCCGTACACCGGCGTACACCTGGTCCGGCAGCGCCAGGGCATCCGCGCGGTACTCCTCGAGCAGAGCCTGCACCACACGCTCGTCCAGCTGGAGCTGACCTGAGGCGTAGCGGGCGGCCATCCTGCCGACCCGCTCGGCGCGCGACACCTCAGGATCGGCACGGTCACCGGCGGCGCGTTCACTGGCGGCGAAGTCCGGCAGCGTGGCGCCGAGGGCGGCCGCATCCCGCTGCTGACCTGCGAGGCGGGCGCGGGCGAGGGCAGCCACGTCGTCGGGCAGCTGCAGTACACCGTCGTCGTGGGCTGCGAGCAGTTCGGTCGCCGCCGACAGGTCCAGGCTCAGCTGGCCGGAGCCGTAGCGCCCGGCGAAGCCGTGCACCATCCCGGCTGGCAGGACAGCTAGATCGGCCGGGTTTTGCCGCAACGTTTCACCCAACTGCACGTCGAGACGAACCCGAACGAGCTCGGCCACCTCGTCGGAGAGGGTCCCCGGCCCGGCGGCGTCGGGACCCAGAGAGTCGTGGGCGTCGAGGAGCCTGGCCACCAGCGGCAAGTCCAGCGGCAGATGCCCGGAGGCGTACCGGGCGGCCAATCCATTGACCACGATCGGCCTCAGGTGCCTGTCGTCGTCGAGGTGCGCACGCAGCGCTTCCCGGGCCGATTCCTTGGCTTCCCGGGTTTCTTCGGCCGCCGCTTCCTGGGCTTTCTTGGTCGCTTCCCGGGTTGTGCGGGGATCCTTGATCCGACGCTGATCGGGATTGGAGATCCCGAACCGGCCCTGGTCGGTGAGGAATTCCCGCAAAGCGAGCTGGTCGTCCAGAACCGACGCCACATCCGGCGCCACCTCGAGTCCGACCTGGAGCCGGTTCTCCATGCCACCGGAAAGGTCGATGTCGCCCTCGATCTGGGCGCGTAGCAGGCCCCGCACGACGTCGGCGGACAGGATCAGGTCACCGGAGAGGTGAAGCCGCACCGCACCGCCGACCAGCCCACGGTTCAGGTCGAGGTCGCCGTACAGGAACCGCCGCAGCAGGCGGTTGACCTGCCGACCATTCAGGCTCGGCAGCTCCGGCGTCGCCTTGTCGGAGCGGCTGCCGCCGAGGCGCGCGTACCTCCCCCGCCGCGTATCGCGCACCAACGCGTACGACTCGACCCGGCGCGCCGCGCGCGTGTAGCGATCCGACGTCGTTGGAGCAGACTCGTCCGTCTTGGCTTCGTCCGCTGGGGCTTCGTCCGTGGCGCGTGCGGACGAGGCTGCGACGCTGGGCTGTGCCAGCGCCGGAAGGACGGCTGGCGCGGAGAAGATCCGAGCGGCCAGGCGCCTGGGCCAGGACGCAGCGGCGTACCGGAGTTCCATATCCTCCAACTCGAGTCGGCGGCGCAGCTCGCTCGCCACCTCGTCCGGAATGTCCGGGCTGTTCGACAGCACGCGCCCACGCATCTCAGCGGTGAACCGGTCCCACATCCGGGCCACGACGTCGGCCGGCAGCCGCATCGCGCCCACCCGGTGCGGCTCCAACAACTGTGCGACGGTCTCCTGCATCAGAGGAAGCCGCTCGGAGGCGTAGCTCTCCGCGAACCGGCGGAGCACACTCGCCGGCAGCTCGGCGGCGAGCAGGCCACCCTCCGACAGCGTCTCGGCCTCTGCGGCGACACGGTCGAGCCCCCTCGCCAGCGTCTCCGACCGCAGAGACCGCGCAGGCAGCCGACCACCGACCACCTCAGCCAGCAAACCGCCAGCCACCGGCGGGTCAAGTGGCAGGCCGTCGAACGCGTATGCCTCCGCGACCGCGGCCAGCGCCGCGGTGGCCCCAGCCTGGGCCGCAGCAGCCTCTGCCTGAGCCTTAGGTACTTCTGCGTGCAGGTACCGCCGCGCAGCGGCTTGCACCTCGACAATCAGACGGTCGCGCGCCTCCTCGTTCAGCGACAGCGGCGTGGTGTCGCGCGGACGGAGCAGACCAAGCGCGACCCAGAAGTCGAGAGCCCGATCCTGTGCCGCGTAACGGGTGGCGAGCCTGCTGGCGACCGATTCCGGCAGATTCGTACGCTGCTCCAGGTACTCGCGCAGGGTCCGCTCCAACGCGTCATGATCACGGATCGAATCCCAGGCGGCGTCGTCCAAGGCGGCGGTGAGCTCGTCGGGCAGCTCCGCGGCGTCGCGGAGCCTGTTGACCAGATCGGCGGGCAGGTCGACAACACCATCCAGGTGGGCGCGCAGCACCCCCGCCGCGGTGTCGGCGGACAACAGCCGCCCCGTGTCAAGGCGCTTGCCCAGCATCGCTACGACCGAGCCCGAACCCAGACCAGCCAGCTCATCCAGGTGCGCCGCGAGCACCCGGTCGACCACATCCGACGGGGCAAACACCGCGTACCGGCCCACCTTCGCCAACGGCAGCCGCGGGGACGGGGAGTCGTCCCGGTGCTCGTCCAACCCGGCCGCGACGCCGTCCAGGTGCTCGTCCAACCCGGCCGCGACGCGGTCGCGATACTCGTCGACGTCCGTTTCGGACATCGGCCACACGCCGGCCGAGTGGCCTTCGAGCATCTCGGCCACCTCAGAAAGCTTGTACTGCTGCTCGCCCTCGAAGTACTTCTCGGCCAGTTCAACGCTCATGGCGGTAGACCGGCGCCTCCTCAACGGCCGGTCATGGAGGTTCTTCGGATCCCGTGGCACGTCGGCACCGCGCTGCATACGGCGGAGCACGGCCCGGGACAGCGTGAGTCTGTGACCTGCGTGAGGCGGTCGCGCGGAGCCGGCCGGACGCCCGCGCGGCTCCTTCGGGACCTGCTCACCCTTCTCCTTGACCTGCTCACGCATCTCCGCGACCTGCTCACGTATGTCCGCGACCATCGCTTCGGACAACCGCAGCACGCCTTTCTCGTAGGCTTCGAGCAGCTTCTCCAGCTCGGCCAAATTCCTGCTCATGGCGGTAGACGGGTCCGCCGACACCAGCTGGTCATCGAGGTTCGCGGTCAGATCCCCGGGCAGGTCGGCACCGCGGCGCAGGGAGCCGACCATGTCACTGGACAGCGTGACTGTCTGGTTGGTGTGAGCCCGCAGCAGCGCCTCGACGGTATCGGCCGTGAGCGTCCGCTCGCCTGCCGTGTGGTCGTTGACCACGCTGCCGAGCGCCTCGCCGGACAACTGGAACTCCCCGGTGGCGACCCGCTTCATCAGGAGGTTGACGGTGTTCCCGTCCAGCTCGGGGACGATCTCCGCGCCACGGTCGAGCGACTCCCGCACGACGTCGCCTGGTACGTCGACGGCATCTTCCAGGTACAGACGCAGCATGTCCGGCTCGCGGATCCAGAACGAGTAGCCATCGCGCTCCTCGACCCGCGCCACCGTCGGCTCACCGCTGCCCCGCCACAGCAGGTTTCGCTTAACAGCTTGCCCTCGTACGGTGAACAAGGCATCCGCGCTGAACTGGTATACCCGGGTCCAGTGCCCCAAGAGGCGGTCCATCGACGCTTCACGGGTATGTGACTCGCCCTTGGCAGTTCGGTGAGCGAAGCGGCCGCCCACCTCGCCGCCGAGCGTCCGGCCGGCCAGCGTGCCCTTCAGGTTGGCGTGCAGCGAGCCCTCCAGGGTGTGGCCCGTCTCGACCCCTGTTCCGACAACGGTGCCACCGGAGTTGAACTTCGTGAAGATTCCGAGTGGTTCGGTCTGGGCGACATAGCGGGGCCTGCCGAGGTTGACGCCGATCTCAGCCTTCCCGACCCGGTCCCGGAACCAGCCGCGCTTGAACACGTGGTCGACGGCGTACACACCGTCGTGTGCCTGCTCCGCGTGGCCGTGTACGTTCAGCGGGCTGGCGAACGCACGCAGCACCGACCACGCGGCCGAACCAACCTTCGTCAGCCGCTGCGGCATCACCTCCTCCACCTTTTCACGAAGCCGTTTGGTCGAGATCGCATCGGTGAGCACAAACCCGACGCGCGCGAACAACGACTGGTAATCCGCCGGCCGGTCCGCGGGTGCGTCGAACCTACGCTCCGGGGTCGCCTCAGCGGCGGAGTCGTCGACCGCGGCCTTCTCTGGACAGGTGTTCTCGAGCAGTTCCAGGGTGACCGTCTTCCGCACCTGGACGGGGTCTCCCACCTGTTGCCCGTTCTCGAAGACATCGGCCGACAGCGTGTGCTCGAACCTGTACGCCCGAACCGGGTCGTAGGTCCAGAACAGCTCGGTGTTGTTAACGGTCCCGCCCACGCTCATCGTGCGCGTGTTGCTGGCGCTCCATCTGCCCGCCAACCTGGGGAACAACACCGTGGGCAGTTTTCCGAGCTCGAAGATCTTGCCAAGACCGAAGCCGATTCGCCGTGAGTTGGTCACCTCGTGGGCGAAACCCGGCGAGTCCGACGACCCCGACCGATTGACGACGGCGAGGTGGGTCGACCGCCGCACCTGCTTGTAGGTGTCGCCGTGCAGCTCGGCCCCGACCAGTACGGTCCTCGTGCCGGGGCTGCGGAACCATCGCCACGGCAACCACGACGACATCCCGCCCGGATGGACCAGTCTCACCGGCACCGGATGTTGCATCGCCTGGGAGTACACGGCGGTGAGACCGGACTCCGACACAACAGACTTGAGCGCCTCCAGGTTCCGGTACTGAAGCTGAAGCCGTTGCAGGTCGCGGCTGAACCGCTGAACCAGACGCTGCGGGAACCGCCCGCGCGGCGGCGGTACGTACTCGCGCGTTCCCTCATTCCGTGGCGGCAGGTAGCCGGCCTCTGCCAGAGACGGGTAGAGCTTGTCGAGGAGTTCCTGGGCGCCTTCCGGGTTCTCGACGATACCCATCCCGAGTCCCCGGCCCTCACGGACCATGACCGGCGGCTTACGTGGCACGCCGTGCGTCGTGGCCTGGTTCACCCGCTCGAAGACCGCGGTTTCGACCGGCAGCCCGCTCGTGACGGCTTCGATCTCGCGTACCCGCAGCAGAACGTCGCCATCCACCGGGTCTTCTGAACTCCTCGTCCCGCCCGCGTCGGCGAACGGAATCCACGTCAGCGTCGTCGTCGTCTCGGCGCGGTATCCGAGGGTGTGCCCGCCGTGCCCGGCCTGGCCGCCGTGCCCGCCGGGCCCGCCGTACCTGCCGGCCCGGTAGCCGGTTCCGGTGCCACCCCACGACACCGTGTCCTTCGTATCGCGGGCGAATCCGCCACTGAGCTCCGCGTAGGATGCCTTGACGTTCAGACCGAAGCCCAGCTGATCGGTCGTTCCAGCGGAGCCGCTCGCCTTCCCGGTTGCGGTGTGCCCACTCTCCAGGTACGCCTCCTCAGTGGCGAGCCCCACCCGTCGCCAATTGGTCATCACGGTGTGCTGCCGCAACACCCCGATCGCCCGGCCGGCAGCGTCGCTTACCAGCAGCTCTGCGCCACCAGGATCTCCCTGCCGAGCGTGCCTGACCGTGTCAGGCAGCTTTACCGCCTGGTTGTTATCCCTGAAGAAGCGGAGCAACTCGGTACGGGTCGCACTGCCCAACGCCCCGGCTTTGTCGGGCCCGATGAGCTCCACTGCCTCGCGAAGCAACCCCTCGTTGCCCGACAGTGTTTCCACCGCTATGTGCTTCGGAAGGCTGGGTGCCTTGGCCCCGAGGGTCTCAGGCGCCGGGAAGAAGTACTGGTGAGCCGTCCACAGTGTGACGTGACCGTCGGCAGTTATCGGCTCGCCAGCTTGCGGCGCGACCTGACCACCCGATCCCGACGTGTGCTGCGTGCGCTGGCCAACCGCGCCCGTCAGCCGCCGCCACGCGGCCGACGACCTTGCCTTGACAGTGCCCGTGAACGTCCGCCGGGGTGGTTGCGCCGTGACAGTGGCATGCCACGTCGCGTCCCACCGGTACAGGAAGGAATTGTCCCAGCTGTCGCTCAACTGCTGTACGGACATCGAGTGACCCGTGGTGACGGCCGCGGACGTGGTGATGCCCGCTCTCATCTCGGGCACGATGGTCGGGAGGACATCACCCGACGCCAGCACCACCGGGAGGTGCAGCGACGCGCCGACGCTCGACGACATGGCCGCCTGCGCGTTCGCCGTCGCCGTGTCCAGCCTGACGGTGGTGAGGTGCCGTCCCAGGGTCGCTGCCGCATCGGCCAGCCGTGGATTGCTCAAGCGAAGCTTGATCAGCACCTCGTGGGCATGTTTCCCGCTTCCGAACAGCAACCGCAGACCGTCCTCGCTGAGACCGGCAAAGCCAGCCCTCAGCTGCGCCTCGAACTCCTTCACCGAGGGCATGTACTTCTCGGGCACCTGGTTCATCAGCCGCTCATGCAGATCCTTCAGACCACCCAGTTCCCCCGGCGTGCCGACGGGCTGGATGTCGTCGGGATTCGGCCTCGAGCCCAGCGAGCCCGGCTCGGTCGGCGAGGCCGGCGAGGCCGGCGAGGCCGGCGCCGTCAGTGTGGCCGGTGTGGCAGGTGTGGCTGGCGGTGCGGCCGGTGTGGCTGGCGGCGTGGCCGGTGCGGCGGTGCCGGCCGAGCGTGGCCGGGCGGGCGTGTCGGCGGATCTCCGGGGGCTCAGCCAGCTCGCAGGGATTCGTAGACGTCTGCGCTCGCTCGCGGCCGACGCGGAGCTGCTGAATCTGGCGTACTTGCGGGCGCGAGCCGGCTGTCTCGTATCCGGCGAATCGCCGGCCGATCCCGGGGGCGTCACCGGCAACGGGCGGCGGCCGCCCTCCGCGGACGCGGCTACGCCGGCCGGCCGGGCGACGACGAACGTGTGCGGCTGCTCACCCACCCACCGCGCGAAGTCGGACGCGGGGATCTGGGCGACCGTACCGTCCTGCGGGTCGAACACGTCGTACCGGCGATCCTCGCCCAGCCACGCGGCCCGGGCCCGCCCGTCGGACGTGACCAGCCAGATCCGGGTACCGGCCACCTCGTCGCGCGGCGGGGCTTCGGTGGGCATGGCGACGACCGACGTCCCCGCGGCGTGGACCTCCAGGACGTGCCACGCCATCAGCGACTGATCCGGTACCGGCAATCCCGCCATCCGCGCCGCCTGGGCACGGCCGTTGTCGGAAAGGCTGCCGGTCGTGACCGCCGGCCCAGGACGGTCCCCGGTCAGCCACCGGAACGCCAGGTACCCCCCGCCGAGGGACAGGGCCTCGTAGACCCGGCCGGTCGGGTCGATCCGGTGGACGGTCGCCACACTGCGGGGATTGACCTCCTCGACCTGGACGTAGGTGTTCAGCTCGTGCGCGACCAGCCGGGCGATGTGCACCGGGTCGAGGCTGAGCACGGATACCAGGCCCGGCAGGGCGCGGGGACCCTGCGGTACACCGCCGACGTCCCGGCGCCGGGCATTCACCGAGTTGATGATCTCGGTGGTGAGGCCGTCCAGTACCTCCGCGCCGTCCTCCCGCGTCGCGGTGGGTGCCACGCCGGCCCACCGTGCGACCGCCTCGTACGTCCGGAACGCCCGCTCAACGGGGTCGGTCGTCAGCACCAGCGGCTCCTGCCGGCTGTGCGGCTGGCGCAGTTGGCTGGCCACCTCGTACGCCGCCTCCCAGGCGTTGGCCCCGGCGTTAGCCGCATCGGCCAGCAGCTGGTCCAGGTCGACCCGCCGTTCCGGTGCTTGTCTTACCCAGCGCGGCCACCGGGCCGGCTCAGATGTCGTCGCCGCCGCGTTGCGCTGCTGGATCTGCCGGCGCATCTCCTCGATCTCGTCGGCGAACACCTCGAGGAAGACGTCGCCCGTGACCGGCTCGCTCTGCATGCTGCCCAACGGGATCGGGTCGCCGGTCAGCTCGTTCCGGTACCGCGCCAGCTCGAGGGCGAACCGACCGCGGGCTTTGACCAGGTACACCGGGCCCTGCTGCTTGATGTGCTGTTCCCGGCGCGGGTTGTTGCCCGGGCTGGCGCCGCTGCCGGGCGGCGCCTGCCGGCTGAGCCCGGAGCTGCCGCTCGCCTCGTTGTGCCCCCACGGCTGGTCGGCGTTGCCCGGGTCGACGACATGGGTGTTACCGGCCTGGTCGACGCCGGCGGAGAAGCTGGGTGTGCTCCAGTGGTCGTTGCTGATGCTGGAGCTGGTGGTGCTCAGGTACTTGGCGTAGCGACCGGTGCCGGTGTTCGCGATCGGCGCGATGATCTGCATGTCGTACAGCTCGCCGGTGATGGACAGGTCGGCCCGGTCGCCGGAATGCCCCGGTACGAACAAGCCCCTGGCCAGCACGTGGGTCTTGCCGCCGAGCGCCCTGAGCAGGTGGTTTGCCAGGTGGGTACGGGACAGCAGATGCGGCAGCGTCAGGGCGGCGCGGAACTCGGCCGTGTCGGCGTGGTCTCCGAACGCGTCGGTCATCAGCCGCTCCGCGACCGGCAGCGCATCGTCGAGCAGGACCGCGCTGACCACCCCGTCGGCGGGCAGCGGCGGCAGCGGTGACAGGTCGGGCAACGCATGCGGCCCGTACAGTGGCGCCGCCTCGGCCAGGCCACGCGGGATCTTCAGGACCAGCTCGCCGGGATGCCGTTCACTCACTGGCTGATCCGGCCCGGACCAGGTACGCGTCCACGAGGCGAGCTTGTTGTTGAGCGGCCGGCCGGCCATCTTCACCCGCCGGACGTCGATCACCAGGTTGAACCGGGTCTTGGCCCGGTAGTGGCCGGTCCAGTCGTACACGGTCTGTTCGACGATGTTCTCGTCGGCCTGGCGGGTGCTGCCGTGCGCGCCGCCGCTCATGCTGATCGCGGGGCCGCCGGAAGTGCCGTGCTCCCCGCCCAGCCCGACATTGGGGAGCGCGTACCGCTGCGTCGAGTCACGGCTCTTGAAGCGGCTCAGCTCCGTGTAGCCGTGGCTGTAGTTCTCCAGGCCGCTGTCCGGGATGAAATCGATGATCTCCGGTACCGAGGTCAGCTCCATCCGCAGCGTCAACTCGACCACGTCGGACTGCACCCAGTCGATCGGGTTCACCAGGTAGAACCGCATCCCGTTCTCGCTGAGCATGTCCTCGATCAGCGGTTGCTCGCGGTCACCGGACAGCATCGCCTGCAACGCGTCGATGCCACCCTGCAGACGGCCGAGTTCGCCAGACCCCGCCCGGCGGCTGTACCACACCTGCTGCCCGGTCGGCTTCCAGTCCCGCTGCCGCTTGCCGAGCAGCCCGGGCGCGGCCGACTCGACGGCCTCGTAGACCAGATCGAAGGTGGTCTTCCGCTTCTGAGCGGCGGTCATGTTCGCCGGGCCCACCGGCGGGGTGGAGCGGTCCGCCGGCGAAGCAGGCTCAGCGGCCTTGGCCCTGCCCTTGCCCACGGGGTCAGTGGTCTCGCCGAGGTGGGACGTGGGGCTGCCGGGATCGGGGGTGCGGACGATGTCCGGCGGGGTCTCCCCGACGGGGGACTCAACGAGATGGGGCGTACCGGTCCCGGCGTCCGGCGACCGGCCGTCTTTCATCTGCTCCAGCAGGGATTCGATGTTGGGGGGAGTTCCGCCGCGCCTGGCATCGCTGCCGGCGCGAGAGGGAGGCCCAGGGCGGGTGGGGGCGGATTTCCTGGTGCCTGCGACCTCGTCCTCGAAATGGACCCGCCTGACGCGGGTCGTGCGGGCGCGACTGCTGTCGGCAAATGGCTTGCCGGCAGGCGGTTTGGGCATGTTGATGTCGTAGCTGAGGGTGTGGAAGCCGGCGTGCCCGACCGCCTTGGGCCCGCGCCGCGTGAGGTAGGGCGGGATGAAGGTGGGCAGGGCCGTTTTCGCCGGCGGCGGAGCGTCGAGTCTGCTGCCCGGCGCCAGGCTGACCGGGAACACGGCGGCGAACGCCTCGCGGGCGCCCGGGTCGCGGATCGGCTCCGCGTCGACCCGGTGCCCGTACGCCAGCTTGTCGGCCCAGGCCACCCGGCGCTCCCGGTACGGGTCCGGGATCCCGTCCGCGGCCCGGTTCGCCCCGTGCCAGCGGGCGAGTGCCCGGGCCAGGACGGACGGGCTGAAATGGGTCTCGCCACCGCTCCAGCGGCTGAAGACGTCCGCCAGCTGCGCGTCCGGGATGGGCAGCTTGCCCGCGGCGAAGGCGTCCAGCGCGTCCGGCTCGGACAGCAGGTAGATCAACTCCCTGCCTTCCACCACGTCCGGTTCCTTCACCACCGTGCTGCTGGGCAGGACCTTGGACTTCTTCTGGTGGGCCGCGTGGACCTGGTAGTCGACCGTGGTCCGGAACGCGTACGCCCGCTGGAAGTTGAGCTCGAGGAACTCCTTGCCACCGGTCTGGCGGTACCCCTGCCCCTCGGTCCAGCCCCAGCTGTGCGAGCTGGCGGCGCCGCCGGTCGCGTTCGCCAGGTGTACGCCCGGCGACGTCACGTCGAAGCCGCCACCGGCGTCGAGGTGGGTCCAGCTGACCGCGTTCGTACGGCTGGCGCTGTGGCCGGCCTGGGTCAGCATCAGCTTGATGAGGCCGAGCACGTACTTGTCGGGGGTGGCGCCGGCGAATGTCGAGCGGCCCATCTCGCCGGAGATCGACAGCGCGCCGAACTCGTCGCGCACGATGCCCGGCTCGAAGAGCGTGTCGGTGGTGTACTCACCCCGCATGATCTCTCTGACATGCGCGGCCACGGCAATGGTCCCGGCGAAGTTGACGGCCTCCTGGTCGGCCGACTTGCCCGGCTGGGTGAGCCGGGGTTCCTGGCTGCGGACCGCGCCCAGCAGCCCCTTGGTGTTGACGTAGTACGCGACCGCCTGGTCGAGCACGTCGGCCGGGGTGTGCTCGGGCGGGTCCTCGTGCTCCCCTCCGGTCAACTGCCGGTCCAGGGCGGCGAAGCCCGGCGCCACGCTGTGGACGTCGAGCGATGCCGCGGCGTCCCGTTGCGGCTGCGGGTTGAAGTGCGGGATCAGGTGTACGGTCGCGTCGCCGACGATCGGCTCGGAGTCGCGCCACTGCGGGACCGACTCGTCCTCGTAGTCGATGGTGACCGTGTACCTGCTGGGCAGCCGGTACTCGTCGACGTCACCGGGGTACTCCAGCAACTGCGGATTGTTGGTGATGGTGGTGGCGGACTGGCTGGCGCTCATGCCGCGGCTGTACTCCACGCCCATCCTGAGGGTCCGCAGCCTGGACAGGGCCGGGAAGCCGAGCCCGGCGTTGAGGCCGACGGCGAACCTCCGGCCGCCACCCGCGCTCTGGCCGGCCACGTCCAGGCCCATCGCCAGGTTGGTCACGTGGTAGTCGCCGGTACGGCGCCTGAAGTACACCGAGTTGCCGGTTTCCGGGTCCACCCGGTCGGTCAGCACCTGCTGCGCGGTGACGGTGATCCGCGCGCTGCGTACCGTGCCGGCGTTACGCCGCTTCAGGGTGAACGACATGCCGTCCTGATGGATGTCGTCGTAGTGCGAGTCGAGGCCGTCGTAGATCATCTGGTGAAGCAGCTTGAGGTTGTCCATCTCGCTGCTGACCGTGCCGGCCTTGCGCAGCTTGCCCCGATGCCGTTTCTGGAACGGGTGTTGGAGATCGGGCGGCAGGAAGCCGTGCCGCTGCAGCTGCGGGGTCATCGCATCGAGCAGGTCCTCCGGGATGTGCCGGTCGACCTTGACGAGTCCCTGACCGATGCCCTGGCCGGACAGCACGTGGGCGGGCAGCCGGACGTCGGTCGCCGGGGTGTCGACGCGGTTGTCGCGTACCGCGTCCCGCGTGAACGGCACCGTGTTCCGGTCGCCGGGATCCTCCGTGAGTGTCTCGCGATCGACCGGGAAGCCGTGCGCGAACGCCTCCGCCTCCGGTAGGCGCAGGAGGGCGTCGCCCGGCACCGGGTCGGTCTTCGCCGACCGGTAGCCCGGCTTCTTGCGTACGGTCACCTCGGCCTCGTGGGTCAGCCCGATGCGGTACGCGGAGGTGTATCCGGCGAAGCGGGACACGTGTACCCACAGGTTGTTCCGGCTGGCGCTCAGGCCGTCGTCGTTGCTCCAGTTCCATGAGGCGTATCCCGACGCACCGAGGCTGACCCCGGGCACCGGCAGCAGGTCCAACGCGCCGGTCACCTGGAACGTGCCGTCGTTGTGGAGGGTGAATCCCGAGCTGTGGCTGGCGATCGCGGTGCGGACCCGCTCGATGTGGGCCGCGTTGCTGGTCTCGCCGACCCGCTCCGGCGTGAGCTCCGAGCGCGTGGTGCGCACGGTGATCTCGGCGACCGCCCGGCCGCGTTGGGTGAGGACGAAGCGGTACCCGCGCCGTTCGTTGATCGCGGTGTCGAGGTGGGTGTCGAGATTCCACAGGCCCTGCATCAGCTGGTTGCGCAGGATCCCGCCGTGGTCGAGTTTGACTCCCGCCTCGGACAGCTTGGCGAGCACCCGGTCGTACAGCTCTGGCAGCCCCGTCAGGTTCGAGGCGAAGTTGGTGTCCGGGATCTGTCCGAGGTTCCTGATGAACCGCTGGTACGCCTCCTTCTGCTCCCGGGTCGCTCCCTCGGCCGGCCGCTCCGGCGCGCTGGCCGTCACGTGCGGACCGGCCTGCCCCAGGTAGTGGTTCGGTACCCACAGGTACAGGAACTCCTTCTCGGCTACCCCGCCCGTGTCGGGCCGGGTCGGGGGCACCTCCGACCATGGCGTGGAATCGCTGCGGAACTGGACGGTCCAGTCGGTGTCCATCTCGACGAGGGTGGAGCGGTCGCGGGTGTCCTCGACGTGTCCGACCTCGGCGTCCTTGAAGTGGCCGGTGGTCCGGTTGACCTGGTTGGTCGTACCGGAGAGGGAGAAGCCCAGCCTCGCCACGTGGAACAGGACCGGGTCCAGGCCCAGAGCGCCGCTGAAGCCGACCCGGAGCCGGAACGCACCGGCCTGCCCGGTCGAGCTCTGCGAGTGGCCGCCGGTCTGGAATGTGCCCTGAGTCGACTGGTTGGCGTGGAAGCGTCCGGCGACGTCGTCCCGGCGGTCCCGGTCGTCGACCGACTCGTGCTCAACCCGGTGCAGGTTCGAGGCGGCCGGATTGTGCGCCACCTTCCCGTTGCCCGGATTCAGGTGGAAGAGCACCTCGGCCTTGCCCACCGGGATGACGAGCCCGCTTCCGGAGACCGCCCGGTAGTTGCCCAGCAGCCGCTGCGGCAACGCTTCCCAGCGGTCGTCGGTGGCGGAGACACCCTTCTCGGCGGCGAGCCGCCGTACCTCGTCGACCACCTGCTTCAGGTACGGCAGGGTGGTCTTGGGAATCCCCATCGGGTATGCCAACGGGTCCAGCGCGACCGGCTGGCCCACCCCGGGAACCGGCGGCGGTTCCGGGGCCGGCGGGCTGTCCGGCGCGCCTTCGTCGCCATCGGCAGGCTGCCGCCCCGACCC
>JBOGDF010000063.1:0-19852 GCA_050701635.1 Micromonosporaceae bacterium | reverse complement strand
CAACTCGTCGACGCGCTGCGCCGACACGCCCACCCAGACACCCCCACCGACACCGACACTGTCGGCGCCGCCGCATAGAGTTCACCGTGGATCGTCACCCAAGTTCCACGCGACTCGGGACATGCTCGTCACCGTGGCGGGTGCCAGCCAGCGGAGCGTCCCGGGCGCCGCTCCGAGCAGCGCCGCCGTGCCGGTCACGAACCGGCGGTACGCGCGGCGGCGCCACACCTTCGACACCGCGGACACCGCGAAAATCCCCCCGAGCAGCAGCTGGCCAGCGAGGACGACGTACCCCATCAGGGCCTCGCAATCAGGCGCAGGGTGCCGGCCTCGATACTGGCGGCACGCGGGACCAGAGCGAGCGTCACCAGGTTGACCGCGCACAGCGCGACCACCAGAACGACTGCGGCGTTCACCAGCGGCATGCCGTACCCCTTCCGTGTGGTCACGCGGCGGAGAGCACGCCGCGACGGTATCCAATCGACGCACGCTTAACCATGGCGGCGTGCCCTGCTGCCATGGCGGTGGGCGTGCCGCATGACGACGTGCCGGCGACCAGCCGGCGCTGCCTGCGCCGGCCTTGGCGGCACCGCCGGCTGCGGCCTTGGCGGCGACTCGCGACAAGTCGCTTCGCTGGTTAGTGAAGCTGTGCGGTGATGATCTCATCGCAGAGTTGGAGGCGACAGGGTGAGCTCGCCGGGGTCGGACGTGACGCAACTCGTCGGATTGGTGATTGGCGCTAGCCGGCGGTCCGGTGCGGCGCGAGTAGGGCCTCTACCTGCTGCCCGGCTGATGCGCGCCCTGGACCACCCGGCCACGGTGGTGCCGGTGCACTGGGACGACTTCGAGTCGCCGCTGCGCAACCCACCGAAGACCGACGACCGGAGCCGGGTCCGGCTCGACGCCCTGATCGCCGCCGTACGCAGGGCCAGCCCGACGACCGAGGTGGTGGTCCCGGAGTACCTGACGCCGTACACCTTCTGAGGCTTCCCTCAGGGCTTCAGCTGGCGGGCCTGTTCCTCGAGCTGGTGGCCGATCGCGGCGACGTGGCTGTCGGAGCCGCGTTCCAGCTCGTGGCTGAGCTGCTCCAGCTCCGCGCCGCCGGCCATCATCCTGGTGAGCTCGTCGCGGGTGATGTCCCGCTTCTCGAAGTTGCCGAGGCTGCGGCCGCGTTTGAGCACCAGGAACCGGTCGCCCACCGGGTACGCATGGTGCGGGTTGTGGGTGATGAAGATGACGCCGAGCCCGCGGTCCCGGGCCTGAACGATGTATTTGAGTACCACGCCGGCCTGCTTCACGCCGAGCGCGGAGGTCGGCTCGTCCAGGATCAGCAGCCGGGCTCCGAAGTAGACAGCGCGGGCGATCGCCACCGACTGCCGCTCGCCGCCGGACAGCGTACCCACCGGCTGGTCCGGGTCCCGGATGTCGATCCCCATCGCGAGTAGGTTCTCCCGGCAGGTCCGCTTGGCGAACTCGACGTCGAACCGGCGCAGCGGGCCCCAGCCCTTGGTCGGCTCCGAGCCGAGGAAGAAGTTCCGCCAGATCGACATCAGCGGGATCATCGCCAGATCCTGGTAGACCGTCGCGATGCCCCGGTCCAGCGCCTCGCGCGGGCTGGCCAGCTGCACCGGCTCGCCGTCGACCAGGTAGTCGCCCTCGTCTTGGCGGTGTACGCCGGAGAGCACCTTGATCAGCGTCGACTTGCCGGCGCCGTTGTCCCCGAGTACGCATGTCACCTCGCCGGCATTGACGGTGGTGGAGATGTCCTTGAGCGCGATCACGCTGCCGAAGTACTTGGCCAGGTCGCGCACTTCCAGCAACGCAGTCATTTCCGCTTCTCCTCCGCGAACCGGCGTACCAGGTTGTTGGTGAGGGTGGCGAGCACCAGCATCACGCCCAGGAAGAACTTGAACCAGTCGGAGTCCCAGCCGGCGAACACGATGCCCTTGTCGGCCATCCCGAAGATCAGAGCGCCGATCGCGGAGCCGATGGCGGAGCCGTACCCACCGCGGAGCAGGCATCCGCCGATCACCGCCGCGATGATGTAGATGAACTCCTGGCCGATACCGGTGTTGGCCTGCACCGAGGTGAACCGCAGCGCGAGGATGGTGCCGACCAGCCAGGCCGCGAACGCGGTGGTCATGAACAGCGCCACCTTGGTCTTCGCGGTGGGTACGCCGACGCTGCGGGCGGCCGGCTCGTTGCCCCCAGCGGCGAAGATCCAGTTACCCGGCTTGGTACGCAGCAGCACCCAGGTCGCCAGCGCGGTGACCCCGAGCCACCAGAAGATCGCGACCCGGAACTGGACGCCCAGGAAGGGCACCGTACTCGCGAAGATGGTTTTAGCCAGGTCGTAGCCGGGAGCCAGCGCGATGCCGGTGATCTGGACGCTGCCGGTGATCGCCTTGGTGACGCCCAGATTGATGCCCTGCAGCATCAGGAAGGTGCCGAGCGTGATGATGAAGCTCGGCAGCTTGGTACGGATCACCATCATCCCGTTGAAGAACCCGATGCTGAGCGCCAGCCCGAGCCCGACCAGCATCGCCGACCAGATGTCCCAGCCGTACACACTGGTCAGCAGGGCGAGCGTGAGGCCGCTGGTGCCGGTGAGTACGCCGGCCGAGAGGTCGAACTCCCCGCCGATCATCAGCAGCGCGATCGCCACCGCCATGATCCCGAGCGTGGACGCCGGGTCGAGCCAGTTGGCGACGCCGTCGACCGACCGGAACACCGGCGACAGCGAGGCGAAGAAGGTGAAGACGGCGATCGCCCCGACCACGGCGCCGAGCTCGGGCCGGATCAGCAGCCGGCGCAACAGGCTGACCTGGGCGACGCGTTCGTCGGCGGTGGTGGCCGCGGTGGTCATGGTGCCTCCCTTCGGGGTGGGGCGCCCTGCGGCGCCCCACCCGGACCCTTAGCGCGTGCCCTTCTCGGCGAACTCGGCCACCGTGTCGGCGTTGGCCTTGTCGACGAAGCCCGGCCCGGTGAGCACCGGCTGACCACCGCCTACGGCGTTGGCGTTGGTGTGGTGCAGGTAGAGGAACGAGATCGGCAGGTAGCCCTGCAGGTACGGCTGCTGGTCCACGGCGAACAGGATCTCCCCCGCCTTGATCGCGGCGAGTACGTCCTTGTCCAGGTCGAACGTGGCGAGCTTCGCCTTCGAGCCGGAGTCCCGGATCGCGTCCCGGGCCGCGATCGCGACCCCGTTGTTCAGCGTGAGTACGGAGTCGATCGACGTGTCCGACTGCAACTTCGCCTTGACCTTCGAGCTGGCGTCGGCCAGGTCGCTGACCGAGACCTGGAGGTTCTCGACGGCGCCGAACTTCGCCTTGGCGCCCGCGCAGCGCTCCTCCAGCCCGACGTTGCCCGCCTCGTGGATCACGCAGATCGCCTTGCTGCCGCCTTCGGACTTGAGCCGTTCGCCCGCCGCCTCACCGGCGATGGTCTCGGTCTGCCCGACGTGGGTGATCGCACCGAACTCCTGGTACTTGTCGACGCCCGAGTTGATGGTGATCACCGGGATGCCGGCGTCGACCGCCTTGCCGATCGCCTCCTTCAGCGCGTCCGGGTTGGACATCGAGACCACCAGCCCGTCCACTTTCTGGCTGACCGCCTGGTCGATGAGCTGCGACTGCTGGCTGGGCTCTCCGGAGCCCTGGTAGGTCACCTTGACCCCGAGGTCCTTGCCCGCCTTCTCGGCGCCGCTCTTGACCACGTCCCAGAACTTGTCGCCCGGGTTGCTGTGCGAGACCACGGCGAACGTCAGGTCTGTCGTTTCGCCCTCCTCGCCGGTACCGGCCGCATTGCACCCACTCAGCAGCAGGGGTACGGCGAGCAGCGAGACGAGGAGTCGTTTCCGCGAGATCATGTGTCCTCCGTTGGGATGGGCGGCTCAGACCGCCGTGGGAAAGTGCAGATGCGCCTGGTGGTGCTGAGACTGGGCGGGGTGCGGCCAGCGGCTGGTGACCACCTTGGCCTGGGTGTAGAACGCGACGCCCTCGGGACCGTGGATGTGGGTGTCGCCGAACAGCGAGTCCTTCCACCCGCCGAACGAGTAGAAGGCCATCGGCACCGGGATCGGTACGTTGACGCCGATCATGCCGACCCGTACCGATCGCTGGAACCGTCGGGCGGCCTCGCCGCTGCTGGTGAAGATCGCGGTGCCGTTGCCGTACGGGTTGGCGTTGATCAGGTCGATCGCCTGGTCGAGCGTCTCCGCCCGCAGCACCACCAGTACCGGGCCGAAGATCTCGTCGGTGTAGATGTCCATCCCGGGCGTGACCTGGTCGAACAGGCACGGCCCGAGGAAGAACCCGGACTCGTGCCCGGCGACCGACAGGTTCCGCCCGTCGACCACCAGGCTGGCGCCGGCGGCGACACCGCGCTCCACGTAGTCGGTGATCCGCTCTCGCGCCTCGCGGGTCACCACGGGACCCATTTCGGAGCCGGGCTCCCGGCCGGGGCCGACCCGGATCGCGCGGGCCTTCTCCGACAGCAGGTTGACCAGCTCGTCGCCCGCGGCGCCGACCGCCACCACGGCGGAGATCGCCATGCAGCGCTGGCCGGCGGAGCCGTACCCGGCGGCGATCAGGTGTTCGGCGGCGAAGGTCAGGTCGGCGTCGGGGAGCACGACGGCGTGGTTCTTCGCGCCGCCCAGCGCCTGCACCCGCTTGCCTGTGCTCGTGGCCCGCTGGTGGACGTACCGGGCGATCGGGGTGGAGCCGACGAACGACACCGCCGCCACGTCCGGGTGGTCGAGCAGCGCGTCGACCGCCACCTTGTCCCCCTGTACGACGTTGAAGACACCGTCCGGGAGGCCGGCCTCGGCGTACAGCTCGGCGATCCGGGCCGACGCGGACGGGTCGCGCTCGCTGGGCTTGAGCACGAACGTGTTGCCGGTCGCGATCGCCACCGGGTGCATCCACATCGGCACCATCGCCGGGAAGTTGAACGGCGTGATGCCGGCGCACACCCCGAGCGGCTGCCGGAACGAGTACGAGTCGACGTCGGTGGAGACCTGGTCGGAGAATTCGCCCTTCAGCAGCTGCGGGATGCCGCAGGCGAACTCCACCACCTCCATGCCGCGGATCACCTCGCCCTTGGCGTCGGAGAGCACCTTGCCGTGCTCGTCGGCGACCAGCTGCGCCAGCTCGTCGAGGTGCCGCTCCACCAGGTCCCGGAAGGCGAACATCACCCGGGCCCGCCGGGTCAGCGAGACGTCCCGCCACTCCTCGAATGCCTTCTTCGCGGCCTGCACGGCGGCGTCCACGTCGGCGGTCTCGGCAAGTACCACCCGCGCCTGCTGTTCGCCGGTGGCCGGATTCCACACCGGGGCGTGCCGGGTGGCGGCGCCGGGGGTGTGGCTGCCGTTGATCCAGTGCTCGATGGTGCGCATGGTCGGTCCTTCTATAGGTACGGGCGCTGAGCGCGCTTGGCTGCTTCGTACCGCTCCCGGGCGGCTCGGGTGGTGTCCAGCGTGGACACTTCGGCGACCGGTACGTCCCACCAGGCGTCGCTGCCCGGCGCCGGCGCCAGCGGGTCGGTCTCGACGTACACCACGGTGGTACGGGTGGCCTCCCGCGCCTTGTGCAGCGCGGCGCGGAACTCCTCGACGGTGCCGGCGCGCAGCACGTCCGCGCCCAGGCTGGCGGCGTTCGCGGCGAGATCCACCGGGAGAACGTCCCCGTCGAGCTGGCCGGTCCACGGGTTCCGGTACCGGTACTGGGTGCCGAACCGCTGCGACCCGACCGACTCCGACAGCGCGCCGATCGAGGCGAAGCCGTGGTTCTGCACCAGCACCACGATCAGCTTGAGGTTCTCGGCGACGGCGGTGACCAGCTCCTGCGCCATCATCAGGTAGGAGCCGTCGCCGACCATCACGAACACCTCGCGGTCCGGCGCGGCCAGCTTCACCCCGAGGCCACCAGCGATCTCGTAGCCCATGCAGGAGTAGCCGTACTCGACGTGGTACTGCTTCGGGTCCCTCGTACGCCAGAGTTTGTGCAGGTCACCGGGGATCGAGCCGGCGGCGCAGACCACCACGTCGCGGGGCTGGCTCACCTCGTTCACCACGCCGATGATCTCGCTCTGCGCAGGCAGCGGCCCGTGCCCCAGCCGGTACGCCCGCTCCACAGTGGAGTCCCACTCCCCGGCCAGCGTGCGGGCGCGTTCCCGATAGGTCGCCGCCACCGACCAGCCGTGCAGCGCGCCGGCCAGGGCTTCGATCCCGGCGCGGGCGTCGCCGAACAGCGCCAGCCCGGAGTGCTTCGCGGCGTCGAAGGACGCGATATTCAGGTTGAAAAACCGTACGCCCGGGTGCTGGAAGGCCGAGCGGGACGCGGTGGTGAAGTCGCTGTAGCGGGTGCCGATGCCGAGCACCACGTCCGCCTCGCGGGCCAGCGCGTTCGCCGCCGTGGTCCCGGTAGCGCCGATCGCCCCCACGCTGCACGGGTGGTCGTAGGGAAGCGACCCCTTGCCGGCCTGGGTCTCGGCGACCGGGATGCCGGTGGCCTCCACAAAGGACCGTAGCGCGCCGGTCGCCTCCGAGTAGATGACCCCGCCGCCGGCCACGATCAGCGGCCGCTCGGCCTCGCGGAGCAGCGCCGCCGCGGCCCGCAGCGAAGCGTCGTCCGGCAGCGGGCGGCGTACCGGCCAGACCCGCTGGTCGAACAGCTCCTCGGGCCAGTCGTACGCCTCGGCCTGCACGTCCTGTGGCAGCGCGAGGGTGACCGCGCCGGTCTCCGCCGGGTCGGTGAGCACCCGCATCGCGGCGAGCAGCGCGGACGGCAGCTGCTCAGGGCGGTTGATCCGGTCGAAGTACTTCGACACCGGCTTGAAGCAGTCGTTGACCGAGACGTCGTACGACCGGGGATCCTCCAGCTCCTGCAGCACCGGGTTGGCGACCCGGGTCGCGAACACGTCCCCGGGCAGCAGCAGCACCGGGAGCCGGTTGATCGTGGCCAGCGCCGCGCCGGTGACCATGTTCGTCGCGCCGGGGCCGACCGAGCTGGTGCAGGCGAGCGTGGACATCCGGTTCGTCATCCGGGCGTACGCCGCCGCGGCGTGCACCATCCCCTGCTCGTTGCGCGCCTGGTAGTAGCGAAGCAGGTCGGTGCCGTCGGCGCTGGCGTCCAGCAGCGCCTCACCGATCCCGGCGACGTTGCCGTGGCCGAAGATGCCGAAGCACCCGCCGAACAACGGTCGCTGCACGCCGTCGCGTTCCGTGAACTGCCCGGCGAGGAAGCTGACCAGCGCCTGGGCGACGGTGAATCTCATGACGGCCTCCCGCTGGTCATCGGCAACCGAGGATCTACCGGCTGGTCGGGCCAGGTGTCGCGTACCCAGGCGTGGGCCGGGTCGTCGCAGATCAGCCAGGCCCGCTCGGCGCCCGGGCCGGCCATCACGTTGAGGTAGTAGAGGTGGTACCCAGGGGCGGCCATCGACGGGCCGTGCCACCCGGCCGGGATCAGCACCGCGTCACCGGTACGCACCTCCGCCAGTACGTCGACCGCCCCGTACACCCGCTGGTAGCCGATGCCGCCACGGTCGACCTCGAAGTAGTAGATCTCCTCCAGTACGCACTCGCCCGGGCGGTCCTCGTCGTGCTTGTGCGGCGGGTACGACGACCAGTTGCCGCCCGGGGTCAGCACCTCGACCGCGATCAGCTTGTCGCAGTCGAACGCGTCGGGGGCGCAGAAGTTGTTCACCTGCCGGCTCGCGGCGCCCGCGCCCCGCAGCTCGACAGGGACGTCCTCGGCGGCGCCGTACCGGAAGGACAGCCGGCGCTCGCAGCGAGCGGACGGCAAGGCGAACCGGCCACCCTGCTCGGACCGGATCGACACCGACGCGTCCCGCGGCAGGTAGGCGAAGTCGGTGACCCGGGAGAACACGTCCCGCCGCCCGGTGAGCGCGATCGTCTCGCCATCGCACTCCACGCCGCACGCCCCGGCCAGCGGCAGCACCAGCATCTCCTCGTCCCGGGTGGCGAGGGTGTGCGACCCACCCGCGCTCAGCTCCAAGACCCTGAGCCCCGAGTACGTCCAGCCAGCGGTCTCCGGGGTCACCACCAGCGGGTATCCGCCGTCGGTGGCCGACCCGGCGGGCAGGTGCAGCTTCGAAGTCACAGCGCGCTCCTCCCCAGCAGGCTGGCCGCGGTGTCCACGGCGCCCGCCACGTCGTCGTCGGGTGGGTAGAGCAGGGCGCGCCCCACCACCAGCCCCTTCACGGTCGGCAGCCGCAGCGCCTTCTGCCAGCGGGCGTACGTGGCGTCCGGGTCGCCGGTGACCTCACCGCCGAGCAGCAGGGCGGGCAGCGTACTCGCCGCCATCACCCGCTCCATGTCGTCGGTCACCGGCACCTTCAGCCAGGTGTACGCGCTGGTGGCGCCGAGCCCGCTGGCTACCGTCATGGACCGGATCACCGCCTCCGAAGACAGGTCGTTGCGGACCCGCCCGTCCACCCGGTGCGAGATGAACGGCTCCACCATCGCCATCAGCCGGTGCTCGGCGAGCTGGTTCACCGCCTGCGCGCAGGCCTCCATGGTGGAGGCGGTCGCCGGGTCGGCGGGGTCGATCCGGAACAGCATCTTGCCGCCGTTGAGCCCCATCCGGGCTACCGCGGCGGCGTCGTACCCGGTGAAGCGGTCGTCGATCTCGAAGACGGTGCCGGCCAGCCCGCCCCGGTTCATCGACCCGATCACGAGCTTGTCGTCGAGCGCGCCGAGCAGCAGCAGGTCCTCGATGATGTCGGCGGTGCCGAGCAGCCCGTCGACGCCGGGGCGGGACAGTGCCAGCCGCAGCCGCTCCAGCAACCCCATCCGGTCGGCCATCGCGAACGGCCGCTCCCCGGCGCGCAGCGCGCCCCGCGCCGGGTGGTCGGCGGCGATGATCAACAGCCGCCCGCTCGGCCCGACCAGGCGGTCACGGCGTACCCGCCGGGCGGCGGCGTCGGCGATCGCGTGCGGCCGGTGGACCCGTACGTCGAGCAGCTCCGACAGCTCACTCATCGCCGGCCTCCCGCAGCAGCGCCTCGACCTCGGCGCTGGTCGGCATCGCGTCCGAGCAGGCCAGCCGGGAGGCGACGATCGCCCCTGCCGCGTTGGCGAACCGGAGCACCCGGGGCAGCTCCCAGCCGGCGAGCAGCCCGTGGCAGAGCGCGCCGCCGAACGCGTCGCCGGCGCCGAGCCCGTTCACCACCGTGACCGGCACAGGGGGCACCTCGCAGACGGCGGCGCCGTCGTCAGCGAGCACCCCCTTGGGCCCCTGTTTCACCACAGCCAGGTGTACGCCGCGCTCCCGCAGCGCCTCCGCCGCGGCGCCGGGCTCGGTGACCCCGACCGCGGTGTCGCACTCGTCGAGGTTGCCGACGGCGACGGTGACGTGGCCGAGCGCCTGCTGCACCCAGCGCCGGGCCTCGTCCCGGGAGGACCAGAACTGTGGCCGGTAGTCCAGGTCCAGCACGGTGATGCCGCGCTTCTCGCGAGCGGCCAGCGCGGCCAGGGTCGCGCTGCGGCTCGGCTCGGCGCACAGCCCGGTCACGGTCACCCAGAAGACCTTGGCCTCGCGTACGGCGTCGAGGTCGAACTGGTCGATCAGCAGGTCGGGGGCGGGGTCGCGGCCGTAGAAGTAGATCGGGAAGTGGTCGGGCGGGAAGATCTCGCAGAATGTCACCGGCGTCTGCCGGCCGGGGATCGTGGCGACGTGGCGCGGGTCGACCCCGTACCCCCGTAAAGCATTTATCGCGAAGCGGCCGAGCGGGTCGTCGCCGACTCCGGTGACCACCGCGGCGCTGCGGCCGTGTCGGGCGGCGGCGACCGCGACGTTGGTCGGGCTGCCGCCGAGCCACTTGCCGAACGAGCTGACGTGCTCCAGCCCGACCCCGCTCTGCAGCGGGTAGATGTCGACCCCGAGCCGGCCGGCGGTGAGTATGTCAGTCATCGCCCCAGCCCCCGTAGGTAGTCGATGCTGGCGCGCACCGCGTCGATGGGTCCTTCGTCGGTCGGCTCGGCCGTCAGGATGGTGTCCTGCTCCATCACGTACCAGCCGGGGTAGTCGGGGCCGAGCGCGGTGAGGATCGCGGCGATGTCGATGTCGCCCTGGCCGAGCGGGCGGTAGATGCCGTCGCGTACCGCGTCGGTGTAGCCGATCTCGCCGGACTGCACCCGAGCGGTGAGCGCCGCGTCGACGTCCTTGAGATGGGTGTGCGCGATCCGGTCGGGTACCGCGCGGGCCAGCGTGACCGGGTCGGTGCCGCCGATCAGCAGGTGACCGGTGTCCAGGCACAGCAGTACCTCGGAGCCGTGCAGCACCCGCCGCACCTCGTCGTGGTTCTCGATCATGGTGCCGACGTGCGGGTGCAGGGTGGCGGTGACGCCTCGGCTCGCGGCGTGGTGCGCGATCCGGTCCAGCTGGGACAGCAGCGTCTTCCAGCCGACCTCGTCCAGCTCGGGGCGGCTGTCGTAGCCCTGCAACCCGGTGGCGGCGGCGAGCACCAGCACGCCCGCGCCGGCGGCGACGAAGCCGTCCAGCGCCCGGTCGACCGCCGGCAGCGGATCCACACCCGGGTCGTGCAACACCACCGGCACGAACCCACCCACCGCCTTCAGGTGGTACGCCGCCAGCAGCCGCGCCTTCGCGCCCGGATCGTCGGGCAGGAACCCTTCCGGCCCGAACTCGGTGGCGGCGACGCCCAGCTCCCGCATCTCCGCGAGCACCCGCTCGGGCGGTAGCTGGTGGCCCCACCCGGGCACCTCGCAGACTCCCCAGGAGATCGGCGCGGCGGCGATCCGGTCGAGCAGTGGGTTGGCCGTCACCGGACCTCCTCGATCGCGACCGGGCGGCGCTCCCGGCGGGACAGCTCGGCCGCCTCGGCGACCAGCAACGCTTCGAGCGCCTCCTCGGCGGTGCACGGGCTGTCGATCCGCCCCGCCGCCAGCTCGGTGAAGGCGTGCAGCTCGGCGGCGTACGCGTCGCGGAACCGGTCCGGGAACGCCCGGTACGCCTCGCCGGCAGGCCAGCTCACCCCCGGTTCGGCCGACCGCAGCGGCGTCTGGTCGTCCAGCCCGGCGACCATGCTGCCCTCCGAGCCGCAGGCCTCCAGGCGTACGTCGTACCCGGCGCCGTTGTACCGGGTGCAGCTCACCGACGCGAGGGTGCCGTCGTCGAGGGTCAGTACGGCGTGCGCGGTGTCCACGTCGCCGGCGTCGGCGAAGAAGCGCTCGCCTTTGTTCGCGCCGGTGGCGTACACCTGAGTCACCTCGCGTCCGGTGACCCAACGGATCGCGTCGAAGTCGTGCACCGCGCAGTCCCGAAAGATCCCACCCGACGCCGGAAGGTACGCCGCCGGCGGCGGTGCCGCGTCCGCGGTGCATCCCCGCAGCGTATGCACCCAGCCCAGCCGCCCGGACCGCACCGCCTCCCGCAGCGCCCGGTAGCCGGCGTCGAACCGCCGTTGAAACCCCACATGCAGCGGTACGCCGCTCGCCGCGACGTGCGCGATGATCTCCCGGGTACCGGGGACGCCGGGCGCCACCGGCTTCTCGCAGAACACCGGCAGCTTCGCGTCCAGCGCAAGGTGGATCAGCTCCGCGTGGGCCGAGGTCGCGGCGGCGATCACCACCGCGTCCAGCCCGCCCGCGAGCGCCGCAGCCACACTCTCGGCAGCCTCGGTCCGGAGCGCGGTGGCGACCGATCGGGCGAGCGCCGGGTCCGCGTCGGCGACCACCAGCGACGTAACCTCAGGCAGATCCTGGAGCGTGGCCGCGTGTTGGGCGCCGATCCGTCCGGCTCCGATGAGTCCCACGCGCATGGATTCCGTTCCTTCCCCTGGGGCTGGTACGTACCGCGTGGCTGTTTTTCTACTCCGGGTGCCGTGAGCGCGTCAATACTTTGTCTTAACATTCTGTCTATCTGTCTTTGGGTTGTCTGTGCGATACTGGCCCGGCCAGCGAGCCGACTCCCCGGTGAGGTGCTCCGTGACCCGCCCTGCCCTGACCGTACGGTTGGACCGCACCAGCCCGGTCCCGCTCTACTTCCAGGTCGCCCAGCACCTGGAGCACCTGATCGAGTCCGGCGAACTGCCGGTCGGCAGCCGCCTCGACAACGAGATCGCGCTCGCCGACCAGCTCGGCCTGTCCCGCCCCACCATGCGGCGCGCGATCCAGCACCTGGTCGAGCGCGGACTACTGGTACGCAAGCGCGGCGTCGGCACCCAGGTGGTGCACCCCAAGGTGCGGCGCCCGTTGGAGCTGACCAGCCTGCACGACGACCTGCGGAAGACCGGGCGCAAGCCGCGTACCGCCGTACTCTCTTTCGAGGTGCAGGCGGCGAACGGCACGGTGGCGCACGCCCTCGGCCTGGCCGAAGGCACCGACGTGTACGCGATCGAGCGGCTCCGATACGCCGACGGCGAACCGCTCGCACTGCTGCACAACTACCTGCCGACCAGCCTGCTCACCCTCGACGGCGACGACCTGCGCGATCACGGGCTGTACGAGATCCTGCGCCGCAGCGGCGTGAACCTGAAGCTGGCCAGTCAGACCATCGGGGCCCGCGCCGCGCGATCCGCTGAGGCGCGCGTACTCGACGAGACCAGAGGCGCCCCGCTACTGACCATGAGCCGCACCGCGTACGACGACCACGGCCGCGCCGTGGAGTACGGCGACCACGTCTACCGCGCCTCGATCTACTCCTTCGAGCTCACCCTCGCCGGTCTATAGGCGACGCTCTCCATACCCCCAAGCCCTTCCATGGTGGTACGACATCAGCGACCGGAGACCGACACCTCCCGGCTGGGCGCCTCCGGTGCCAAGAAGTCCAGCAGAGCGGCGCCCTCGGCGGCGATCGCCTCCTCGCCGGCCACCGGCCGGTAGAGCGTGACCCGCAACCGTGCGGCGTCGGGTTCCCGCCGCAGCGACCACTCCCCCTGCCACAGCCCGTCGACCAGCAGGGTGCCACCGCTCGCGCCGTTGCCCGGCGGCAGCGGCACCCGGCGCTTGTCCGGGTTGACCCGGGTGCGGTCGGCGTACGAGAGCAGCAGGTTGTCGTACTCGGGGAGGAAGCGGGGCGGCGCCGGGGTGTCGGGGTCGGGGCGGGGCGCCTCGGGCAGGTCGTACAGGTCGCCGGCGAAGCGGCGCAGCGGCAACCGCTCGACCACCTCGCGCAGCCGGGTCAGCCCAGACCATGCCTGCACGTCGGCGACCGTGGCCGGTCCGTACGCCGCCAGGTACCGCAGCACCAGCCGGTCCGGCGCCGGGTCGGCGTCGACCGGCCGAAACGAAGGTGCCGACTCCCTCGATGCGTCACGCCCGGGACTCGGCATCTTCCCCAGCCAGGACTCGACCGTGGTCCACGCCGCCGGACCGGAACGCCCCCAGACGCCGCGCGGCGGGGTCTGCAGGGCGGGCAGGTGGTGGTGCACCGCGTACGCCAGCGCGGCGGGGTCCGCGTCCGGCCACCGTGCTGCCAGGTGTTTCCCCAGCTCAGCGCGGGTGAGCGGGCATTCGGCGAGCAGCGGGCGGGCCACGGCCAGCACGTCGGCCAGCGAGGCACCGCCCAGTTGCCGGGCGAACGGCTGGCTGGCGAACGTACGCGCGTGCAGCGGCGCGAACAGCCCGTACCAGGCGAGGTAGTCGGCGGCGGTGACCAGGTGCACGGTGGTACGCATCAGGTGCGCCCGCAACACCGTACGGCCGGTTGTGGCGTCGGCCAGGGCGGCCGGGTCGAAGCCGGCGAGCCGGGTCCACAGCCCGACGTACGGGGCGAGCGGCGCCTGCGACTGCATCCCGGCGAGGTGCCCGACCGCGTCGACGGCGGGCATGGTGGCGCGTTCCAGCAGCAGCTGGCGCGCCAGCGTGGCCCGGTTCAGGCCACGCTGGCTGATCGCGGGCTCGGTCACCGCAGCTTCCCGAAGAACGCGTCGAGGTCACCCGCCAGGTCCGCGGGGCACTCCAGCGCCGGGAAGTGCCGGCCGTGGCCGAACTCGCTCCAGTGGGCGCCGGCCGGCGCGGGCACCAGCTTGCGTACGGTCTCGTCGGCCCCGAACACCGCGTACCCCTGCGGCACCGTCACCGGGGCACCCCACTCCTGGCTGTGCGCCTGCTCGTACAGGAACCGGGCGGCGGAGATCCCGCTGCCGGTGAACCAGTAGATGCTGACGACGGTGAGCAGCACGTCGGTGTCGTACGGCAGGTCGGTCCACTCCTCGAACTTCTCGGCGATCCAGGCGAGCTGCGCCACCGGGGAGTCGTGCAGCGCGTACCCGATGGTCTGGGGCCGGCTGTTCTGGATCGCGAGGTAGCCGGAGCCCTCCCGCTCGAATTCGGCCATCCGGTCGGCGATCAGCTTGTCCACCGGGTCGGCCGGGTCGAGCCGGTCGGCCATGCCGGGGATGAACGTCGCGGTCGCCGCCGCGGTGTACGGGTCGGTCGCCACGTGGACGCCCACCACGTGCTCGGGGTCGAACCCGGCGACCAGGCCGGAGACGCCGGCGCCGACGTCGCTGCCGTGGACGCCGTACCGGTGATAGCCGAGCCGGCTCATCAGGACGACCCAGGCGCGGGCGGTGCGGGCCATGCTCCAGCCGGTGTCGCGTACCGGGGTGGAGAAGCCGAAACCGGGCAGCGACGGCACCACCAGGTGGTAGCGCTCGCTCAGCCGGTCGATCAGACCGGTGAACTCGGCGAACCCGCTGGGGTAGCCGTGGCTGAGCAGCAGCGGCAGCGCGTCCGGGTCGGCGGAGCGTACGTGCAGGAAGTGGATCGTCTGCCCGTCGATCTCGGTGGTGAACTGCGGGTACGCGTTCAGCTTCGCCTCGGCCGCGCGCCAGTCGTGCCGGGCCCAGCGCTCCGCGAGCTGCCGGGTGTACGCCAGCGGCAGGCCGCGGCTGTCCCCGACACCGGGCAGCTCGTCGGGCCAGCGGGTGTTGGCGAGCCGGCCGGCGAGGTCGTCGAGCTGGGCCTGGTCGATCGCGATCTGGAAGGGGCGGATCTCGGTCATCGTGTCGTCTCCTCCGGGTGGCTGACGATGACTACGTTAGAAGGCATTGCGGAAAGAACTGTTCCTCGATGACGGGCAGGATCGCAGAAATGTGGGACACCTCGGCGAGGCTCCTGAAACTGCTGTCACTGCTGCAGGCGCGGCGCGAGTGGACCGGCCCCGAGCTGGCCGAACGGCTCGGCGTCACGACCCGTACCGTACGCAACGACGTCGAGCGGCTGCGCGGGCTCGGCTACCCGGTCCACGCCTCCCCCGGGGTTGCCGGGGGTTACCGACTCGGCGCCGGTGCCGCGTTGCCGCCGCTGCTGCTCGACGACGAGGAGGCGGTGGCGGTCGTGGTCGGGCTGCGTACCGCCGCGGGCGGCGTCACCGGGATCGAGGAGACGTCGGTACGCGCCCTCGCCAAGCTGCAGCAGGTGCTGCCGTCGCGGCTGCGCCGCCGGGTGGACGCGCTGGCCGCGTACACGGTGCCGGTGCCGGGTGCCGGACCGACCGTCGACGCCGAGGTGCTGACCACCATCGCCGCGGCCTGCCGCGACCACGAACGGCTGCGCTTCGACTACCGCACCCACTCCGGCGGCGCGTCGCGGCGTGACACCGAGCCGCACCGGCTGGTGCACCGCGCCCGCCGCTGGTACCTGGTCGCCTGGGACGTCGAGCGGGCCGACTGGCGTACGTTCCGGGTGGACCGGATGGCGCCGCGCACCCCTTCCGGCCCGCGCTTCACGCCACGTGAGCTGCCGTCCGGCGGCGATATCGCCAACCACGTCAACCGGGGGGTCGATACCGCGACCTGGCGCTACCGGGCCAGCGTCACGGTGCTGGCGCCCGCCGGCGCCGTCCGCGCCAGGCTGCCGGCGTCGATTGAGGTGGAGCCGGTGAGCGACGACCGGTGCCGGATCGAGGTCGGCTCCGACGACCCCGGCATGCTGGCGGCGTACCTCGGCATGCTCGACGCCGACTTCGTCCTCGACACCTCCACCACCGGGCAGGACGCCCCCGGCGCGCTGCGCGACGCGCTCCGCGCACACGCCCACCGCCTGCTCCGCGCCGCCGACTGACGCGGTGTGTCCCTCCGCACCTGCCGGCTGACGCGGTTTCCAGAGAAGTAGGCGCTGGGAAGTCGCTTTCCAAACGATCATGGGCCGCACCAGACGGCCCACAAGATCCGTCAATGCTGCTGTTCAGACGGTAGATCGGGTGGTGCACCGAACGAAACACCATGCGAACCGCCCTGCTGGTCACCGGTGAACCGCTACCGGTCGACATGCCCAAGACCAGGCGGACGGGCGGTGTCCGATGAACGCCCAGCACTCACCGAACCGGCAGACCAACGCGCCGGTCGGCGCCAGCGTGGCCGATCGCGCCAGCAAGATCGAAGGTGCCGCGCAGATCGTGATCATGCTCGCCATCGGCTGCGCGGCCGGGGCGGCAAGCTTCACACACGTCCACAACGTCGCCGCCGCTCACGGCCAAACCGGCTGGCTCGCGTGGGCCGACGCCGTAGTGCTCGAACTGATGTCGATCGCCTCCGGCCTGGAGTTGCGGCGCCGACGCCGCTGCGGCAAGCCGGTGGGGTTCCCTGCCACCGTGCTCGTGTGCGCCGTACTGCTGTCCATCGCAGCCCAGGTGGTCGAAGCCGAGCCATCGGTGATCGGCTGGATAGCCGCCGCCCTTCCCGCGCTCGGCTTCCTGGCGATGGTCAAGATCGCCCTCGGCCGGTCCCACAGCGAGCCAACGCCCGCACAGCGCGAGGCGTTCCAGATCAGTCCCGGACACCAGCAAGTGCCGGTCACCGGAGGCCAGCCTGTGGCGGACACGGCCACGCCTGTCCCGGACCGGACACCGACCGCCGCCAAAGCGTGTCCCGGACAGGTCCGGGACATCACGCCGGCAGGACACGGACAAATCAGCGGCCCGGCGTGACGGCGCCCCGGACCCGGCCGAGGTCGCGGACGTGGCGGAACTGCTGCCTGCGGCTCGGCAGGCGCGGGACGCGTTGGTCGCGCAAGGGCAACCGCTCACAAGGCCGGCGCTCACCGAACACCTGCGGGCAACCGGACATCCTGTGTCCAACGCGCGAGCATCTGTCCTGGTCAAGGTGCTCCGGTCGGACAGCGACTATCGGGCCAACGGACGCAGTCCGGCCACTTCCGTCGTCTTGTCCTAGGGAGAAGTCCAGTAGCGCGGCCGGACGCGGACCGGGTACGGGGAGTCCATCCGGGTCCGCCGCGACACTCATGCTACGTCAACGGCGACGCCACGCAGAGGTGTGACAGCAGCCTAGCCACGTCGCCTGGCTCAGCCACGGCTTGAGGCGCAGGAAGGCGCGGATCCAACGCGCCCGCCCGAATCTCACCGATGTTGGCGATGGTTCCACCGCGCCGGAGGAAGGCTGCGTTACCGATGCTCTGGTCATATCGGGTGTCGTCGGGGACAACCCACACCGGGTGACCTCGCTTGCCACTGGTCAGGCGGAACAACGCGCCTGCCAGCGAGTAGAACCGCGCGTGGTCCATCCAGGGCTGAGGCTGGGCGCTTCCATCGGCTCGGACCAGCACGCCGCGACCAGCTTCGTCAACGCCGAGAACCCCAGCTCCGCAGCCCTTCGCATCGATCATCAGCCACCCTTCGCCACTCAACACAACGTGATCGATGTTGGCCTCACCGAGGTCGAGACTGTCTGCGCCAGCCCCTCGCACCTGGCGTAGGCGTTGAAGATCGTGAAACAGATGAAGCTGATCTGGCCGCCGGGACAGCCAGTCCCGCAGCGCCGCCCCGACCTGTCGTTCGAAGAAGCCGCCGCGCCGGGCTGCGGCGCCGTACCTGTCGGCGGCTGTGCCGATGGTGGTTCCGGCGGTTCCGTGCTCAACAACCGGCATCGAAGTCGCTTTCTCTGGTGGTGGGCGCAAGGGTCCGCGCGACGCAGGGGGATGCGGTCGTGCGAGGAGTACCCACGCTCACGCTCAGCTCTCCTTCTCGGCGTGGGGATCATCCCTGCGTCGCGCTCTGCCCGAAATGCCCCGCGATGTGGATTCCTACTGGGCCTTCCGAACTGCGTATCGCACGCCAAGTTGATCGTCTTGGTGCTCGGGTACGCCGTCCGGCGCGGCTGCTTCGGTGAAGGTCACGGCGAGGACCTCGTCGCTAATGGCTCGTTGGTGCTCGCGGATCGCCTCGGCGGTTTCAGGTTCGGCCTGCCACCACAGGTTGATTCGATCGGTGATGTGCAGCCCGGTGTCCTTGCGGGCCTGCTGGATGAGCCGCACCACGTCGCGAGCGATTCCTGCGGTCTTCAGGTCTGGAGTGATTTCGAGGTCGAGTGCGACGGTGACGGTGCCCTCGGCGGCCACGAACCAGCCAGTGCGGGGCGTCTCCGTCACCTCGACTTCCTCCGGTCCGAGGACGATCTCTTCCTCTCCGACCATGACCGTCACCTGCCCGGCGGTGCGCAGCGCGGCGGCGGTTTCGGCTGGGTCGGCGGCGCGCACGGCCTGGGCGACTTGTTGGGTGCGTGATCCGAATCGCTGCCCGATGGTGCGGAACTGTGGCCGGATGGTGAAGTCGACCACGGCGGCGGCTTCGCTGAGGGCGTCGAGCTTCGCCACGTTGAGTTCATCGGCGATCTCGGCTCGCAACTCGTCAGGTGTCGAGTCCCAGCCGGGTGCCGCGATCAGCGCGCGTGAGAGTGGCTGTCGGACCTTCATGCCGGAGCCGGCGCGTGCGGCGCGGCCGGCCTCCACGATGCGGCGTGCCAGTGCCATGTGCCGGGAGAGGTTCGTGTCGACGCGTTCGCGTCGCACTTCGGGCCAGGTGGCGAGGTGGACAGAGTCGGGCGCTTCGGAGTCGGTGGGCACGATGAGGGCGCGCCAGACGCGGTCGGTGATGAACGGCACGATCGGGGCGAGCAGGCGCGTCACCGTCTCCAGGCACTCGTGGAGGGTGGCCAGCGCCGCCTGGTCGCCGCGCCAGAAGCGGCGGCGGGATCGGCGCACGTACCAGTTGGACAGGTCGTCGATGAACTCGGCGAGGCGGCGTGCGGCTTGTTGGACGTTGAACGCTTCCATCGCCTCGTCCACGTCGATGACGAGCGCGGCCAGCTCGGAGCGCAGCCAGCGGTCGAGGATGGACTGGTCGGCGGGCGGTGTTGTGGTCGGGTCAGGTGTCCAGTTGGCCGCGCGGCCGTAGAGGGTCTGGAAGGCGGCGGTGTTCCAGTAGGTGAGCAGCACCTTGCGGACGACTTCATCGAGAGCCTCGTGGCCGACGCGGCGGTCGTTCCATGGCGATCCGGAGGCGAGCATGAACCATCGGACGGCGTCGGCGCCGTGCTGGTCCATCAGGCCGACCGGTTCCAGCACGTTACCGAGGTGCTTGCTCATCTTGCGGCCCTCGGCGTCGAGGAGCAGCCCGACGCACAGCACGTTCTCGTAGGAGGATCGGCCGAACACCAGGGTGCCCACCGCCATCAGCGTGTAGAACCAGCCGCGTGTCTGGTCGATGGCCTCGCAGATGAACTGTGCGGGGTAGCTCTTGGCGAACTCCTCCTCGTTGCGGTGCGGTGCGCCGAGCTGGGCGAACGGCATCGCTCCGGAGTCGAACCACACGTCGATGACCTCATCGACCCGGCGGGCGGTCTCGCCGCAGGTCGGGCAGGGGAAGGTGATCTCATCGACGAACGGGCGGTGCGGGTCCAGGTCGCTCACGTCACGGCCGACGTACTTACCCAACTCGGCTAGCCGCATTTTCCGCACCTTGATGTGCTTACCCCTCGTTGTGTTCGGGCCAGGGTAGGTCGATGTTGAGCAGGTCGAGGATGGTGCGTTGGGTGGTGGTGAGTCGGTCCAGGCGGAGCCCGTGGG
>JBOGDF010000062.1:0-19880 GCA_050701635.1 Micromonosporaceae bacterium | reverse complement strand
GTCCGGCAAGGCGCAGGTTCGTCCGGATACCGGTGTTGTATCCGGACGGTTCTGCAACGCGGCCGGTCGTCGTCTGGTGCCTGTCGCAGCCGACTGAAGATCTACAGGACAGGCCCTAGCCACCGCCCCGACCGCCGCCGCCCCCTGGCGCCCCCCGGCGCCCCCTCACCTCGCTGCCCCTCCCCAAGATCGCGACTTTGGGAACGGTACGGCGATGAAACGCTCCGATTCGTTCCCGAAACCGCGATCTTCACGCAGCGTCAGCCGCGGAGGGTGGCGGTGAGGGTGCGGCCGTAGGCGTGGTGGGTGGTGACGTCGAGGCGGGTGCCGGCGGCGACGCGGGTGACGCGTACCCCCTCGTCTCCTGAGATTTTCGACAGCCAGCGGCCACGCAGCAGCACCGAGACCGTTTCCCGGTCCATGGTCGGGTCGGCCACGCCGACCGCAGTCAGCCCGCCCGCGCGGGTCTGCACGATCACCGAGGCGGGCCCGTCGACGCTCACCCCGGCCGCCTCCTGCGGCCCGTCCGCGAACACGTTGACGGCGGTCAGCCCGAGCCCGGTGTGCTTCACCGCCTGCATCCGCCGGTGGTTCGCCAGCACGGTCAACGGCCCCTGGTGGTACGCCGCCAGCCGACCCTCGTCCGCGTGCGGCACCAGGGCGTACGCCAGCGACACGGGCGCGCTACCCGCCGGCCGGTCGACGCCGACACCGAAGACCGACCGGGTGACCGTGGTGTTCGGGTTCGAGGTGCGCACCACGCGAAGGCTGCGGGCGACCTGATCCAGCGCCACGCTCACCGGCGGCGCGTCGAGGAACGCGTACCCGACGGCGTGGCCCTGGGTTCGGTTGGCGTACCGCAGCCAGCGCAGCGGCGCGGTGCCGGTGCCGGACCAGGGGCTGCCGTCGGTGAGCGCGCCGGTGATGGCCAGCTCGTCGGACGGCGCGGCGGTACGCGAGTCGACCGTCGTGGTCACCGCCCGCCCGGCCGGGTCGCCGACCCCGGCGGCGAGCACCACGATCTCGTCGTCGAACAGGAACCACGACTTGGTCGCGCTGGCGTTGCGGTACGCCACGAAGTCCTCCGGCAGCCGCCCCTGCTGTTTGTGCAGGTACGCCACGTCGTCCGACTGCACCATCCCGGCCGCGCCGTACGGCCCCAGCACGGCGCCGCCGGAGTGCCGGTTGAGCCCGCGCGGGAAGTAGACGTACGTGTTCTGCGACTCCGACGACGGCGTGAACCCGAGCGCCGGGTTGTCGTAGTACGGCGTGCCGTACAGCTCCGGGATGGTCCGGCGCTGCTCCACCGGCGCGGTGACGCCGGCCAGCCGGAACGGCGAGACCGTGGCGAAGTAGTTCACGCCGTACGCGCCCGCCTGGTCCTGCCCGGACAGGTAGAGGTAGTAGGCGCCGTCGCCCTGGAACCACGGCATCAGGTTCTCGCCGCTCATGTACTCGTACTTGCTGATCCGGTCCGAGCTGCGGGCCAGCGCGAACGCGTACCCGGGGCGCCGGTGTACGTGCCTGTCCATGGCGTTGAACGCGACGCTGCGCGAGGCCGGGTTGAGATCGGCGGCCGGGATTCCGGCGTCGCCGACGATGTCGGCGTACCGCACCACGCTGACCGGGGAGACGAAGTTGGTCGGGTTGAGCGCGGCCCGGGAGCTGGTCCGGATGTGCTTGACGTAGCTCTTCAGCGCGGTGGCGTCGGCGTCGCGCGCGTAGTCGGCCAGGTCGACGATCGCCTCCACCACCACCGCCACGTCGTCGTAGCCGGAGGCGGTACGCGACACCGCCCGGCCCTTGACCAGCTCCATCATCCAGCCTTCGAAGATCAGCGGCGCGAACCCGTCCCGCACCCAGCCGTGGACGACGGGCGCCAGCGCGCCGCCGTCGGCGTACCCGGTGCCGTCGAGGATCTTGAGGGTCTGCACCACCCGGGTCAGCAGCGCCTTGCCGTACGACCCGGTGTACGCCACCGAGTGGTGCTGGATGAACGAACCGTCGGCGTAGTGGCCGTCGGTGACCCCGTGCTGCAGGTGGTACGGGTCGACGGTCGCGAACACCGTCCGCTGGTCGGTGAGCGCCTTCGCGATCCGGGCGTCGTCGCCGAGCAGCGCACCCTGCAGCACCCGGTTGGTGGTGATGTCGGCGAGGTTGGCCCCGGTGTGGAAGCGTGAATCCAGGTCGACGTCCCCGTCCTTGCCGTTGCGCAGGTAGGCGTCCATCGCAGCGACATACCTGCTGGTCAGCGCCGGGTCGGCGGCGTCGCCGAGCAGCACCAGGGTCCGGCTGACGTGGCTGGAGATGCCGATCTCCCAGTTGAACCAGTTGCCGTAGTAGCCCTGCGACTGGTCGCCGTAGTAGTGGTCGTACAGCCAGGTCAGCCCGTCGCTCACCCGCCGTCGCACCTCGGCGTCGCCGTACAACCCGTTTCCGGGGGTACGCGTGGCGAGCGCGATCTCGTACAGGTTCCGGTACGACGTGGTCAGGTTCGGATCGCTGGTGCCGAGCGGCACCCCGGCGAACAGCTCCCCGGCACCGGCCGCGTCCATCGCCGCCAGCCGGGTCCGCGCATTCCGCTCGATGATGCTGAGCTTCGCCGCGACCTCGGGTCGGGCATTGGACTCGGCGGTGCCGGCGAAGATCGCCACCGTGTTGGCGAGCAGCCGCGTCCGGTCGGCCGCGAGCTCGGCTGCGAGCTCGGCCGTGGGGCCGGCTGCGGGGTCGGCGCCAGCGTGGGCGCCTGCGGCGGCGGCCGCGCGGCCTGGCGTGATCACCGCGCTCAGCCCCGCGGCGGGAAGCAGCGACAGCAGATGGCGCCGGGTGATCTCCACGTACCCCTCCAGGAAAGGTTTTGAAAGTTTCTGCCGCCTGCAGTCAAACAGACGTTGACGATATGCAGCAACCGTCGCGGGTGGCCCCTCCCGGTCACCGGGATTCCGGGGTACGGCAGGCTGGACGCCATGGAACCGACCGCCGCCATCTCGGTACGCGGCCTGCGCAAGTCGTACGGCTCCCAGCTGGCCGTGGACGGGATCGACCTGGAGGTGGCCCGGGGCGAGGTGTTCTCGCTGCTCGGGCCGAACGGCGCCGGCAAGACCACCACCGTGGAGATCCTGGAAGGCTTCCGGCGCCGGGATGCCGGCGAGGTCTCGGTGCTCGGGGTCGACCCGCGCGCCGGCGGTGCCGACTGGCGGAGCCGGATCGGGATCGTGCTGCAGTCCACCGGCGAGTTCGAGGAGCTGTCGGTGGCCGAGGTGGTGCACCACTTCGCGGCGTACTACCCGAGCCCCGACGACCCGGACGCGGTGATCGAGCGGGTCGGGCTGGCCCACAAGCGCGACGCCCGCGCCAAGACGCTCTCCGGCGGTCAGCGGCGCCGGCTCGACGTCGCGCTGTCGATCGTCGGCCGGCCGGAGCTGCTGTTCCTGGACGAGCCCACCACCGGCTTCGACCCCGCCGCGCGCCGGGAGTTCTGGGACGTCACGCGCCGCCTCACCGAGGGCGGCACCACGATCCTGCTCACCACCCACTACCTGCACGAGGCGGAGGCGCTCGCCGATCGGGTCGCGGTGATCAACCGGGGAAAGATCGTCGCGGTGGGTACGCCGGCCGCGCTCGGCGGCCGGGAAGGCCAGCCCGCGACGGTGCGCTGGCAGACCCCGGACGGCGTACGGGAGGTCACCACCGACACCCCCGCCAAGACCGTCGCCGAGCTGGTCTCCCAGTACGGCGAGCTGCCCGGTCTCACCGTCACGCGGCCCACCCTGGAAGACGTGTACCTGAGCATGATCGACGCCCGCGAAGACGCCATGATCGACGCCGGCGGCGACGCTCCTGGCAGCGCTGCTATCGACGCTCGCGCCGGCGCTGTGCTCGACGCTCGCGGTGGCGCTGACGCTCGTGGCCGCGCCGAGGAGGACGAGTGATGGCGGTCGAGTCCGGCGTACGCGCCCCGGTGGTCCGCGCCGGACCGGGCCGGGCGCTGCGGCTGGGGCTGCTGCGGGGACGGCTCGAGCTCAAGCAGTTCTTCCGGGGGCGCGAGTCGGTGATCTTCTCGTTCCTGTTCCCGGTGATGCTGCTGGTGATCTTCGGCTCGATCTTCCACCAGGAGATCGCCCCCGGCGTCAGCTTCACGCAGTATTTCGTCGCCGGCATGATCGCCGCCGGGCTGCTCTCGATCAGCTTCCAGACCTTGGCGATCCAGATCCCGATCGAACGCGACCGCGGCGTACTCAAGCGCCTCGCCGGTACGCCGATGCCGCGCTCGGCGTACTTCCTCGGCAAGATCGTGATGGTCACGGTGTGCGGGCTGCTGGAGATGGCGGTGCTGCTCGCGGTCGCCGCGATCTTCTACGGCGTCACGCTGCCGACCACCCTGGACCGCTGGCTGACCCTGGCCTGGGTCAGCGTGCTCGGGATCGCCGCCTGCACGCTGTGCGGCATCGCGTTCTCGTCGGTGCCCCGCGAAGGCAAGCGGGCGCCCGCGGTGGTCACCCCGGTGGCGCTGGCGCTGCAGTTCATCTCCGGCGTGTTCTTCGTCTTCACCGCGCTGCCCGGCTGGATGCAGCAGATCGCCGCGATCTTCCCGCTGAAGTGGATGACGCAGGGCATGCGCGCGGTGTTCCTGCCCGACTCGTACGCCCCCCACGAGCCCGCCGGCTCCTGGGAGCTGGGCCGGATCGCCCTGATCCTCGGTATCTGGATCGCGGTCGGCCTGGTGCTCTGCCTGCGTACGTTCCGCTGGACCTCCCGCAACGACGACTAACCCACTCGCCGGCGCACCTGCAGGACGCGAGCCACCGCAGGTGCGGCGCACCGCAAGGTGTTGGGGACCCCCAGGTGCGGCGCGCACCGCAAGGTGTGGGGACCCCCAGGTGCAGCGCGCACCGCAAGGTGTGGGCCACCAGGTGCGGCGCACACCGCGCGATGCGGGCACCCGCAGGTGCGGCACGGCCCGCGCACACGCTGCCGCGCCTACGACCACGCGCCGCCTACCGCCGCGCAGCCTGCCGCACCTCGCCCGAGCCACCGCGCCGCTCTACTGCCGCACCGCGGCGCGGCGCCTTGCGCGCCATCACAGAGATCTTGGAAGTTTGGTGTCAGTATTCGACACTAAACTTCCAAGATCTACTCGGAGGGCGGCCGACAGCTGGCTAGACGGTGCTGCGGCGGCGCCGGTGAGCTGAGATCGCGGTTTCGGGAACGAATCCGCTCCCGGATACGCCGCAGCGTTCCCGAGATCGCGATCTTGGGGTGTTGCGATCGGGGCCGCTACTGCGACCGGGGCCGTTACGCGGGGTCGGGGCCGGGGCTGTGGTCCTTCTCGGCGCCGGGGGTGCCGCCTTCGACCGGGAACGAGGCGCCGTCGACCGAGTCCAGCGACGCCGGCTTGGCGCCGCCTTCGGGCGGGGCGTCCAGCGAAGCGCCAGGGGCCAGGTGCGGGAACTTCGCGTCGAACGCGGGGCGCTCGCTGCGGATCCGCGGCATCGAGTCGAAGTTGCGCAGCGGCGGCGGGCACGAGGTCGCCCACTCCAGCGACGCGCCGTGACCCCACGGGTCGTCGACGTCGACCGTACGGCCGGCCCGGTACGACTTCCACACGTTCCACAGGAACGGCAGCGTCGAGATGCCGGTGAGGAAGGAGCCGATCGTCGAGATCGTGTTCAGCTCGGTGAAGCCGTCGCCGGGCAGGTAGTCGGCGTACCGGCGGGGCATGCCCATGGTGCCCAGCCAGTGCTGCACCAGGAACGTCATGTGGAAGCCGATGGTGGTCATCCAGAAGTGCACCTTGCCGAGCCGCTCGTCGAGCATCCGGCCGGTCATCTTCGGGAACCAGAAATACACGCCGGCGTACACCGCGTAGACGATGGTGCCGAACAGTACGTAGTGGAAGTGCGCCACCACGAAGTACGTGTCCGAGACGTGGAAGTCGATCGGCGGCGAGGCGAGAAGCACGCCCGACAGGCCACCGAACAGGAAGGTCGTCAGGAAGCCGATCGAGAACAGCATCGGCGTCTCGAACGTCAACTGGCCGCGCCACATGGTGCCGATCCAGTTGAAGAACTTGATCCCGGTCGGCACCGCGATCACGAACGACAGGAACGAGAAGAACGGCAGCAGCACCTGGCCCGTGGCGAACATGTGGTGCGCCCACACCGTCATCGACAGCCCGGCGATGCCGATGATCGCGCCGATCATCGTCTTGTAGCCGAAGATCGGCTTGCGGCTGAACACCGGGATGATCTCGGAGATGATCCCGAAGAACGGCAACGCCACGATATAGACCTCGGGATGCCCGAAGAACCAGAACAGGTGCTGCCAGAGCATCGCGCCGCCGGTCTCCGGGTCGAAGACGTGGGCGCCGAGCTGCCGGTCGGCGATCAGGGCACAGAGCGCTGCGGCCAGGATCGGGAACACCATCAGCACCAGCAGGCTGGTGATCATGATGCACCAGGTGAAGATCGGCATCCGGAACATGGTCATGCCGGGCGCGCGCAGGGTCAGCACGGTGGTGACCATGTTGACGCCGCCCAGGATGGTTCCCAGACCGGAGATCAGCAGGCCGACGATCCACAGGTCGGCGCCGACGCCCGGCGAGTGGATCACGCTGGACAGCGGGGTGTACGCGAACCAGCCGAAGTCCGCCGCCCCACCCGGGGTGATGAAGCCGGCGACCACCATGGTGCCGCCGAGCGCGTACAGCCAGTACGCGAAGGAGTTCAGCCGCGGGAACGACACGTCCGGCGCGCCGATCTGCAGCGGCACGATGTAGTTGGCGAAGGCGAACAGCACCGGCGTCGCGAACAGCAGCAGCATGATCGTGCCGTGCATGGTGAACGCCTGGTTGTACTGCTCCGGCGACAGGAACTGCATCCCGGGCCGGGCCAGCTCCGCGCGCATCAGCAGGGCCAGCGCGCCGCCGATCATGAAGAACACGAACGACGTGACCAGGTACATGATCCCGATCTGCTTCGCGTCGGTGGTACGCAGAATCCGCGCGAACGCCGAGCCCTTGACCGGCCGGTGCACCGGCCACGGCCGCGTCACGATCGGTTTCGGTGCGACCTGAGTCACGCCCTACCTCCTGGTGCCATTCGCCGCCTGGCCGAGCCGCCATGCGGACGGCCGGACGATCACACCGTCCGGCCCACACGTCTGACGCAGAATAGCCGCCGTACCGGCCCAGATCCGCAGCGGGTCCGATCGCCGCGCCGCCGGCCGATCAGCTCACCGCGCTGGGAAAGGTCTCCTGGTACGACGCGGCACCGGCCCGCCCACTCGCCGTGAGCATCGCGTGGCCGATCGCACGGGTGAAGCAGTCCGCCGCCGCGCCCAGCATCGCGTTCAGCCCTACCAGATCCGGCGCCTCCGCGGCACCGGTGGCGAGCCCGAACACGGTGTCCCCGTCGGTCATGGTGTGCGCCGGGCGTACGGCGCGCGCCAGCCCGTCGTGTCCGGCGCCGGCGAACCGTACGCACTGCGCCTTGGTCAGCTCCGCGTCGGTCGCCACCACTCCGATCACCGTGTTGAACGGCCCAGGCGCGAGACCGCCCGGCGCCCCCGGCTCACCGGGCGGCAACCCGCCGGGCGGGCCACCGGTACGCGGCAGCCACGCCGCCAGCTCCGCCGGGTCGGGGACACGCACGCCGAACTCGCCGGGCGCGGCGTACCGGGTGGCGTACAGCTCGCCGGTGGCCGGGTCGACCGGCGAGCCGGCGGCGTTCACCACCGCCAGCGCAGCCACCGTGACACCGCCCGGCAGCACCTGGCTGGCCGCGCCGACTCCCCCGGCGAACCCGCCCGCCTGCGCACCCGCCCCCGCCCCCACACTCCCCTGCACCGGCGTCCCGGAACCGGCCAGGGCGGCGTCGTACGCGGCGGCGCCGAGGGCGGCGTCGGGGGTGGCGCGCGGCAGACCGCCCCGGCCCAGGTCGAAGATCACCGCGGCGGGGACGATCGGCACCACGACGCCGGACTGCACCGGGTATCCCACTCCGGCGTCGGCCAGCCGCTCCACCACGCCGGTGGCGGCGGCCAGGCCGTACGCGCTCCCGCCACACAGCACGATCGCGTGCACCCGCTCCACCAGGGTGTCCGGCCGCAGCAGGTCGGTTTCGCGGGTGCCGGGGGCCGCACCGCGTACGTCCACGCCGGCCACCGCTCCGTCGGGCGGCGGCAGCACCACCGTGACCCCGGTACGCCAGCCGTCGCCGATGCGGTGCGCGTGCCCCACCCGTAACCCCGGCACGTCGATCAGGGAGTTGTTCGGACCTCGATGAACCCCGGGCACCATGACCGCCTCTCACCGCGTAAGATCAGTATCTCTTCGCCTGGGGCGGGCTGTGGCGCACCACGTCATTGATGGGGGCATCAAGTGGCGGGCGGCAGCCAAAAGTGGTGGAGAGCTCAGTGGCACACATAGGGGAGTGGCCGCCGTCGATCGGCTCGTAGCGTCATCGGTAAGCACTAGGACGCCAACGCCGCATCGACAGTGGACGCTGAATCAAGACTTCAGGGGGTTACGTCATGGCTGAGACCACGACATCGAGCATTGCGGAGGCCACCGTTCCGGAGCAGGCGGGGGCGGCTCCGATCGAACACGCACCGGCCGCACACGCACCGGAGCAGTCCTCCCAGACCGAGCCGGCAACGCCGCCGGAGCCGGCCGAGCAGACCGCACACGCGGAGCCGACCGCACCCGCCGAGCCGGCAGCGCAGCCGGAGTCGGCCGAGGCGCCGGCCCGGGAGATCGTGCCGGAGCCGCTGCGAGCGGCGCCGGGGCTCGAGGGGCCGGCCAACACCTGGTGGGCGGCGGTCCACGGCGTGCACCGGGTGCTGCTCGAGGAGGCCGACATCGAGACCGTCGGCGACGCATTCCGGGCCGAGCTGATCGCTCGCTGGGAGTACGCCCTGGCGCTGCACGAGGGCGGCTTCCAGGTGCCGGACTACCTGGCCGAGCGGGCGGCGGTGGCACCGCTGTGGCCGCTGCCGCAGCAGCCGGCCTCGCTCGGCGAGCTGACCAAGGCCGCCTGACCAAGGCCGCCTGACCAAGGCCGCCTGACCACGGCGGACTGAGGACCGGCGGCCGGGGCACACGAGGCTCGGCCACACCAGATCGACGCGGATGGCGCTGTCCCCCACGGGACGGCGCCGCCGTCGTTCCGGGATGATCGCGGGTATGCGTCGTTCCTGGTGGGGCTGGGGTTGGCAGGAGTCCGCGCTCAGCGATGCCGAGTGCCGGCAGCTCGCGCCGATGCTGCCGGGGCTGGAAGCCGAGCCGCTGCCCGTACCCCCGGTGAAAGGGTTGGCACTGCCGGCGTCGCGGCTGAGGCCGCCGGCGGCGTTGGCGTCGCTGCTCTCGGCCGACGCGCCCGACCGGGCCGGTCACAGCTACGGCAAGGCGTACCGGGACGTGGTACGCGCGCTCGCCGGCACCCTGGAGCACCCGCCGGATCTGGTGGCGCGGCCGGGCACCGAGCAGGACGTGGTCGACCTGCTGGACTGGGCGGCCGGCGCGCGGGTCGCGGTGGTGCCGTACGGCGGCGGCTCGTCGGTGGTCGGCGGCGTCGAGTGCCGCGACCCGGGCGACCTGAACGGCGTGGTCAGCCTCGACCTGACCCGGCTCGACCGGGTGCTCGAGGTCGACCGCACCAGCCGGGCGGCGCGGATCGCGGCCGGCGCCCTGGGACCCGGGTTGGAAAACCAGCTCCGGGAGTACGGGCTGACGCTGCGGCATTTCCCGCAGAGCTTCGAGTTCTCCACGCTCGGCGGCTGGTTGGCGACCCGGGCTGGCGGCCACTACGCGACGCTGCATACCCACATCGACGACTTCGTGGAGTCGCTGCGGGTGGTGACGCCGAGCGGGGTGTCGGAGTCCTGGCGGCTGCCGGGCTCGGGCGCCGGGCCGTCGCCGGACCGGCTGTTCCTCGGTTCGGAGGGCATTCTCGGGGTGATCACCGAGGCGTGGCTGCGGGTGCAGCAGCGGCCCGAGTTCAAGGCGTCCGCGGCGGTCAGCTTCACCGACTTCGGCGCCGCGCTGGCGGCCACCCGGGAGATCGCGCAGTCCGGGCTGCACCCGGCGAACTGCCGGCTGTTGGATCCGGGCGAGGCGCTGCTGAGCGGGGCCGGCGACGGCGCGGTGAGCGTACTGGTGCTGGGGGTGGAGTCGGCGGCGTACCCGGTGGACGCGGCGCTGCAGCTGCTGGTGGAGATCGCCACGTCGCACGGCGGCACCCGCCGGTCGCCGGGGTCGGGCGACGCGGTGGACGCGTGGCGTACGGCGTTCCTGCGGATGCCGTACCTCCGCGACGGGTTGGCGCGGCTCTCCGGTGTGGTGGAGACCTTCGAGACCGCCACCACCTGGGACCGGGTGCCCGGGCTCGTCGCCGCGATCCGGGAACAGCTGGGCCAGGTGGTACGCCAGGTCTGCGGCGCCGACGCCATGATCAACTGCCGGTTCACCCACCTGTACGCCGACGGCGCAGCGCCGTACTTCACCGTGATCGCGCCGGGGCGGCGCGGCTCCGAGCTGGCGATGTGGGACGAGATCAAGGTGGCGGCGAGCGAGCTGCTGCACGCGTACGGCGGCACCATCACGCACCATCACGCGGTGGGCCGCGACCACCGACCCTGGTACGACAAACAGCGCCCGGAGCCGTACGCCGCCGCCCTCCGCGCCGCTAAGCACGCCCTCGACCCGGCGGGAATCCTCAACCCCGGCGTACTGATTGACTAATCGTCGGTGGGTTTGCGGCGCAGCGACTTGGTACGCCCACGCCGCTTCTTGGCGTCGAGTCGGGCCCGCACCGCGCCCTTGCGCGGTCGGGTGGGCCGCCGGGGTGCGGGCGGCGGCGCGATCGCCTCGGCGAGCAGCGCGGCCAGGCGCTCCTGCGCGGCCTGTCGGTTGCGCAGCTGGGAACGGTGCTCAGAAGCCACGATGGTGAGTACGCCGTCGACCAGCCGGCCCTCCAGCCGCTGCAGCGCCCGCGCCTTGCGGGTCGGGCCCAGCGCGGTGGTGGCCGCGACGTCGAAGGACAGCTCGACCCGGGAGTCGGTGGTGTTGACGCCCTGCCCACCCGGCCCGCTGGCACGCGAGAACCGCCAACCCAGCTCACCGGCCGGGACCACGACGCCGCCGCCGACCCGTACCCCGTCGTCCACTGGACCCCGCGACCTCCAGACGGGAAAGGCTTCCCATTTCGCGCTGCCGCCGCCGCGCCCAGACTGCCAGGAATGAAGCGAATCCCTGTGATGGGCGCCGCCGTGGCGATCACCGCGGTGCTGTCGGTAGTGAACATATCGGCGTACGCCGCCGACCGCAGCGACACCGTACGGCACAGCCGGGCCACCGTACGGGATGCGCCGGCGCGGCTGGTGCTCGCCAACGCGCAGCGCGGCGACCGGGTGGTGCGTACCGCGTACTGCGGAAGCTGGGTCCGGGTACGGGTCTCGACCAACCGTACGATGGCGACCCGCTCGGGCTGGGTGTCGCGGGACTCGCTGACCCGCTCGCACCGCGACGGCGGGCTGGCCGGCGTACCGCGGGACTGCGCGGCGGTACGCCGGGACGAGAACCGCTGGCGGGACTACATCGCCGCGATGAACTCGCCGTTCCACTCGTACCGCTACACCGGCAAGGGCACGCCGAGCCGCGGCGAGACCCAGGCACTCTGGCGGTACGTCTACTTCCCGACCCGGATCGCGCCGCTGTCCGGCGAGGCGTGCGTGCCGTCGTACAACTACCGCGGCGACACGGTGGATCCGGCGCAGCGGATCGCCGGGCTCGACCTCACCCGCCCCGGCTACCGGTACGTCACCCGCTCCGGCGCGGTCGCCCTGGTGGCGGTGCCCCGCGCTGGTGGTGGGCGCGGCAACGTGTGGGGCTTCGTACCGGCGTCGTGCGTACAGCCGGCGACCGCGAGCGGCTACTCCACCGTGTACTTCCCGCGGGTGGTGCAGCTGGACCGGATGCCGGGCAAGGTCGACGGCAAGCCGCGCGCGCTGCGTACCGCCGAGCTGTCCCGGTACGGCTGCCACGCCGGCCTCAAGTCACCGACCCGGCCGCAGTTCGGCTGGTGGCCACAGCCCACCGAACCCCGCCGCTGCGGCTACTAGAAGACGCGCGTCTCGCCGACCGCCATGGCCCACAGATTGTCGGCCGGGCGGTCGGCGGCGCGCCAGGCGGCGATCGACTCGTCGCGCGGCGCCAGCAGCGGCTCCCGGGACAGCGCGAACGTGCCCCAGTGCATGGTCGCCATCCGGGGCGCGCCGAGGTCGTCGCAGGCGCGTACCGCCTCTTCGGGATTCATGTGTACGGGCTTCATGAACCACCGCGGCTCGTACGCCCCGACCGGCATCAACGCCAGATCGATATCGGGATGCCGGCGCGCGATCTCACCGAACCAGTGCCCGTACGCGGTGTCCCCGGCGAAGTAGACCGTGCTGGCCGTACCCCGCAGCACCCAGCCGCCCCAGAGGGTGCGGCAGGCGTCGGTGGCGGTACGCCGGCTCCAGTGGTGCGCCGGTACGAAGCCGAACTCGACACCGCCGAAGGGACCGTCCAGCTTGACCGACTCCCACCAGTCCAGCTCGTAGACGGCGGTGAAGCCGCGCCGCCGGAACCACCGGCCCAGCCCGCCCGGCACCAGGCACGGGGTGTCGCGAGGCAGCCGCTTGATGGTCGGCGCGTCCAGGTGGTCGTAGTGGTTGTGGCTGATCACCACCGCGTCGACGGGCGGCAGCGCCTCCCACGGCAGCCCGACCGGGGTCAGCCGCGGCGGTACGCCCGGGATCTTGCGCGACCACACCGGGTCGGTCAGCACGGTGAGCCCGCCGACCCGCAGCACGTAGCTGGCGTGGCCCGCCCAGGTGACGCCGGTCTGCCCCTCCGGCACCTCCGGCAGCGTCTGGCCGAGCTGGAGCGGGATCTCGGCGGCGGCGGAGAGGTCACGCGGCGCGAAGCCGCCCTGCCGCATCAGCTTGAAGACATCCCTGACCCGGGGGTACGGGTCGGTCAGCCGGTCGGCGAACGACGCCGGCCAGCGGCGAGGGGTGGTGGTGTCGACGGTAGTCACCTGGCAAAGGTATCCGGCTGTCACGTTCTGGCCCGGCGTCTCGTCAGCAGGGGGAGAGACGAGACGAGAGGACGGGCCGATGCGGGTACTTCTGGTAGGGGCCACCGGCGTGGTCGGGCGGCCGATGATTCCGCTGCTGCTCGGTGACGGGCACCGGGTGATCGCGACCACCACCAAGCCGTCGAACACCAACGAGCTGGCCGCGCTCGGCGCCGAGCCGGTGGTGATGGACGTGCTCGACGCCGCCGCCACGCGAGCTGTGGTCGCCGAGCACCGGCCCGAGGTGATCGTGCACCAGGCGACGGCGCTGTCCGGGCTGGGCAACAGCCCGCGCAAGCTCGGCGCGTACTTCGCGGTGACGAACCGGCTGCGTACGGAGGGCACCAGGAACCTGCTGGCCGCCGCCCAGGCCATCGGCGGGGCGCGGCTGATCGCGCAGAGCTTCTGCGGCTGGCCGTACGCGCCGCAGGGCGGGCCGGTGCACGACGAGACCGCGCCGCTCAACCCGGACCCACCGGCCGCGCTACGGGACACCCTCGCCGCGATCACGACGCTGGAGAGGCTCACCACCGAGTCCGGCGGGACCGTGCTGCGGTACGGCGGACTGTACGGCCCCGGCACCTCGCTGGCCTGGGGTGGACCCCAGGTCGAGGCGATCCGGAAACGGCGGTTCCCGCTGGTCGGGGACGCTGCCGGGGTGACGTCGTTCGTGCACGTCGCGGACGCCGCTGCCGCGACCGCCGCCGCGGTCAACACGCCGGGTGCGACCGGGATCTACAACGTGGTCGACGACGAGCCGGCGCCGTCCGGGGAGTGGGTGCCGTACCTGGCGGAGCTGCTCGGTGCGAAGCGGCCGTGGCGGATCCCGGCGGGGCTGGCCCGGATCCTGGCCGGCGACGCCGCGGTGTACCTGATGACGCGGACCCGGGGTGGCCGCAACGACAAGGCGAAGCGGGAGTTGGGCTGGTCGCCGGCGTACCCGAGCTGGCGGGACGGCTTCCGGGCCGAGCTCGCCGGCGCGGTCCGGCGCTGATCCCACCGGTCCGCTGGGCTCGTGACCCAGCGGACCGGCTTTCGGGGGGTTACACCGGGGTGCCGGTGACGGTCAGTTCGGCCACGTACCCGAACGGCGTACCGGCCGCGAGGGGGCTGGTGGCGACCAGCTTCACGTACCTGGCCCGGGTCGGGACGAAGCCGATCCGCTGCTCGTACCGGCTGGCGGTGAACTCGCCCTCGGCGACCCGCGACCAGCTGGTGCCGTCGGTGCTGACGTACACCTGGTAGCCCTTGATCAGGCCGTTGGTCGCGAACTGCCGCGGCAGGTAGTTGACCGCCGAGACCTCGTAGCTCGCGCCCAGGTCCAGCGCGAGGTGGTGGGGGTACGGCGCCGGTGGGTCCACCGTGGTCCACGCGGTGTGCCAGCCGGTGGCCGGGTTGCCGTCGATCGCCTTGTCGGCGGCACCGCCGGTGGGCGCCTCGTCGCTGGAGACGTCGTGCACAGTGGTCAGCCAGGGCGCGACCACGCCGGAGCCGGCCACCTTGTCACCGCTGACGTTCAGCTCCGCGACCGTGGTCCACGGACGGCCGCTCACCTCGCCGAGCGCGACCAGCTTGAGGTAGCGGCCGCGCTTGACCGCCAGCTCGACCACCTGCTCGGCGGTGGTGCCGGGCCAGGTGCCCTTCGCCACCGGGTCGCCCCAGCTCTGGCCGTCGGTGCTGACGTACACCTCGTACCCGGCGATCCGGCCGTTGCTCTGCCCCTGCCGCGGCAGGTAGTGCAGCTTCTTCACGTCGTACGTGCCGCCCAGGTCCAGCGTGACGTGGTGCGGCGGCGCCGGCTCGGACTCGGACCATTCGGTGTGCCAGAAGGTGCCCGAGTCCCCATCGAGCATGTTGCTGGCGGCGCCGTTCTCGCCGGACAGCTCCTGGCTGTCGACGTCGCGGATCCGCATCACCGGCTGCGGGATCATGCCCGCCGGGAGGGTGCCGACCTCGGTGCCCGCCTGCAGCGTACGGGCCGCGCCGGCGAGCTGGTACGAGCCGGCGACGGTCAGCCGGTGGTTGCCGGTCGCGGCGTCGGCCGGCGGGGTGACCAGCCAGGTCGCGGTCACCGAGGCGCCGGAGGCGACGCTGTCGAAGCTGGTCGCACCGCGCGCGGTGGCGGTCCAACCGTCCGGCACGGCCGGGGCGAGCTGCACGTTCGCGGCGGCAGCCGACTCACGGTTGACGAAGGTGGCGCGCAGCGCGTTCGGCTCCCCCGGCACGTACTTCTGCGGCGCCGCGGTCAGGTCGAGCGTGGCGCACGCCGCCTGGTCGCTGGCCGGGCCGAGGTCGGTCACGGCGACGTTGTCCAGCACCAGGTCGGCGTCGGCCTGCGCCCCCTCGGAGGTCAGCTTCCGTACGCCCACGTAGTAGTCCCCGCAGCCGCCCGGCGTGAACTCGTACGTGTGCTTCGCCGTGGTGCGCTGCTCGCCGAAGGTCTGCCGTACCGGCTCGATCGACGTACCGCCGGTGTCGTAGCCGGCGACGAAGGCGTAGTGCCCCGCGTGCGAGCTCTGGTAGTCGAAGCTGACCCGGTACTTGTGACCGGCCTCGAAGCGCACCGACTGCGGGACCGTACGGTAGAGCAGCCCCTGCCGTTCCTCGTGCGCCTTCAGCGACCACTCCCCGGCGAGTACGTCGTCGGTCAGCTTCCCGTTCCACCCCTTCTGGGTGTACGGGTCATGCAGCTCCGACAGGTGCGTACGCGGATCCCCGCCGCCGGCGTCGCCCTTCGCGAACGGCCACCAGCCCTGGTCGGTGTTCTCGAAGTCCTCGAAGACCATGGTGCCGGCCTTGGTAGCCCGTTTCGTGGCGACCACCCGTACGTCGTCGATCCGCACCCGGGCCGCCCCCTCGGCGGCGGTCAGTTTCAGCGATACCTCGCCGCTGGCGGGCGCGTCGAAGAGCACCCGGACCCGTTGGAAGTGCGTCCCGCGTTTGTCGTCGGCGGAGTTGGTGTTCTTCCACGTCGATCTGTCCACATAGGACGAGGCGTTCACACCCGGCGCCCCGTCCACAGTCAGCGTGGTACGGCGGGTCTTGCCGGGCTCCACCTCGACCCACGCCGACGCGGAGTAGGTACGACCCGCGGTGAGCCCGGTGAGCCGCTGCTCGATGCCGGCCGCCGGCCCGCCGCCCAGCTCGGCGACGTGCTGCCCGTTGTCGAGCCGCGCGATGCCGGCGGACCCGGACGGCGTCCACGCCTCCAGGTTGCCGGCGTTGAAGCCGGGGTCCTTGACCGGCGTACCCTCGCCCCACTTCACGTCCGGGGTGGCGGGCGGCGCGGTCGGGTAGAGCACGTACGGCTGCCCCGCGGCGGCGTTGAGCGTGACCGTGCCGTCGCGTACCTGGGCGGTGGTGACGCGTACCCGCCCGGTGTCGGTCAGCTTGTAGACCTCGAACTTCTGCGCGTTGGTGAACGGCGCCGGCACGGTCCAGGTGGACGTACCCCCGGAAGGGTTGTAGTGGTAGAGCTTCTTGCCGTCCCACGGCAGCAGGTATTTCCCACCGTCGAGCACCTTGGCGTCACCCAGGTAGAGCTTGCGCCCGCCGCCGGAGGTGCCGCGTACGCCGCCGCTGAAGCGCACCTCGTTGGCGGCCCAGCGCTGGATCTCGTAGTGCTGCAGGAACTTCGCCGGCAGGTTGTTTTCCCAGATGTTGCGGTAGAAGACGTTCCAGTCGTTCTCGCCGGTCCAGCCCTCGAACTCCTCGCTCTGGGCGTTGCCGATGATCGGGTGAGGGTTCCAGAGGTCCTTCTCGTGGTTGTGCACGAACCGGATGATCTGCGAGTTCAGCCCCTTGTTGGTGGCGCCGCCGTAGTTGCGGTCGTTGGCCCAGTGCGACCACACCGTGGAACGCTCGAAGCTGTACGACCACTCGCTGCCGATCTGCCAGCCCTGGTCGTGCAACTGGCGGGACAGCGCGTCCGGCAGCCAGCCGAACTCGTAGTACACGTCGATGTAGAGCATCTCGAGGTTCGGGTGGGTCTCCGCGCGCAGCTTCGCGAACCGGTCGACCACTGCGCCGGAGGCGAGGTCACGCCGCATGTTGTTGCAGTACGACTGGTCGATCCAGTCCCAGCACCTGCGGTTCTTGTCGACCAGCGTCTCGCTGAACGCCTTCGCCTCCGGGTACGACTCGGTGGCGTTGACGTGCACCCCGAAGTCGGCGTTGTAGCCCTCCCCCGCGGCGAGCAGCTTGTTCAGATCGGCCAGCCCGCCGGCGCGCCGGTTGTAGTTGCCGCCGTAGTCGGGGTGCGCCGAGTCGTGGCCTTCGGAGCCGTACCCCTTGAGGATCGCGAGCTGCCCCAGCCCGTCGGTGGCGAGCGAGACCCGCTTGACGTTGTCGAGCGTACGCAGGAACGGGTTGGTCGCCATGCTCGCGAAGTTGAACGGGATCCGGGTGGTGACCCGGTCGGCGGTCTTCTCGCCGCCCGGCGGCTTCACACCGATGGTGTCCCGGAACGCGACCGCGCCGTCCTGCCAGTTGACCGCGTTGTCGGCGTTGGCGTCGCCGGTCACCACCACCTGGGTCTTCGGCAGCGGCTCGGTGAACGCCGCGGTGTCCCCCCGGTAGGTCCACTGTCCACTCCAGACACCCACCCGTACGGTGCCGTCGGCGGCCTTGCGGGCCTGGTGCCAGAGCCGGGCGTTGTCCCGGTTGGCGGCGCCGGACGGCTTGTCGTAGCTGGAGTTGGTCTCCACCGCGGCGGCGAGCTGACCGGTGTTCACGAGGGCGTACGCGGAGCCCACCGGCGCGGCGTCGGCCGGAGTCTGCGCGGTCACCGGCGCGAACGTGTCGCCGCTGGTGGTCGAGTTCGGGTCGACCTTGGCGAACGCGGAGGCGGCGCCGGCCTGGTCGCTCGCCACCGACACCAGATCGTGGTTCGGGATGTCGATGGTGCCGACCCGGAAGCCGGCGGTGTCGCGTACCGCCTCGATCCGGAAAGTCAGGACGCTGGCTGCCACCGAAAGGCTCGCGTCCAGCTCCACCCCCGGCAGCTCACCGAATGTCAGGGTGTACGCCGCCTTCGCGCCGTCCACCGTCGCCACCGCGTCGGTGGCCTGGTACGGCTTCCCGTTGATCACCACGGTGCTGAGGTCGTCGGGCTGCCCGCCGAGCGTGGCGCCGCTAGCGAGGTCGGTGTAGCCGAGCACCCGCGGGAAGTCGGTGGCGACCCGTACCTGCAGCTTGTCGGAGGCGATCACGTCCGAGCCGCTGGCCGCGGTGGCCACGGTCGGCATCATGCTCACCCCGAGCGCCGCCACGGCCGTGGTGGCGATCGTGATACCGGTACGCCGCAGCCGGCGGGCACGGGCGAACAGAGCGAGGACAGACATGGCAGCCAGACCTTCCTGCGACGCCGGTGAGGCAGGGTGCGGGCCGTCGCAGGCCGTACGCTATGAAAAAATGTGATTATAAGTCAATAGTTTCGCGCAGGTTATGTCACCGGATCCCGTAGCAGCGCGGAGCGGCCACCGTCGACAGTGAGCACCGCACCGGTGACGAACGCTGCTTCCACCGAGGAGGCCAGGAATCGGATCGCCCAGGCCACGTCCTCGGGCCGCCCGATCCGCCGCAGCGGGTGCAGCGCCTCCACCCGTACCCGCTCCTGAGGCTCTCGGGCGAACAGCTCCTGGTTGATCGGGGTGTCGGTCCAGCCCGGGCACACCGCGTTGGCCCGGATCCGCGGCGCCAGCTCGATCGCGAGCGACTGGGTGAGCGCCAGCAGCCCCGCCTTCGCCACGTTGTACGGGAACACCCCCGGGAACGTCGCGCGCGCGTGGTTGGACGCCACGTTGACGATCGCGTGCAGCCCGGCGTCCGCCGCGACCGCCGCCTGGGCGGTGAGCCAGCCGGCCCGCAGGTCGAGATCGAGACACTTCTGCCAGGTGGCGAGGTCGGCCGCGACGGTCCCCGCGAAGATGTTGGCGCCGGCGTTGTTCACCAGTACGTCCAGCCGCCCGGTCTCCGCCACCGCGTGCCCGACGATCTCCGCCGGCACCTCGGCCCGGGTCAGGTCACCGCCGACGAAGCTGGCCCGGCCACCCGCGTCGCGCAGCGTCCCGACCAGGGCCGCGCCCTCGTCGGCCTCGAGGCCGTGCACCACGACATGGGCGCCTTGCGCGGCGAACAGCTCCGCCGTCGCCGCCCCGATGCCGCGGGTCGACCCCGTGACCACGACCGTCTGCCCGTGCCAGTCCATCCGCACTCCCTCACCCAGCGCGTACCCCGGCGGTAGCGCAAAAGTCAACTAATAGCGCCGCAGGCGAGGGTTCCCAGCGGCGGCCTGGTCAGCCGGTGACCGGCACGTTCAGCTCGTCGAGCAGGTGGCGTACCCGGCGTTCGATTTCGTCCCGGATCGGCCGTACCGAGTCCACGCCGAGGCCGGCGGGGTCGGTGAGCGTCCAGTCCTCGTACCGCTTGCCGGGGAAGATCGGGCAGGCGTCGCCGCAGCCCATGGTGACCACCACGTCGGCGGCCCCGACGATCTCGTCGGTCCACCGCTTCGGCTGCTCCGCCGAGATGTCGATCCCGCGCTCGGCCATCGCCTCGATCGCGGCCGGGTTGACCGCGGCGGCCGGCTCCGAGCCGCCCGACCAGGCCACCGCGGCGTCGCCAGCGAGGTGGGTGAAGAAGCCCAGCGCCATCTGGCTGCGGCCGGCGTTGTGCGTACACAGGAACAGCACGGTCGGCCGCCGGTCGCGGTGCTTGACGACGCCGGCCAGCTCGGCACTGGCGGCCGCGATCAGGTGGCGG
>JBOGDF010000061.1:0-19898 GCA_050701635.1 Micromonosporaceae bacterium | reverse complement strand
GCGTCGTGACGTCGTAGAGCACCAGGCTGACGTCGCCGTGCGTGAGGGCGTGGTTGAAGCAGGCCGTCGCGATCTGGTCGCGATAGGTGCCAACGTGTGCGCGCCGCAGTGTGCGTTTGCGGGTCGAGAGACTCGCCGAGCGTCGACCCATCTCGGCCAGGACCCGGTCGACGTCGAGCAGGCTGGTCGGCTCGACCACCCGCGCGATCACCAGGTCACGAAAGACCTCGTCGTCCACGACGTCGAACCCGAGGCTGGAGTACACCCCGGCCAAGGCGTCGTAGAGCAGCCTGGAGGAGGTCTTGAGCACACGTGGTCGCGGCACCACCTGCCTCGACGGTGCGGCAGCGGTGCTGAGGAAAAGACCCGCCTGTGTCGAGGGCGCGACCATCGTGGCCTTCGGGACCGCTGGGGTGATCCCGAGGTCGAGAATCCCTTGCTGGTCATCGACCAGCAGCCGGCGCGCCTCCTCGATGAGCAGTCCCAGCTCGGCCTCGTCACGCGCGGAGCCGACGTGACGAACGATCCGACGCCGACCCGCCACCGACTCAGCGATCTGCACCGCCGTGGCCCCCGAGGCCGTGCGAACTCTACGAACCCAGGCCACCGGCCGATCCTACCGACCAAATTAGTGCCTTGGCGGCGCACTAAGGAGAGGCATCATCGCAGGTCAGAGCGATCCAGCCCCGAGAATCTGTTCAAGTGACCCAACTCAGGAGGAAGCCCGCACGGCCCGAGCGGCAATCGGCCGACTCTATGGCGAGTTCGGAGATCGTCAGCAAATGGTTCTCAGCCGCCTACGCGGTGATGACGAGGTTGGTGTTCTCCAGGCTCTTGATGAGCAGTACTTGAATCATTTGCTGCGCCGGAGTTGCGAGCCTCGGTACGAGGAAGACAATGACAGCCCCGACTTTAGGCTCTACAGGTCCGCCAAGTACCTCGCTGGCATCGAGTTGCTCACACTGTTCCCAGACGAGGAGTTCGACTCCGAGGTTGCGCGCAACGGCAGCTTGGTTGCAGAGATAAACCGACGCGTACCGCCGAGTGAGTGGTGCGCGATCATCGACGTCATCGACTGGACCAGCCAGCCCCGCGTCACGGCGGTGGCGAACTGGCTGAGTCGGACTGTGGCTAACATGCCAGTCCCGGCGGCGGACCTGGCCCGCGATGACTACCCGACCGCGACCTACACCAGTGATCAGGTCGTCTTGTCCTTCCAGTTCGTCCCCCGCCCCCACGGCGGGCGGGTCTACTCGGATGACCACCTAATCGTGGCCGGACCCACTGTTGCCGGCTTCCCCCGGAGCACTCGTCGACTCCGCCGCAACATCAGCCATAAGGTCGGAGGAGCATACGATCATCGCGACAGGCCATTTGCTGTGGCGGTTGCGGTACGTGATTCTGACGGTCTCAGTTGGCCCCACCTGGACGGCTTAGGTTCTAGCGGTGATCGCAACACCCGACCTTGGAAGTGTTGCAATGACCCGGATTCGTCGTCCGGGTGGGGCCAGACACGGCCGTCAGGATCACGGTACGCGACTACCTTTCTGGCACGGAAGATCTTGTGGACGCCCTTTATGGCGACGATGCGATCACCTTCCCTGTGGGTGATCCCGGTGCGGCCCGCCCGATCCGACGCCGTAACGGAACCTTCGGCATCAACCGAGCGCACCCCGAGGGAACAAACCGCCGGGTCGGTTGCGTCTTCGCGCTGGTGCGAGGCTGGTCGCCTGAATCTCACACGACACCTGTCGTGTTCCGCTTCGACAACCCGTTTGCGTTCCAGCCCTTCCCGGACGACCTCCTCGTGCCTGACCAGCATTTCGTCGCTCGCAAGAACGCCGCCCTGCCCGTCGATGCCGAGAGCTCGCAGCCGCTCCAACACCGGCGTCGCCGCCTCACGCACCACGTCACACAGCACCACGTCTCCGGCAGGCTGCCGCGCCGCGGCCGGCAGCACAATCACATGGGTGGCGCCGGAGTGGCCGCTTAGGACGTCCACCACCGACTGCGTACGGTCCGCCGGTGTGATGATGCGCAGGTGCAGCATGGTCACCGATCCTGGCACACCGCGCAGAGCGAGCATCGCGGCCGGGCCTACCGACCACTGGTTCGTCGGGCATGAGGTGCCCCACACGGCGCCTTGGGCGGGCGCACGGCCGTACCGTTCCGCGCTCGGGGGAGTGGATTGAAGATCGCCAGGCGGTTGTGGACCGTACACACATGTTAAGGGTGCGCCAAGACGGCTGCGGTCGGCGCTAAGGGCGCGTCAAGATCGGCGAGCACGGGCGATGGCGGCGGTTGGCTGGGGTACGTGCTGACGTGGACCAAGCGGCTGCTGGTCGGTCGCCCGCTGCGGAGTGAGCGGCTGGGCGAGACGCTGCTGCCGAAGAAGCTGGCGTTGCCGGTGTTCTGCTCCGACCCGTTGTCGTCGAACGCGTACGCCACCGAGGAGATCCTGCGGGCGTTGAGCCTGGGCGGGCTGGCGTTGTTCTTCCTGACGCCGTGGGTGGCGTTCGCGGTGATTGTGCTGCTGGCTGTGGTGGTCACGTCGTACCGGAAGACGTGTTTCGCGTATCCCAGCGGCGGTGGGGCGTACGCAGTGAGCCGGGCCAACCTGGGGGCGAACGCTTCCCTGGTGGCGGCGAGTGCGCTGCTAGTCGACTACGTGCTGACCGTCGCGGTGTCGGTCGCGGCGGGGGTGGATGCGATCACCTCGGCGTTCCTGATCGCCAAGCCGTACGCGGTGGCGATCTCGCTGGGGTTCGTGCTGGTGCTGGCGCTGATGAACCTGCGCGGCGTGAAGGAGTCGGGCACCGTGTTCGCGGTCCCGACGTACGGGTTCATCGCGGTGATCTTCGCGATGATCAGCTGGGGGGCGTGGCGGTTCGCGGCCGGTGACACCCCGGTGGCCGAGTCGGCCGGGTTCGAGATCACGCCGGCGATGCAGGCCACGGGGGCGCTCGCGGTGTTTCTCGCGCTGCGGGCGTTCGCGCAGGGCTGTACGGCGCTGACCGGGGTGGAGGCGGTGAGCAACGGCGTACCCCACTTCAAAGCTCCTAAGGAGCGCAACGCGGCCGACACCTTGGCCGTCATGGGCGGCATCACGATCGCGATGTTCATCGGGATCACCGCGCTGGCGATCGGCACCGGCGTCACGTTCGCGGAGGACCCGGCGCACCTGCTCGCGGCGCCGGCGGACTACCAGCAGCGCACCGCGATCGCCCAGGTAGCGGGCGCGGTCTTCGGGTACGACGGGCTGCTCTTCTTCGCGGTACAGGGCTTCACCGCCGCGATCCTGATCCTGGCGGCGAACACAGCGTTCAACGGGTTCCCGATCCTGGCCTCGATCCTGGGGCAGGACGGCTACCTGCCGCGGCAGTTCGCGCGGCGCGGCGACCGGCTGGTTTTCAGCAACGGGATCGTGATCCTGGCGGTGCTCGCGGGGGTGCTGATCTGGGTCTTCGACGCCTCGACCAGCCGGCTGATCCAGCTCTACATCATCGGGGTGTTCGTCTCGTTCACACTCTCGCAGGCGGGCATGGTGGTGCACTGGACCCGGCTGCTGCGAGTGGAACGCGGCGCCCGGGTACGACGCGGACTGCAGTGGAACCGGGGGATCAACGCGTTCGGGGCAGCGCTCACCGGCGTGGTACTGCTGGTGGTACTGGTGACGAAGTTCCTCAACGGGGCCTACCTGGTGGTGATCGCGATGCCGGCGCTGTACCTCCTGATGCGGGCGATCAGCCGGCACTACCGGCACGTGGCGGCGGAGCTGGAGCCCGAGCCGGGCGGTGTGGTGCTGCCGTCCCGGATCCACGCCGTGGTGCTGGTGTCGAAGCTGCACAAGCCGACGCTGCGGGCCTTGGCGTACGCCCGGGCCACTCGTCCCGACACCCTGACCGCGCTCACCGTCGCGACCAGCCCGGAGGAGCTGCGGGCGCTGCAGACCGAGTGGGCCGAGCGCGGCATCCCGGTGTCCCTGACCGTGCTGGAAGGGGCATATCGCGACATCACCAACCCGGTGCTGCAGCACATCGCCTCGCTGCGCGGCGACCACCCCCGGGACCTGGTCGTGGTCTACATCCCCGAGTACGTGGTGGGCCACTGGTGGGAGCAGTTGTTGCACAACCAGTCGGCGTTCCGGCTCAAGGCTCGGCTGCTGTTCCAGCGCGGCGTGATGGTGACCAACGTGCCGTGGCAGCTCGCCTCCAGCCGCGCCGACGAACGCGAACTGGCCTCCGTTGGTACCGACCGGCGCCCCAAGGCCACCGCTGGCCGTATAACTGACTAGTGGGTACGCGGCGGATCTTGGCGGGGGCGGTGATCGCGGTCGCCGGGGTGGCGGTGCTGGTCGGGCTCCTGGTGCCGGCCCGGCAGTCCGTGTCGCTGGCCAGCGTGGCGCTGTTGTTCCTGGTGCCGGTGGTGGCCGCAGCCGTGGTGGGTGGAATGTGGCCGGCGCTCGGCGCGGTGGTCGCCGCGGACCTGGCGGTGAACTTCTTCTTCGTACCGCCGTACCACACGTTCGTGGTGGAGAGCGGCGACCACGTGATCGTGCTGGTGGTGTACGTGCTGGTCGCGGGCGCGGTGAGCGTGGCGGTCGACGTCGCCGCCCGGCAGCGGGCCACCACCGCCCGCCGCGACGCCGAGGCCACGCTGCTCGCCCGAGCCGCCGCCACCCCGGTCGCCGAGCAGTCGCTGCCCCGGCTGCTCGACCAGGTACGCGAGACCTTCGGGATGGCCGCGGTCGCGCTCACCGAGCACGGGCGTACGGTCGCCGCGGTCGGCGAGGTGCCCCCGACACCGCCGGCGATCGCGGTACGCGCCGGTGGCGGGATCCGGCTGCAGGCCTGGGGGCACCAGGTCTTCGCCGAGGACCGCCGTACGCTCGCCCGGATGGCCACCGCCGCGGTCCGTACCCTCGAGACCCAGCGACTCGCCGAGACCGCGGCGCACGCCGACCAGCTCGCCGAGATCGACCGGGTACGCTCCGCGCTGCTCGCCGCCGTCGGGCACGACCTGCGCACTCCCCTCGCCGGGATCAAGGCGGCGGTGAGCACGCTGCGGCAACCCGACCTGGAGCTGCCCGCCAGTGACCGCGCGGAGCTGCTGGCTGGCGTCGAGGAGTCCACCGACCGGCTGGACGAGCTGGTGGAGAACCTGCTGTCGATGAGCCGACTACAGGCCGGCGTACTGAGCGTGCAGCTGGCGCCGGTCCCGCTGGACGCGGTGGTCGCGGCGGCGTTGCTGCACTCCGGCGGTGCCCCCGCCCAGGTCGATGTGCCAGACAACCTTCCCCCGGTGTACGCCGACGCGGGCCTGCTGGCACGCGTGGTCGCCAACCTGGTCGCAAATGCGTACGCCGCGAACCCGCCCGGTCGGCCGATCGAGCTGCGGGGCCAAGTCCGCGGCGACCGGGTACGGCTGGCGGTTACCGATCACGGACCTGGCGTACCGGAGCCGGATCGGGAGCGGATCTTCGAGCCGTTCCAGCGGCTGCACGACCGTACCGCCGCAGGTGGCCTGGGCCTGGGCCTGGCGATCGCACGCGGCTTCACCGAGGCGATGGGCGGCACCCTCACTCCGGCCGGTACGCCCGGCGGCGGCCTCACCATGACCGTCGACCTCCCGCTGGCGGAGCGGCCATGAGTAGCCGGCCGGGACCCCGCCGGGCGGGACGCAGGCGGCCACCACCGTGCTGGTGGTCGATGACGACCCGCAGCTGCTGCGGGCGCTGCGGATCAACCTCTCCGCGCGCGGCTACCAGGTCGTGGTCGCCACCGACGGCACCACCGCGCTGGCGGCTGCTGCGAAGCATCATCCCGAGCTGGTGGTGCTCGACCTCGGACTGCCGGACATGCACGGGGTCACGGTGGTGGAGGGGCTGCGCGGCTGGACGAGCGTACCGGTGATCGTGCTCTCGGCCCGGCACTCCGAGGCGGACAAGGTGGACGCGCTGGACGCCGGCGCCGACGACTACGTGACCAAGCCGTTCGGGATGGACGAGCTGCTGGCCCGGGTACGCGCGGCGCTGCGGCGTGCCGTACCCGCGGCGGAGCCCAGCGTGGTGAGCACCGCGGCGTTCGCGGTGGACCTGGCCGCGAAACGGGTCACCACCGGAGCCGGAGAGGTACGCCTCACCCCGACCGAGTGGCACCTGCTCGAAGTACTGGTACGCCACACCGGCAAGCTCATTACCCAGAAACAGCTGCTGCGGGAAGTCTGGGGACCCGCGTACGAGACCGAGACCAACTACCTGCGCGTACACCTGGCGAACCTGCGGCGCAAACTCGAACCGGACCCGTCCCAGCCGCGTTACCTGGTCACCGAACCCGGAATCGGCTACCGCTTCACACCATGACAGCGGAACATCCGGGGACTGGGGTGGTCATGACGCACCCGCCGTCCGCCGCGCCCCGCGCGGACCGTTCTGGCTCGTCCCGCTCCGCCGTTCGTCCGGTTTGTCGGCGATCCGCCTGCGCGCGCCGCCGCCCGGTGCTGTGGTTGGCGGTGAGACGCCAGGAGGCCGCGATGAGCGTTAGCCAGGGGATTCCGCCGGTTGAGGTGCGGGACGCGGATCCGTCCGAGTTGGGACGGTTGACCGAGGCGATCGAGCGGCTACTGCCGGCGATCGAGAAATTCCGGGAGTACGCCGAGCCGCATGACGTGGCGCGGGAGCGGCCGGGCTGGCTCCGGCGGCTGGAAGGGCCGCTGCCGGAGATCGGCGCGGGGCTGGACGCGGTGGTCGAGGACCTCGCCGACGTGGTGATCCCGAACGGGTCCCGGGTCGGCGACCCGGGGTTCAGCGCCTTCATCACCACCGGTCCCACCACCTCGGCGGTTGCGGCCCAGCTGGCGGCCGCCACCGCGGGCGGCCAGCGCTACATGGTGCAAGCGTTCAACACCCTGGAGCGGGTCGGACTCGCCTGGCTCGCCGAGCTCTGTGGGATTCCGGCCGGGCATCAGGGCGTGCTGTGCAGCGGCGGCTCCACCGCGAACCTGGTGGCGCTCGGCGCGGCGCGGCAGCAAGCGTACGAGCAGCGCGGCGTGGACGTGTCGCGGGACGGCCTGCCGGACGGCATCACCGGGCGGATTTACGTCTCGGAGCAGGCGCACCACACGATCCAGCGCTCGGCCGGAGTGCTCGGGCTGGGGCGCAACGCGGTGCGCCTGATCCCGTGCGACGCCGGGCAGCGGCTCGACGTGGCGGCGCTGCACGCGGCGCTGGCCGAGGACCGCCGTCAGGGGGTGCTCCCGGTGGCCGTCGTGGCCATCGCCGGCAGCACCGACACGGGCGTCATCGACCCGCTCGACGACATCGCGGAGGTCGCCCGGGAGCACGGCGCGTGGTTCCACGTCGACGGCGCGTACGGCCTGATCGCGGCCGCCTCGCCGGGGTTCCGGTCTCGGCTGGCCGCGGTCGCGGGCGCGGACTCGGCGATCGTCGACCCGCACAAGTGGCTCGCCACCGGTCTGGGGTGCGCGGCGGCGTACGTGCGCGACGCCGGAGTGCTGCTGCGGGCGTTCACCCAGGGGGAGGCCGCTTACCTGGAGGGCAGCTTCTACTCCGACGAGGACACCGCCGCGGCCCAGTACGACAGCATCGGCGTGCCGTACGGCGACATGGCCGTGGAGCTCTCCGCGCCCAGCCGGGGCGTGCTGGTGTGGGCGGTGCTCCGGGAACTGGGCCGCGCCGGGGCGGCCGCCCGGGTGGAGCGGCACGTCGGGTTCGCACAGCACGTCGCCGACCGGGTCCGGGAGCATCCCCGGCTAGAGCTGCTGCTGGAGCCGGAGCTGTCGGTGGTCTGCTTCCGGTACGCCGCGGATGACGCCGTCAACCTTGAGATCCGGCAACGCCTGATCCGGTCCACGCGTACGGCGCCGTCCACGACGGTGGTCGGCGGGCGGCTGGCGATCCGCCCCTGCTTCATCAACCCGCACACCGAGCTGGCGCACGTGGACGCCCTGGTCGACAACGTGATCGCGATCGGCGATGAGTTGACCCGTGCGGCCCACGCGCCCCGGTTGTCACCCGACGGCTAGCTCTCGGTCGGGGCAAGCCCACGCAAACCTGGCTCGTCGTGCCTACTCGGACCGCATGGTGGCGATGTGTCGTCGGCGTCGTTCGACCCGGCCGAGGGTGAGCAGCGTCCGGCCCTGTTCGATGGGCAGGCCGAGGCAGCCGAGCCGGTCAGCGGCGTGGGTGAGGAGTTTGACGGCGTGTCGGTGTCGCCGCGGGTGGCGAGCAGGGTGGCCTCGGCGCGGTGAGACGCCGGTGGTTGCCGAGCAGGTAGCCCTTGGACAGCGATGGCCGCTCGTACAGCCTGGTGGCCTCAGGCACCGATCCCGGCGAGGGCGAAGAACTCCTGCCTCGAGCGGGGGTCTTCGCGGAGCAGTCCCTGCAGGGCGGAGGTCACGGTCCGGGCGCCGGTGGCCCGCACCCCGCGCAGCGACATGCACATGTGCTCGGCCTCGATTACGACGCCGACGCCTTTGGGCGCGAGGTGCTCGGTCAACCAGTCGGCCACCTGCTTGGTCAGGCGTTCCTGCACCTGCAGGTCCCGGGCGAACAGCTCCACCACGCGGGCCAGTTTCGACAGGCCGAGGATGCGCTGGCCGGGCAGGTAGCCCACGTGGGCGACGCCGTGGAAGGGCAGCAGGTGGTGCTGGCACAGCGACTGCACCGGGATGTCCCTGGCGAGTACCAGTTCGTCGTAGCCCTCGTCGTTGGGGAAGGTGGTGAGGTTGAACTCGCGTGGAGTGAGCAGTTCGGTGTACGCGTCGGCGACCCGGCGGGGAGTGTCGGCGAGGTGTTCGGACGAGGGGTCCCTGCCTAGGGCGGCGAGCAAGTCGGCCACCGCGCGTGCTGCCGCCTGCAGGTCCACTGCCTCCCGGTCGTGCACCACCCGCAGCCGCCGGTGGCCGGTGGCCGGAGCCGCCGGCCCGGGTGATCGGCACGCCTCGGAGACGCTCATGCCGTCGCCCCTCGGCGTGCCGGCGCGTAGCGGGCCGCCAGCCTGGCCAGCGCCACCGCGGCGATCAGGAGGCCGAAGTCGCGCAACGCGATGTCGTAGAAACCAGGGATGGTCAGCAGGTTGAGGATGATCCCGGCCAGCCACGCGGCGACCAGCCAGCTGCCGAAGCGCGGAATCAACGCCACCACGATCCCGGCCACGATCTCGACCACACCGACGGCGTACATCGCCTGCTGCGCGGTGCCCGGCGCGATCCCGTTGATCCACGGGGCGAGGTATGTCGGCCAGTCGACGAGCAGGTTGGTGAACTTGTCGAGCCCGAAAAGAATCGGCGCCACAGTGAAGGCCGTCCGCAACAGCAGGAACGCCTGGTACGCCGGGTCGGACATGGCCGCCCGGCTTGAGGTCTCGGACCTGGACAGCTCTGTGGTCATGACTCCTCCTTCTATAAACAACTCGTGTTAACGTTAGAGACTCACGAGGGTTTTAGTCAACTGGAGTCGGTTTTAGAATTGGCAGAGATCGAAGTGTCTCGGCGGGCTCACGTCTCGGCCGTCGCCGCGCTGGAGGAGCCGACGCGGCGCCGGGTGTACGAGCATGTGGCGCGCCAGCCTGTGCCGGTGAGCCGCGAGGATGTCGCGGAAGCCTTGCGGCTGCCCCGTAGCACCGCCGTATTTCATCTGGACCGGCTCGTAGCCGAAGGGCTGCTCGATGTCGTTCAGGAGCGGCGGACCGGCCGCAGCGGCCCAGGAGCGGGTCGGCCGTCGAAGCTGTACTGCCGGTCCGGCCAGCAGATCGCGGTCTCGCTGCCGGAACGGCGCTACGACCTCGCCGGCCAGCTGCTGGCCGCTGCCGTCCAGGAGTCCGAGCGGACCGGGGAGCCGCCACGGACCGCGCTCAACCGGCGTGCCAGCCAGTTGGGCAAGGAGCTCGGCGAGGCCGCGTCGGCCGCACCCACCGCACGGGACAGCCGGGACACCGTTTCCCGGACCCTGGAGGAGTACGGCTTCGAGCCCCGCCGCGATGACCCCGGCATCGTGTTGGCCAACTGCCCGTTCCACGCCCTGGCCCGGGACCACACCGACCTTGTCTGCGGGATGAACCTGTGCCTGCTCACGGGGCTCCTCGACGGTCTGGCCGTGACCGACCTGAACGCCCGGCTCAACCCGGCGCCTGGGCACTGCTGCGTACGAATCGACCCAGAATCGTAGCCGGGCCGCTGACGCGGATCCAGGCTCCCTCCCCAGGCTGAGATCCTCGGCCTCGAGGCCGAGGATCTCTTCATACCGGGCATGCGAACGCAATGATCAGAACTGGACGTTCGTCATCGCGTACCACGTTGGGATGAACACCAACAGGGTCATCGCGGCGAGGACCACGACCGACTTGACGATCCCTGCGGTGGTGAGGGGTGCGGGCGCGATGGGTCGCAGGTTCCACCGCCCGACCGCGATGAATGCGGCCACGCCTCCCAGCACGAGGTTGGCGGGTACCAGTTCGTACTCGCCACGCACGATGTGGAAACCGGCCGCGAGGATCATCGTCAGCGTCAGGCCGGCCGCTGCCAGTGGCGTCAGTCTCGGCGCGGTCCGGGTCATCGCCGGGAGGATCAGGCCGATGCCTCCGAGCACCTCGACTATTCCGATGAAGACGATCAGGGGCTGCGGCACCGCGGCGTACCAGGCGACAGCCTTGGGTGCTGCCGCGTACAAGGCTCCGTCGTACAGCAACACCTTGCCGAAACCGCTGCCGGCGAAGAAGAAGCCGAACAGGACTTGGGGTACCCAAAGCACGCCGCTGAGGGTGAACCATTTTCTACGCGCCTTGGTTTGCTGCTCTTGCCGAACGTCGAGCAGGTTTGCGCTGATGTGAGAAGTCATGTCTCGTCTCCTTGATCGGTGGGTCACAGCGACTCGGTGCGATTAAGCGTCCCTGTCCGGACAGCACGCCACATCCGTGGTCACCACGGACTCACGTACGGATTAGGGATCAGCTCGTCTGCGTGGCCGGGGCCGGAGCGACGCGCCGGGTACGTCCGCTGGCTTGCGACATCGGCGCGGATGGTGGGTTGTCCACCGGCGTGTCTGCGCCGACGTTCCCAGCCAGCGGTGTAAGTGGATCCCGGGCTGAGTCCCCCTTCAGCGTCCCTGTGTGCGCGCCTGGTTCCGGGGGCGGGTTGCGGCGGACCGCAGCGCCACGCTCACTCCCTCGCCCACCAGAGCGGCGACCCGAGCCTCGGCCTGGGTCAGCTCCGCGGCACGGCGCGGCGCCGTTCGACGGTCGCCTCGCAGATCAGCGCGCGTCCCCGCTCCAGGGGCATCCCAGGGCCCCGGCAAAGTCAGTTTCAGCAGGTCAGCAGTAGTTTGACCGGCCGGAGTGGGTCCCAGGCGTGGTGTCGGATGCCTTGGGCGATGTTGGTGACGCCGTTGATTCGTAGGATGCTGACCGCGAGGTTGCGCAGGGAGGCCATGGCGCGGGGTCCGGTGCCGGTGCGGATCTGGGAGCGGTCTTCGTCGTAGGTGACGTCGCGTACCCAGTGCAGGCGGTTCTGTGCGACACGATGTCGCGTATGCGAGTGGGCTCGCGGATTGGAGGCCGGCAGTGCCGGACGTGTAGTTCCTGGCCGGTGTTCGAGGTCAGTCCCCGCCCTGACGTGCGTCGGCAGGTCCTGCTTGTCGGGGTGCGAAGCTCAGGGAAGAAGCCCAAGGGCCCCTGCTCCGTCCGGGGGAGCGACCGGGCGAGGGGAAGGCCGGACGGGCGAACGCGAGTGAACCCCTGACGATGCCTCGTCACTGCAAGCCCGGGGATGACGGGACGAGTACCCGGGTGGTAGGGCCTGGCCGCTGGTAGAGGCGGCGCGCGGCGACTGGGAAGAACTGCTGGTCGTGCGGACACCGCGGGCCTCGGGGTTGAGGGGGCGCCCACCCCGGCCGCATCTCGTGTGCGCGGAACGTGGAAACCCCGTCGGGGTCCGGGCCGTGGTGGTCCGGTAGGCCGATCGTGAGTGGGGCGGAATCCCCCGGCGGGACAGGATGCCCAAGAAGCGGATGCCGGTGCGCCGAAAGGCGACGGGAACTCGTGGCGTATGGCTGCTTCTCCAGGTGGCTGCTGCGGGATAACCGGCCGGATGCCGGTCCTGGCGACCGGGCTCGAAAGGGTGCTGACGTGGGCAGGTGAGCCTTTGAACGCCGAGGCCGAGGGCCTTCCGAACCGAGGGACAAGTTGGACACCACCATGGTGAACGGACCCGAGGACGTGCCTGACTGGGACGCCATTGACTGGCGGGCCCACGAGGACAACGTAGCGAGGCTGCGGCGGAGGATCTTCAAGGCGACGGGGGAGCAGGACTGGGCCAAGGTCCGGTCCTTGCAGAAGATGATGCTGCGGTCCTGGTCGAACACGCTGGTCAGCGTGCGGCAGGTGACCCAGCGCAACACAGGTCGCCGGACGGCCGGGGTCGATGGGGAGATCGCCCTGTCGCCGCAGGCCAGGGCGGAGGTGGCGGTGCGCGTGCGCCGCACACTCTCGTCCTGGGACCCGCTGCCGGTCCGGCGCGTGCACATCCCGAAGGCCGGGAACAGCGCAAAGCTGCGCCCGCTCGGAATCCCGGTGGTCATGGACCGGTGCCACCAGGCTCGGGTCCGCAACGCGCTGGAGCCCGAGTGGGAGGCCCGGTTCGAACCCCGGTCTTACGGGTTTCGGCCGGGACGTGGCTGCGCCGACGCGATCGGGGCCTTGTTCAACACACTCAGCGGTCCCCAGGCCAAGAGGGTGTGGATCTTGGACTCCGATTTGTCGGCCGCGTTCGACAGGATCGATCATCCACGGCTTCTGGCTGCGATCGGGTCGTTCCCCGCCAGGGACATGATCCGGCGATGGTTGAAGGCCGGGGTGGTGGAGAGGGGCATGCTCACGCCGACCGAGGAGGGTTCTCCCCAGGGCGGCGTGATCAGTCCGTTGCTGATGAACGTGGCGCTGCACGGCCTGGAGGTGGCCGCGGGTGTCCGCTACCGCGCGAACGGCGTCCACGCCGGGAAAGCGGTCGAGGGCACTCCGATCTTGGTGAGGTACGCCGATGACATGGTCGCCTGCTGCTATTCCCAGCAGCAGGCCGAGCAGGTCAAGGCACGGCTTGCCGAGTGGCTGCTACCCAGGGGTCTGGTCTTCAATGAGGACAAGACCCGGATCGTCCATGTTGGACAGTCGGGGTTTGACTTCCTGGGGTGCAACGTCCGCCGCTATCGCGGCGGCAAGCTGCTGATCAAGCCAAGCCCGGCCGCGGTCAGGCGTTTGCGGGAACGGCTCGCCAGAGAGTTGCGCGGCCTGCGCGGCTCGAACGCGATGGCGGTCATCGCCAGGCTCAACCCGATCATCCGGGGCTGGGCCGCCTACTACCGTGGGGTGGTGTCCAGCAGGGTCTTCTCGGCGCTGGACAACTACATGTGGCAACTGGCCTACAACTGGGCCAAACACAGCCACCCCAACAAGCCGAAGAAGTGGATCGTCAGACGCTACTTCGGCAAGTTCAACAAGTTCAGGAACGACCGGTGGGTGTTCGGCGCCCGTGCCCGCGTCAGCGAGCGCGGGGACATCTACCACATGGTCAAGTTCTCCTGGACGACCATCGTCCGGCACCAGTTGGTCACCGGCCGGGCGTCACCGGACGATCCCGACCTGGCCGACTACTGGGCCACACGGCGGCGGCGGGTGAAACCTCCACTAGACGGTTACAACCTGCGCCTGCTCACCAGGCAGGACGGTCGCTGCCCGCTATGTGGAGAACATCTGCTCACCGCCGACCAGCCCCCACAATCCCCGCAAGCGTGGGAACGATGGTGGCTGGGCGTTGTCCGTAGGGCGATAGCCGCCGACTACCTCACCCACCACGGACGGCCCACCACGCCGGACGGCAACCAGACACGCCTCGTGCACGCCTCCTGCCACCGCAGCCTGCAGGCACGCAGTCGCAGGAAACCTGTGTCATCACCCGCGAAGCCCTCGGGGCTTGCTTGAGCCGAGGTGCGGGGAAAACCCGCTCGCCCGGTTCTGAGGGGGCGGCGGCGCGGCAACGCGCCGCCGCTACCCGACCGATGCTCCAGTGGCCGCGGATCCAGGCGGCGAGTTCGGCCGCGGCGGCTTGCTCGAAGGCGAGGCTGGTGACCGCGTAGACGACTTCGGTCCGCCATTTGCGGCTGTCGAGCCGGCGGGTCTTGCGGGTGATCTGGATGGCCTGCCGGGCGTGCGGGAACACGATCCCTGCTGCGACCGTGACGACCTTGACCACACGCTTTTCCATCCTGCCGTGGGCGCGACCAGTCGAGGTGTGCGCGGGTGGGACATCTGGCCAGGGCAGGGTCTTGAGCTGCGAGTGCAGGGCGGGCTGGTTGCCCTTGACGGTGAGCAGGTAGTGGGCGCCCCGCTCGAGCACGAGGTAGTCGGCGTGGGCGCGCTGGGCGTGCAACGCGTCCGCGGTGACCACCGCCTCGGACAGATCGTCGATGCGGTCCATGAGCTGGGAGAACATCGGGATCTCGTTGGTCTTGCTGTCGACGTCGACCTGGCCGAGCACCACCCCGGCATGGTGGTCGACCGCGGCCAGCAGATGCCGGGCATCGGCTCGGTCGCCGGCCGAGCCGCGGACCGTCTTGCCGTCGACAGCGACCGCCCGCCGCCTACCCGCGGCCGGCTCGGTGCGCTGCGCGGCCCAGCCGCCGATGACGGTGTCCAACTCGTCGCCGTCGAGCCGCTGTAGCACCCGGCGGATGGTTGACTCACACGGCGCGCACCCGGCGCCCAGCACCGTGAGGACCTGCTCGGACGCACCAGCGGCCCACTCACCAATCGCGGCGAACGAGCGACAACCGGCCAGCACCGCGCATGTCGCCAGTCCCAGGATCACACCGAACTGATGGCGCACGCCACGCCGCATGCGAGGGTCCGGCACGTTCCCGAGCACGGCCAACAGAGCACCGCCAGCCAGCCGATTCGCGTCGACTGTGGCGCTCAGGTGAGCCAGGACAGGGTGGATCGGTGATGATGGGGACGCGGGCATGGTTCCTTCTGGTGATCAGACCGGTGTAGGAACCCTCATGATCACCACCAGGGCCATGCCCGCCCCAGCCAGCCAGGGCCCCGGCGTGTCGCCACATCACCGCAGGTCAAGCCCAATCATCACGACTTTGCCGAGGCCCTGAGGGGCATCCCGAGCGCCAACGCCGGTATTGATCAGAACTACTTCGAATTTCAGGTCGTCCTCGGGAAGGTGGCCCCATCATGTCACCCCGCCGAGGGCAACCCACAGGTTCTGATCAATGCTCCCCTGTTCTGATCAGTTGATGTACCACCGGTAGTGTGCGTATGAGGTTCCGCACGCCACGGTGCCGATCAACGCGCCGTCCAAAAGGGAACCCTGCATAACGTACAGGCACCGCTTCGTGTGATAGTTCTTGATCAGATATACGCCATTGCCCATGGACACCCGGTACCAACGCTGCCTGACCGTGCTGACGTTGCAATCGTACTGGTATACCGCGTCGTCCGCGTTGTCCGAGTAAGGGGCCTGCATGCACGCCAACGAATTAACATTTTGAATCCAGATCCACTCCACACCGGGGTGATTTGGCGGCTTGATAAACCACCAGAATTGGCTATCGCTGTCGTTGTTGCAGGTACGCTGGACCACTTTCGCATAGTTCGCCAGGCTTGCCCCCGACACACCAGCGCACTTCAGGGTCCGATAGTTCTTGAGCTGATAGGGACCGGCGGCGTACGCAGCCGTCGGTGTGACCAACACGCTGATCACGGCGGCGAGTACGGGAGCGGACGCGGTCGCGCACCAGCGCGCGGTTGACTTTGACAGAATCGTAGCCATCGATGACTCCGAAATTCGAGCTGACTAGTAGTCGCTGAAATACCAGCGGTAATGCCGGTAGTAGGTAGTGCCGCACGAGGCAGTGCTCAGGTGCGCACCATGGTCCAACTTGGCACCGATGACGTACAGGCACCTCTTGGTGTGATAGTTCTTGATCGCGTAAATGCCGTTGGAAATGTGCACTCTGTACCAGCGCTGCCGTACCGTATTCACATTGCACTCATCTTGACCGACGAAAGCGTACGCGCTATAGGTATTGCTCGCTCGCAGGCAGTTGCCGGTCTCGATGTTCTGGATCCACAGACCCCCGCCGCTGAGTGGCTGATAGATGTTCCAGACCTGATGCGGGTCAATGCTCTGGTCGCACCAGGCTTGGAAAGCATCGTTACCGCTCGTAGCCGCCTCCACGCACTTGTGGCTGTTGTAGTTGATGATGTAGACGTAGTCGCCCGCGTGCGCCGCGGTTGGCGCCACGAAAATCCCGACAGCGGCCAGTGCGAGACTGGTCAACGCTACGATCGTCCAGCTCTTGAGTCTCCTTGCCATGACGTCACCTGCCCTTCCGCACGGCCGGGGGGAGCCGTGCCATGACAGATCCTGCTCCGTGACGTTCTCCATCCACTCCCACCGCGCTCTCACGCCGCGTACGGCCGCCAGGGTCGGTGAGAGAGCTCTGAGAGACGGTCGGGTAGACCGAAGGTGTGCGTAGGGTCACCGGAGGTGACACGCCGAGGGCTCGACGCTGGACAGAAAGATCATCCCCGCCAACGTCGCGCTGTGTGTGCAGATGCGAACGAGGAGGGGACGATGCCCACATGCCCACGAAAGTTGTCCGTCCGATCTGACCGACGCCATGTGGCAGGTCATCGAGCTCTTGCTCCCGGTCCGTGACCTGCGTAGAGGCGGCAGTCCGCCGTAGGTACGGCGAGCGGCTGGTGCTCGATTCGACCATCTATATGCTGCGGTCGGGCTGCCCGTGGCGGATGCTGCCGCGTGACCAGAACTTCAACACGTATTCAACACCGGCGGCCGTAGACGGCCGGTGCTGGCCGGGCACAGCCGGACGCATAAGCAAAGCTCCTGACCGGCGTATGCGCTGGTCAGGAGCTTGTTTGTGCTGGTCATCGGATTGCGCCCCCGGCAGGGCACACAAAAGAACTGCGACGCAGATGCGGCGGTTCTGAGCTTGGAAGGGACGTACCCGCTGCCGTAGAGCGGTGCGCCGTCAGGGACTCGAATCCCGAACCCGCTGGTTAAGAGCGGTTCCCGGGTAGGGCCGGCCCGTGCCATTCGGTGCCGATCGCTGCGGCGGCATCCACCACGATGTGCCGCCGCTCGGTGCCACCCCGTACCTGTGGTGCCGGTACGGGCGCCGGTCCGGCGTTACGATATCGTGCGTAGGGGTGCGTGCCGAAGCTATGCCGGCCGGCGTCCTCTCATCCGTGCGTACCGAAGCAGATGATCCTGCTGACGACCCCCAGACCCTCACCTGGGAAGCTGAGGGCCACCTCGCCACAGTCAGCGAAGGCGACCAGCGGACCAGCTACATCTACGACGCCGACGGCAACCGGCTCATCCGCCGCGACGCCACCGGCACCACCGCCTACCTACCCGGCGGCACCGAGCTCCACCTCAGCACGAACGGAGCCAAGACCTGCACCCGCTACTACAACCACGCCGGCGCCACCATAGCCGTGCGCACCGCGGGCGGACTGACCTGGCTCGTGCCAGACCACCACAACACCGCCCAGATCAGCGTCGACCCCACCACCCTCGACGCAACTTACCGGCGCATGACGCCATTCGGGCAGACGCGTGGCAGCACCCCCACAACCTGGCCCGGACAGAGAGGATTTGTTGACGGCACCGTCGACAAATCAACCGGCCTCACCCACCTTGGCGCCCGCGAATACGACCCGGACGTCGGGCGGTTCATCTCCATCGACCCGGTCATCGACCAGGACGACCCCCAGCAAATGCACGGCTACGCGTACGCCAGCAACAACCCAACGAGCGCAAGCGACCCCGATGGGCTAGCCGTCGCTCTGGACAATGAAGGCAACTACCACGTCCCGAGCACCAAGAAGAAGTACTACAAGCGGGCGCAGCAGGTCCAGAAGCGGTACAACACCTGGAAGAAAGCCCAAGCGGACGGTCGGAAGCGACTCGCCCGTATCGCCAGAGACAAAGAGATCTTGGCTTCGGGCGTCGCGCTCAATGGCAATCTCGTCCTTGCGCCCAGCTCGGATGAATTGAATGCCGCACTCGATGAAGCCGAAGCTGACATGTGCATGCTGAAGGTCGGGTGCAGCAGGGACTCATGGACCGTCGGTGAAGAGTTCTGGGAGCAGTACGCCTACGCCTACATCTGCAATAAGAACCCAGCGTGGTGTGGCTATAACGGGCCTCCGCCAGTCACCGAAGTCATGTATCCGCCCGCCGAGAACGGTATGGGCAGCGGAATCGTCAAGAAACTGTTGCCCAGTGCGCTGCGCGGTGGCAGCAACGCTCGGGCGCCCGTCTACGTCTACTTCGGCTTGGACAAGAGCGGCAAGGCTGTCTACGTCGGCATAACAAACAATGTTGCGCGCCGAGCGGCCGAACACGCCAGGAGTGGAAAAGGGTTCGCGCGCCTACAATCGCTCGCAAAGCCGGTAACTAGAGGCGAGGCGCGCGCCATCGAGCAAGCTCTTATAAAGAGAAACCCACACTTCCAAAATAAGGTCAACAGCATCAGTCCTAACCACGAGTATCAGCGCAGGGCTGTAGAATGGGGGGAGGGATGGCTCAGAGCCAACGGCGTCGGATAGTTAGAAGGTGCGTATGAGCGAGCCCAACATGGCGAAGCTGAAACCGTCGCGGAAGAAGTTGCGCCCGGGTGACGTCTTCACCATGCACTATCCAAAGGTGGGCTACATATTCGGGCGGGTCATCGCGGCCGACCTGCCATTCGGGGCCTGCCCCATGGCAGGGGATAACCTGCTCTACATCTACGACGTACGCAGCGACGAGCCGCGCCCACCGCGGGAATTGCTCAAGCCCGATCGCCTCCTGATACCGCCCGTCTTCACCAACCGACTCGGCTGGTCCCGCGGATACTTTCAAACAGTTGATTATTGGCCATTAGAGGAAGACGAGAGACCCGAACAGTTCTGTTTTGAGGATTCGCTGCTACGCCGATACCGCACTTTCAGCGGTCGCGAACTTCCAAGACGGACCGAGCCATGCGGCTTTTGGGCGTTGGATAGCTACTTCTCGATCGACGATGACATCAGCGAAGCATTGGGTATCCCGTTGGCACCAGAGGACGAAATGGAGGCCATCGAAACGCCGCTAGTGCCTGCGGTATTCATTCACCTGCCGGCACCGTCTGGCGACGCGGAACTAGCGCTCGACGAGATCGAAGACCCCATTATCGAGGCACTGGAGTCCGCGGGCGTAGGCGAGTTCGACGGGCACGTGATCAGCGAACATGGGGCAGTCCTACGTGTCTATGGATCTGACCCCGACGCCATATTCGGCTCCATCAAGGACGTACTCAGGCAACTCAAACTGCCCCCCGGTTCCTATGCAATGAAACACCGCGGCAACGGCGACGGTCCTGGCGAACGAGTTGAGCTGCGCACACCATAAGGGGTTTCCATCAGTCCAAGAACCGCCGCCTCGGTAGGGACTGTGGCCCGCGGTCGGTATGGCCGCCCAGCTTCACAACGGCCGGACGGGGGGCAGGGTCGGACCTTGATCGCGGCGCCGACGGGTCCCAGCGGGCTGCTGCCGGCCGTTTGGTGCGCGGTGAGGGTGACGGCCTACAGGCCCCGCCTCAGGGGGTCGCCGCCGGGTGAACCGGCCAAGTTCATGTCACAACTCATGTCACAAAAGCGAACGCCCGGCGGGACGCCGGGCGTTTGTGCTGGTCAGAATGGGCGCCCCCGGCAGTGTGCTGGTTCAGGACATCGGCGACAGATGTCTCAAGACATAGGCGACACCTGTCTCAGGTCATCGGCGACAGCCTGGCCGGGCTCGATGCTCGGTCATGTCGAAAGCACGCCTGG
>JBOGDF010000060.1:0-19966 GCA_050701635.1 Micromonosporaceae bacterium | reverse complement strand
GCCGATCTGCTGTCACCCTCCACGTTTGACCGCAGATCGGCCACAAACCTATCGAGGGGTCAACACACAGAACTCATTGCCGTCGGGATCGGCCATCACTACCCAGCTGACCTCGCCCTGGCCGATGTCGATGCGCCTCGCCCCGAGCGAGACGAGACGGTCGACCTCCGCTTGCTGATCACCGTCAACAGGTGGAGCGAGGTCGAAATGCAGCCGGTTCTTCCCGGTCTTGGGCGCCACTGGCGGACCGCCCCACGCGATCTTCGAACCGCCGCGCGGCGATTGGATCGCGGTCTCCTGGTCCTGGTCCCAGACCAACGGCCAGCCCAGCGCCTCGCTCCAGAAGTACCCGACCTCCTGTGAACCGTCACACGCAAGCTCTCCGAGGAATCCGCAGTCGGCAAGGAAGCTGTTGCCCGGCTCGATCACGCAGAACTCATTGCCTTCGGGGTCGGCGAGCACCACATGACCCTCCTCCGGGCGCTGACCGACGTCGATGTGCCGGCCGCCGAGTCCGAGCGACTTCGCCACCGTCTGCTGCTGGTCCTCGAGGGACGTGCTCGTCAGATGGAAGTGCATCCGGTTCGGGCCGGTCTTCTGCTCCTGGGTCGGAAGAAATCGCAACTGGAACCCAGTGTCATCGCTCGGCAGGAGTGCGATGCCCTCGTGGGGGTCGTCGGTCATCTCCCTGCCCAGGACACCGGCCCAGAAGTGCGCGAGGCGGAGCGGCTCGTTCGCATCGAAGCAGACCGCGAATAGGTTAGAAGTCATCCCGCTCCCCATCTGCGATCTGCTGACCCAAAGCCGCAGACAGGGCACGTCCTGCCTGCCCATGAGGAAGCCAACGCTATGGCGCTCGGGATCTGCGACGCAACGCGATAACCGGTCACAAGCCAGCCCGCAGGTCGGCCGCACGAAGGCCCAGGTCCGGCGGAACGCCTGTGACCTGGGCCTTCGTGGTGGGAGCGGACGACGGGAATCGAACCCGCGTAGCCAGTTTGGAAGACTGGGGCTCTACCATTGAGCTACGTCCGCGGTGCTGCCAGCGCTCGGCAGCCCGTCTAGCGTAGCGGGCGATCAGGCCATAGTCCGAACCGGATATCAGCCTCCTGTCGGCACCACCTAGACTGGCACCGCCCGGGGTGTGGCGCAGCTTGGTAGCGCACTCGCTTTGGGAGCGAGGGGCCGTGGGTTCAAATCCCGCCACCCCGACCGGCCGTTCACCGATCAGGGGCCCGCGTGCGGCCCCTGATCGCCCCACAAACAGACCGATCAAGGAGTACGCCGTGAAGAGCACCGTGGAGACGTTGAGCCCTACCCGGGTCAAGCTGTCGATCGAGGTGCCATTCGCGGATCTGGAGCCCAGCGTCCGCAAGGCATACAAGACGATCGGCGAGCAGGTACGCGTGCCGGGCTTCCGCCCGGGCAAGGTGCCGACCCGGCTGATCGACCAGCGGATCGGCCGTCCGGCGATCTTGGAGGAGGCCGCGCGGGACGCGATCCCGGAGCACTACCTGGCGGCGGTACGCGAGCACGACGTCAAGGTGCTCGGCACGCCCAACGTGGAGATCACCAAGCTGGACGAGACCGACGATTTCGCGTTCACCGCCGAGGTGGACGTACGGCCTGAGGTGGAGCTGCCGGATCTTGCCGGCCTCACCGCCGAGGTGGACGAGCTCAGCGTCACCGACGAGGAGATCGACGAGCAGGTGTCGACGCTGCGCGACCGGTTCGCCACCCTCAAGGGCGTGGAGCGGCCGGCGCAGGACGGCGACTTCGTCCAGATCGACCTGCTCGCCACGGTCAACGGCGAGGAGGTGCCCGGCGGGTCCGCCACCGGCATCTCGCACGAGGTGGGTTCCCAGAAGCTGCTCGACGGCCTGGACGAAGCCCTGGTCGGGATGTCCGCGGACGAGGAGAAGAGCTTCACCACGCAGCTGGTGGGCGGCGACTACGCCGGCCAGGACGCCGATGTCGCGGTCGCCGTGAAGTCGGTGAAGGAGCGCGAGCTGCCCCCGCTGGACGACGACTTCGCGCAGCTGGCCAGCGAGTTCGACACGCTCGACGAGCTGCGGGACGACGTACGGGCCCGGGTGGAGCGGATGAAGCAGATGCAGCAGGCGTACCAGGCCCGCGACAAGGTGCTGGAGGCGCTGCTGGCGGCCACCGAGGTGCCGGTGCCGGAGGGCGTGGTGGCCGAGGAGGTCGACTACCGCCGGCAGGCGATGTCCGACCAGCTGGAGCGGATCGGCTCCAGCCTCGAGGAGTATCTCGCTGAGGACGAGAAGACCGAGGACGACCTCACCAGCGAGCTGACCGGTACGGCGAGCGACGCGGTGCGTACCCAGATCCTGCTGGACGCGATCGCCGACGCCGAGCAGGTGGGCGTGGACGACACCGAGCTGACCCAGGAGGTGCTCACCCGCGCCCAGCAGGCCGGTGTGGCGCCCCAGGAGTACGCCGAGCAGCTGCAGCGCACCGGCCAGCTGCGCACCATCGTCGCCGACGTACGCCGCGGCAAGGCGCTGGCAATTGTGGTGGAGCGGGCCACGGTGACCGACTCGGCGGGCAACCGGGTGGATCTCTCCGCGCTGCGCCAGACCCCGGAGGACGACGCCGCCGAGGCCGAGGCGGAGTAAGGGTTGGGCCGTGTCCTGCCGATCTTCGGCCGGCTGCGGCCCGGGCCCGGCGCGGGCTGCGCTGAGAGCGAACAGCCGCGCGTGCACGGGCCGCCGCGGCAACCAGCGGCTAGGGTCGGCAATAGACGTCGGCACGTGACGTAGCCGGCCCCAGCAGGGCGCCGGAGGTATCGACTAGATCGCGAAGGGCTGCCATGTCAGAGCTTCACATTCCGGCCGTCCCAGCTGCCGGGTCGCCGGCCCCGTCGCCGTCCAGCCGTACGGCGGACCCCAGCGGCGGCGGCTTCGACGACCTGGTCTACAACCGCCTGCTGCGGGAGCGGATCGTGTTCCTGGGCAGCGAGGTCGACGACAAGATCGCCAACCAGATCTGCGCCCAGCTGCTGCTGCTCGCCGCCGAGGACGCGGAGCGCGACATCTTCCTCTACATCAACTCGCCCGGCGGCTCGGTGTACTCCGGCATGGCGATCTACGACACCATGCAGTACATCGCCAACGACGTGGCGACCGTGGCGATGGGCCTGGCCGCGTCGATGGGCCAGTTCCTGCTGTGCGCCGGCGCCAAGGGCAAGCGGTACGCGCTGCCCCACACCCGGATCATGATGCACCAGCCGTCCGGTGGCATCGGCGGTACGGCGGCCGACGTGGCGATCCAGGCCGAGCAGATGCTCTACACCAAGCGCACGATCCAGGAGCGGATCGCGTTCCACACCAGCCAGCCGGTAGCGCAGATCGAGACCGACTCCGACCGGGACCGTTGGTTCACCGCCGAGGAGGCGAAGGACTACGGCTTCATCGACCGGGTGATCAGCGGCGCCGAGCAGGTGCCCGCTGGTGCCGGGACCCGCAACGACTGACGGCCGCTCGCGAGATAGAGGAGAACTAACGTGCGTGAGCAGTTCACCACCGCCGCCGAGCGCCTGACGGCCCCGGTGCAGAACAGGTACATCCTGCCGTCGTTCGTCGAGCGCACCTCGTACGGCGTCAAGGAGATGAACCCGTACAACAAGATGTTCGAGGAGCGGATCATCTTCCTCGGCGTACAGATCGACGACGCGTCGGCCAACGACGTGATCGCCCAGCTGATCTGTCTTGAGTCGATGGACCCGGACCGCGACATCACGATGTACATCAACTCGCCCGGCGGGTCGTTCACCGCGCTGACCGCGATCTACGACACGATGCAGTATGTGCGCCCCGACATCGTCACCAGCTGCGTCGGCCAGGCCGCTTCGGCCGCGGCGGTGCTGCTCGCCGCCGGCGCGCCCGGCAAGCGGATGGCGCTGCCGAATTCGCGGATCATCATCCACCAGCCCGCCACCGAAGGCGGGTACGGCCAGAGCTCGGATATCGAAATCCAGGCCAAGGAGATCATGCGGATGCGGTCGCTGCTCGAGGAGATGATCGCCGAGCACACCGGTCAGTCCGTGGAGGTGGTCCGTAAGGACATCGACCGGGACAAGATCCTGACCGCCGAAGAGGCATTGGACTACGGCCTGATCGACCAGGTGCTCGGCACCCGGAAGAAGACGCAGGCCACCGCGGGAAGCGCGGCACGCTGATTGGGTCGTTGGGGGTCCGCATTGGGCCCCCAACCATGTAACGTCGAGGCTACACACAGCTTGAGCAACAGGTCCGGCAGTCAAATGGTTGGGCGCGATGCGTCCGGTCGGTGAGCGCAGGGAGACGCCTAGGTGGCACGTATCGGAGACGGCGGCGACCTACTCAAGTGCTCCTTCTGTGGAAAGTCGCAGAAGCAGGTCAAGAAGCTGATCGCCGGCCCTGGCGTCTACATCTGCGACGAGTGCATCGACCTGTGCAACGAGATCATCGAAGAGGAGCTCTCGGACTCCAGCGACGTGAAGTGGGATGAGCTTCCCAAGCCCAAGGAGATCTGCGAGTTCCTCGACCAGTACGTGGTCGGCCAGGAGGGCGCCAAGCGCTCGCTGTCGGTGGCGGTCTACAACCACTACAAGCGGATCCAGGCTGACGGTGGCGGGCCTCGCGCCAACGCCGCCGACGCGGTCGAGCTGGCGAAGTCCAACATCCTGCTGATCGGCCCGACCGGCTGCGGCAAGACGCACCTGGCACAGACCCTGGCGCGGCTGCTCAACGTACCGTTCGCGATCGCCGACGCCACCGCGCTCACCGAGGCGGGGTATGTCGGCGAGGACGTCGAGAACATCCTGCTCAAGCTGATCCAGGCCGCTGACTACGACGTGAAGCGCGCCGAGACCGGGATCATCTACATCGACGAGGTCGACAAGATCGCCCGGAAGAGCGAAAACCCGTCGATCACCCGGGATGTCTCCGGCGAGGGCGTACAGCAGGCGCTGTTGAAGATTCTGGAGGGTACGACGGCCAGCGTGCCGCCGCAGGGCGGTCGCAAGCACCCGCACCAGGAGTTCATCCAGATCGACACCACCAACGTGCTGTTCATCTGCGGCGGCGCGTTCGCGGGGCTCGACAAGATCATCGAGCAGCGGGTCGGCAAGCAGGGCCTCGGCTTCGGCTCCCACCTGCGCAGCAAGCAGGACGTATCGAACGACGACATCTTCGGCGACGTGATGCCGGAGGATCTGCTCAAGTTCGGCATGATCCCGGAGTTCGTGGGCCGGCTGCCGGTGCTGACCAGCGTGAAGAACCTGGACCGGGACGCGCTGATCCAGATCCTTACCGAGCCGCGCAACGCGCTGGTCAAGCAGTACCAGCGGCTGTTCGAGCTGGACGCGGTCGAGCTGGAGTTCGGCGAGGACGCGCTGGAGGCGATCGCCGACCAGGCGATCCTGCGCGGCACCGGCGCCCGTGGCCTGCGCGCGATCATGGAGGAGGTGCTGCTCCCCGTGATGTACGAGGTGCCGAGCAGCCCCGACGTGGCGCGCGTGGTGGTCACCCGCGAGGTCGTACTGGAGAACGTCAACCCGACGATCGTCCGGCGCGAGCTTCCGAAGCGCCGCGAGCGCCGCGAGAAGTCCGCCTGATTGGGGATCGTTCCCCAACCTTCCAGGCCCAGCCAGACGGCGGTACGCCGATAGCCTCGTGCGCGTGATCGTCTGCCTTTCGGTGTTCCTGGTGGTGCTCGGGCTCTGGTCGCTGTTCGGCGCGCGTTCGTTGCTCCAGTGGTCGTACGTCACGCAGCGCTGGCAGTACCGTGACGCGCCCGAGATGCTGGAGCCTTCCGACGCGTCGCTCTTCCTGACCCGGTCCGCCGGTGTGGCGAGCCTGCTGCTGGTCGCGTGCATGGGCGTCTGGACCTGGGACACCGCGCGGGCCGACGACGGCTGCGGCGCGGTGGTCTCCGCCTGGGGCGGCACGATGCCACCCGGCGAGGACGACACGTGCGACGCGATCGTGGTGCACAGCGTGCTGGACGCCAGCGCGGGGGTCGACAGCGGCCCCGCCCCGCGCGGGTACGTGGCCGTCGCCGACGGACTTCCCCGCTTCCTCGACGAGGCTGACCTGACGTACCAGGAGGTACGCGACGCCGAGCTCCTGGTAGGACCCGTCGCCGGCGCCTGCGACATCGGCCTGAAGGAGACCGCCGACGCCGTGCAGGTCTGGCTACCGCAGGAATGCGACGACGAGCCGCTCGACGTCGACGGGGTGGTCGACGACGGCGTGGTGGCACTGACACTGGTCGCCGTGGAGCTCGACGCTCCGCTGGGTGACCGTACGGTGGTCGGCCCGGATGGTCGGGCGGTCGCACGGATCACCGCGGACGTCCCGTCGCGTACCGGGTGGCTGGGGTGGGGGTGAGCTGCGTCAAATAGATCGTCGCGTCGGTCTGGCGGACCGTAGGTTCGCAGGGTGACCGCTGTCCTGCTCGCCGCGCTCTCCGCCGCCGTCTACGGCTCCGCCGACTACTGCGGCGGTACGGCGACCCGCAAGACCAATCCGATCGTGGTCACCGTGCTGTCCCAGCTGGTCAGCGTGCCGGTGATCGTGGTGATCGCGCTGCTCGTCGCCGGTACGCCGACCCTGACCGACCTGGGTTGGGGCGTGCTCGCCGGCGTGGCCGGGCTGGCCGGGCTGGTGCTGCTGTACAAGGGCCTCTCCAGCGGCGCGATGGCGGTGGTGGCGCCGACCACGGCGGTGACGGCGGCGCTCGTACCGCTGCTGGCCGGGTTGTATCTGGAACGCTGGCCGCAGCCGTGGGCACTGGCCGGAGTGGGCTGCGCGGTGGTGGCGATCGGCTTCGTGAGCCTGGCGCCCAACGGCGAGCAGAGCGTGGTGACACCGCGGCTGCTGGCGTCGGCCATCGTGGCGGGAATCGCGTTCGGGGTGTTCTTCATCGCGCTCGACCGTGCCGGCTCGCAGGCCGGGATGTGGCCCCTGGTGGCGAGCCGAGCGACCTCCGTCGGGCTCGGGATGCTCGTGCTGACGGTGATCCGAGCGAGCTGGAAGCCCGCGGCGGGAGGCTGGCGCTGGATCGTCGCCGCCGGCGTCCTGGACGTCGCCGCCAACGCGTTCTACCTGCTCGCCGCGCAGCAGGGCGCGCTGTCGATCGTCGCCCCGGTCGCCTCCCTCTACCCGGCCAGCACAGTCCTGCTAGCCCTAACCCTCGACCGCGAACGCATCCGCCCCATCCAACTGCTCGGCCTAGGCCTAGCCGTAACCGCCCTCGTCCTAGTCTCCGGCTCAGCCTGACCCGCCGCCCTCCACTTGGGGGGGTTGAGGACACGCAGACACGCCGGCGGCGTCAGCGTGTCGACGTGTCCTCACCCTCCCAAGTGAGGGGTCAGAGCTGGTCTACGGCGGTGATGCGTACGGCGGCTTCGCCGGCTTGGTCGGAGGCGGCCAGGTTGATCTCGGCGGTGATGGCCCAGTCGTGGTCGCCGGCGGGGTCGTCGAAGATCTGGCGTACCTGCCAGGTGGTGGCGGCCTCGGTGATCAGCAGGAGCTTGGGGCCGCGCGAGTCCGGGCCGGTGCCGATGTCGTCGTGCTGCTCCCAGTACGGCTCCAGCGCCTCCCGCCACGCGTCGGCGTCCCAGCCGGCGTCGGCGTCGAGCTCCCCGAGATCGTGGTAGCGGCGCAGCGCGGCGAGCTCGACCCGGCGGAACAGGGCGTTGCGTACGAGCACCCGGAAGGCGCGCAGGTTGCGGGTGACGGCGGGTGGCGTGTCGTCGGCCGGCGCGGCGGGCTCCAGCACAGCGGACGGGTTGCGGAGGCGTTCCCATTCGTCGAGCAGGCTGGAGTCGATCTGGCGTACCAGCTCACCGAGCCACTCTTCGAGGTCGACCAGCTCCTCGGTCTTCGCCTCGTCCGGGACGGTACGCCGCAGCGCCTGGTACGCGTCGGCGAGATACCGCAGCACCAGCCCTTCGGAGCGGGCGAGCTGGTAGAAGCCGACGTACTCGGTGAACGTCATCGCGCGCTCGTACAGGTCGCGGGCGACCGACTTGGGGGCGAGGTGGTGCTCGTCGACCCAGGGATGCCCGCGCCGGTACATCGCGTACGCCTCGTCCAGCAGCTCGGCGAGCGGCTTCGGGTACGTGACGTCGTCGAGCAGCTCCATCCGCTCTTCGTACTCGATGCCCTCGGCCTTCATCGCCGCCACCGCTTCGCCGCGCGCCTTGAACTGCTGCGCCGAGAGCACCTGCCGCGGATCGTCCAGAGTGGACTCGATGACGCTGAGCACGTCCAACGCATAACTGGGCGAGTCCCGGTCCAGCAGCTCGATCGCGGCGAGCGCGAACGGCGACAGCGGCTGGTTGAGCGCGAAGTCGACCTGGAAACCGTCGACCAGCCCGGGCCGCCCGGCCGCGTCACGGGACACCACGCCCGCCGCGGTGAGCGCCCGGTAGATCGCGATCGCCCGGCGGATCATCCGGAGCTGGTCGCGGCGCGAGGAGTGGTTGTCCTCCAGCAGCTTGCGCGTCGCGGCGTACGGGTCGCCGGGGCGGCCGAGGACGTTGAGCAGCATCGCGTGGCTGACGGCGAACGACGAGGTGAGCGGCTCGGGGTCGGCGGCGATCAGGCGCTGGTACGTCGGCTCGCCCCAGGAGACGAACCCCTCGGGCGGCTTCTTGCGCACCACCTTGCGGCGCTTCTTCGGGTCGTCGCCGGCCTTCTCCAGCGCCCGTGACGTCTCGACCACGTGCTCGGGCGCCTGCACCACCACGGTGCCGACGGTGTCGAAGCCGGCGCGCCCGGCCCGCCCCGCGATCTGGTGGAACTCCCGCGCCTTCAGGTGCCGGGTACGCACCCCGTCGTACTTGGAGAGCGCGGTGAACAGCACGGTCCGGATCGGTACGTTGATCCCGACGCCGAGCGTGTCCGTACCACAGATGATCTTGAGCAGGCCGGCCTGGGTGAGCCGCTCCACGAGCCGGCGGTACCGGGGCAGCATCCCCGCGTGGTGGACGCCGATGCCGTGGCGTACCAGCCGGGAAAGGGTCTTGCCGAAACCAGCGGCGAACCGAAACTGGCCGATCTCCGCGGCGATCATGTCCTTCTCGGCGCGGCTGCAGACGTTGATGCTCATCAGCGCCTGCGCCCGCTCCAGCGCCGCCACCTGCGTGAAGTGCACGACGTAGACGGGGGCACCCTGACCCGCCAGCAGGTCGGCGAGCGTCTCGTGGACCGGCGTGGTGACGTACTCGAAGGTGAGCGGGACCGGCCGCTCCGCCGAGCGCACCACCGCGGTCGACCGGCCGGTACGCCGGCCCAGGTCCTCCTGGAAGAACGCCATGTCGCCGAGCGTCGCCGACATCAGCAGGAACTGCGCCTGCGGCAGCTCCAGCAGCGGCACCTGCCACGCCCAGCCCCGGTCCGGCTCGCCGTAGAAGTGGAACTCGTCCATCACCACCAGCCCGACGTCGGCGCCGGCGCCGTCCCGCAGCGCGATGTTGGCGAGGATCTCGGCGGTACAGCAGATGATCGGGGCGTCGGCGTTGACGCTGGAGTCGCCGGTCATCATCCCGACGTTGTCCGCACCGAAGGTCTCGCACAGCGCGAAGAACTTCTCCGACACCAGCGCCTTGATCGGGGCGGTGTAGAAGCTCACCTGATCGCGGGCCAGCGCGGCGAAGTGGGCACCGGCGGCGACCAGGCTCTTCCCCGAGCCGGTCGGGGTGGCGAGGATGACGTTCGCGCCGGTCACCAGCTCGATCAGCGCCTCCTGCTGCGCGGGGTAGAGCTCGAGCCCCTGCTGCTGCGTCCAGTCGGCGAAGGTGTCGTAGAGGGTGTCGGGGTCGGGGTCCGGCGGTATCCGGTCGGTGAGCGTCATGGTGCCCCGATCGTGCCTGGTGGCGCGGCGAGCGTCTACCGTGACCCCCGTGGTGACGCTCCCGGAGCTGCTGATCGCCGCCGAGGCCGGTGACCTCCCGCCCCCCGACGGCGGCCTCACCGTGGTCGGTCAGGGCAACCCGCGCGTGGCGGCGGTGCTGGCGTTCACGGCCCACAACGTCGTCGTTACCGACCTGGATCCTTCGTGGGTACGCGGCCAGCTGCCGCCCGACGACCTGTCCGCGCCGCTGAACCCGCCGTTCCTGTCCGTGCTGTGCGAGAAGCTCGGCCGCCGGGTGAACAACATCGACCTGATCGCGCTAGCGCCCGGCCTGCCCGGCCCGCCGCCGCTCGCGCTGACCCTGGTCGAGGACCGGAACCACCACCCCCGGGTGGTACGCGCGCTGCGCTACCGCGACGACGTGTCCGTGTGGACCGTCGGCGGCGGCATGGTGCTGCTCGGACGCGGGCTGGGCGGCCGCTGGGAGACCGCGGTCGAGGTGTCGCCGTCGCATCGCGGTCAGGGCCTGGGGCGGGCGCTGGCGGTCGCGGCGCGGCACCTCGTACCGGAGGGGCGTTCGGTGTGGGCGCAGATCGCACCGGGGAACGCGGCGAGCGTACGGGCCTTCCTCGCCGCCGGGTACCTGCCGGTCGGCGCCGAAGCGCTGCTGGTGCGCTGACGTGATGGCTCGGCGCGGACTGCAGACGCTGGTGGTGCTGCTCGGCACGGTGGCAGTGGTGTTCGGCGGTCTGTCGGTGGTGACAGGCGCCGGGTACGTGTGGCAGGCCGGCGACGTCTCCGCCAGCGTCGATAGCGAGTTTCGCTTCTACGCCGCGTGGTACGTCGGCGCCGGCGTGATCCTGCTCAGCACCGTACGCCGGCTCGAATCGGCCGGGAGCGCCATCCGTCTGGTCTGCGCGGTGCTGTGGCTGGGCGCCTGCGGCCGGCTGCTGTCGCTGGTCACGGTCGGGCCGCCCGATCGGCTGTACCTGATCCTGATGGCGGTCGAGTTCGGGATCCCGGTGATCCTGGTGCCCTGGCAGGCCTGGGTCGCGGGGCGGGCGCGGCAGCCGAGTCTGCGTACTGAGCCATCCGGAGAGTCGGGTTAGGCTCGGCGGCATGCGGGTCGCCGTGTGTCAGGTCAACAGCCGGGACGACCGGGACGCCAACCTCGCCGCCGCGCGGAAGCTGCTGCAGCAGGCCGCCGGCGCGGGTGCCCGGCTGGCGGTGCTTCCGGAGTACGTCGACTACCTCGGGCCGTCCGCCACGACGCCCGAGCCGGAGCCGGTGGACGGGGAGTTCGGTCAGTTCTTCGCGCACGCCGCGCGCACGCTGGGGATCTGGGTGCACGCCGGCTCGTTCCACGAGGCGGGCCCCGATGAAGGACGTACCTACAACACGTCGCTGCTGTTCGATCCGCAGGGTGAGCTGCGGGCGGCGTACCGGAAGATCCATCTGTACGACGTGGAGATCCCGGGGCGGGTGTCGTACCAGGAGTCCAAGCACGTGGCGGCGGGCACCGAGACGGTCACCGCCGACGTCGACGGCGTCTCACTCGGGATGTCGATCTGCTACGACCTGCGGTTCCCGGAGCTGTACCGGCGGCTGGCCGGGGCGCAGCTGATCGTGGTGCCGGCGGCGTTCATGCTGCACACCGGCCGGGACCACTGGGAGGTGCTGCTGCGCGCCCGCGCCATCGAGAACCAGTGCTACGTGCTGGCCGCGGCGCAGATCGGCGACCACGAGCCGGGGCGTACGTGTTTCGGCCGCAGTATGGTGATCGACCCGTGGGGCACCGTCATCGCCCAGGCGCCGGACACCGTCGGGGTCGCGATCGCGGAGCTCGACCTGGACCGGCTGGCCACGATCCGCGCCGAGCTGCCCAGCCTCGCCAACCGCCGCCTGTAGCACCGCAGGCATGTAATGGCAAAGCTACGCAAAGTGAGACTTTGTCGCGGTTCGAAGGATATGTCGGGGCGCGATCTACCGCGTCGTCCGTAGCGCGATTACTCTGCGTTTTGGATGTCTCGGTTTTGGATGTCTTAGTTGCTGAAGCCTCGGGGGCAGCGGTTTCGAGTCGGAGGCAGCGATGCGTACCCCCAGGTTTGTGGTTCTGGCAGCCGTCGGCGCTCTGGCGCTCATCGGCACCACCCTCCCGCAGCTCACGGCCGGCGCGGCCGAGCAGACATCAACCTATCTGGTACGGCTCACCGATCCGCCACTGGCGGCCTACCGCGGCGGAGTCGCGGGGATTCCCGGCACCAGTCCCGTGGTCGCCCAGGGCAACCGCCTGGACGTGTCCAGCCCGGCGAGCCGGGCGTACCTGAGGTATCTCGCCGGTCGGCAGTCGGCGACCCGGCTGGCGATCACGCAGGCGATCAGCCGCGCCGTCACGCCGAAGTTCAGCTACCGGTACGCGTACCACGGGATGGCGCTGGCGCTCACCGAGTCCGAAGCGGCCCGGGTACGCGGTGTGCCTGGCGTGGCGTCGGTGCGGCGCGAGTTCACCCGCAAGATCACCACGGACGCCGGTCCGGCGTGGATCGGCGCTCCTGCGATCTGGTCCGGGGCCGCGACCGGCGGCCGGCCCGGCAGCAAGGGCGAAGGCGTCGTGGTCGGCGTCGTCGACACCGGGGTCAACCACGACCACCCGTCGTTCGCTGACGTCGGCGGGGATGGCTACGACCACGAGAACCCGCGGGGCCGGTTCTTCGGGCTGTGCGATCCGATCACCGGGGCGCCGTTCTGCAACGACAAGCTGATCGGCGTACACGACTTCGCCGGTGGTGGGCCGGAGGACGCCAACGGGCACGGCAGCCACACCGCCAGCACCTCGGCCGGCAACGTACTCGAGGCGAACGTGGTCGCCCCGACCACCACGATCACCCGCGACATCTCCGGGGTGGCGCCGCACGCCAACCTGATCACCTACAAGGGCTGCCTGCCCACCGGCAACTGCCTCTCGCCGTCGCTGGTGGCGGCGATCGACCAGGCCGTCGCCGACGGGGTCGACGTGATCAACTACTCGATCGGCGGCGGGCCGAACAACCCGTGGGCGGACGACGACTCGGAGGCGTTCCTCGCCGCCCGCGAGGCCGGCGTTTTCGTCGCCGCCTCGGCGGGGAACGACGGACCGAAGCCAGAGACGGTGGGCTCGCCGGCGAACTCGCCGTGGCTGCTCAGCGTCGGAGCCAGCACCCACAACCGGACGTTCCTGAACAAGCTGGTGGACCTCACCGGCGGCGCCAGCACGCCGCCCGGTGACCTGACCGGGAAGAGCTTCACCTCCGGGTACGGCCCCGCCCCGATCGTGTACGCGGGCGACTTCGGCGACAACCTGTGCGGCGCACCGTTCCCGCCCGGCACGTTCGACGGCGAGATCGTGATCTGCGACCGTGGCGTGAACCCGCGGCTGGAGAAGGGCCGCAACGTCGAGCTGGGTGGCGCCGGCGGCATGGTGCTGGTGAACACGGCGGCCGACGGTGAGTCGACGGTGGCTGATCCGCATGAGCTGCCCGCCGTACATCTCGGCTTCGCCGACGGCCAGACGCTCAAGGACTGGGTGGCGGCCGGCAGCGGGCACACCGGGACCATCTCGGGCACCCAGATCAGCGAGGCCGTGGAGAACGGTGACGTGATGGCCGGCTTCAGCTCGCGCGGGCCCAACAAGCCGGTGCCCGGCGTGATCAAGCCGGATGTCACCGCACCCGGCGTGGACGTACTCGCGGCGGTGCACACCACCGACCCCACGGCACCCCCCGAGTACGCGCTGCTCTCCGGCACCTCGATGTCCAGCCCGCACGCCGCGGGCGCGGCGGCGCTGGTCCGCGCGGTACGCAAGGACTGGACGCCGGGGCAGGTGCAGTCCGCGCTGACCACCACCGGGGTGACGGGCGTACGCAAGGACGACGGCACCACCGCGGCCGACCCGTTCGACCTGGGCGGTGGCCGGATCGACCTGACCCGCGCGGCCCGGGCCGGTCTGGTGCTGGACGTACCGCCGGCGGACTTCACCGCGGCGAACCCCGAGGCGGGCGGCGACCCGACGACGCTCAACCTGGCGACGCTGGGGCAGAACGACTGCCGCGGCAAGTGCACCTGGACGCGTACCGTGACCAATGCGCTCCGCGCCACCACGACGTGGCGCGCGGTCGCCCAGGTGCCGTCGGGCCTGGCGCTGTCGGTCAAGCCGAGTCGGTTCAGGCTGGCCGCCGGCCAGTCGCTGACCCTCACGATCACCGCGGACGTGTCCGGGGCGACCGACACCGACTGGCTGTTCGGTGGGGTGGCGTTCACCGCGCGTGGGGTGCCGTCCCAGCGGCTGCCCGTCGCGGTGCTGCCCGGCGGTGAAGCGCAGCCGGTGGACATCGACGCCACCGACACCACCGGAACCCACTCGATCCAGCTCACCACGCCGGTGGCGATCAGCGATTTCACCGCCACGGTGTACGGCCTGCAACAGGGCCGGGTCGACGACCTGCAGCTCGCGCAGGACCCGACCCCGCTGGACCCGTACGACGGAGTAGGCGGTACGCAGCACGTGCTGGTCGACGTACCGGCCGGAGCGCGGTTGCTCACCACCGGTATCACCGAGACCACCTCCACCGACCTGGACCTGTTCGTCGGCCGGGACGACGACGGGGACGGCGCCCCTGACCTGGGCGAGGAGGTGTGCCGCAGCGCCTCGGAGATCGCGCTCGAGTCCTGCAAGGTCACGTCGCCGGACGGCGGCAGCTACTGGGTGATGGTGCAGAACTTCCTGACCGGGCAGGGGCTGGACGACGTACGGCTGGAGACGGCGGTGGTCCCGGGCACCGACAGCGGCAACCTGACCGTGACCGGGCCCTCCGGCAAGGTGCCGGCGGGCAGCACCATCGACGTCATGCTGGCCTGGAACGAGCCCGACCTGGCGCCGGGTACCACCTGGTTCGCGCTGGTCCGGCTCGGTTCCGACGCCGACCACCCGGCCAACGTGGGCACTCTGCTGGTACGCCTCACCCGTGCCTGACCGCGCTACTCGAAGCGCCACATCGTCGACTCGCCGACCCGCTGGTAGCCGAGACGACGGTAGATCCCGTTGCTGGTCGGGTTGGCGAGATCGGTGTAGAGCATGCAGGCGGTCGCGCCGGCGTCCAGCGCGTGCCGGCTGAGCGCGGCGACGCAGCCGCTGGCGTACCCCCGGCGGCGGTTCCGGGGTGGGGTGTAGACGCCGCTGATCCGCACCACGCCGGCCGCGGGCAGCGACAGCCATGCGGTGGTGACCGGCTGGCCGTCGTCGTACCACAGCCACAGCAGCCCCTTCCGCCGTAGCCGCGAGTCGATCTCGCGGGCCATGTGCTGCGGCGACCCGAACGAATCCTCCGCGCCGAACGCCTCAGCCCACGCCACCAGCAGGTCACGGTCGCCGGGGCCCGCAGCTCTCAGCTCCCCGGAAACCCCTTCCGGGGGTACGAGCTGCTCCAGCCGGTAGATACCGCTGCCCGGGCCGGGCTTCGTGGTGCGGCCGGTGAGCGCCGAGTACCGGGTGGCGAACCGCTCGGTGGGCGCCGCGGGCCCGTTGGCGTACGGCACCGGCGGGTGCGCCGCCAGCGCGTCGGCGAGGATGTCGGCCGCCGCGGTGGGCATCGTGCTGAGCAGCAGCCCGTGCGGCGGCGTACGCACCGCGGCGCCGACCAGCTGGTCGGCGGGGTCGACCACGTACGCCCAGATCGCGTCGGGCTCGATCGGCGCCATGCCCTCGAGCCGCTGCCCGATCACGGTGCACGCGACGTTGTTGCCGACCGGCTCGGCGTGCAGCCACGGCAGGACGCGCTCGGCGTACTCCCGGAGGTCTTTGGTAATGACGCAGCGCATGCCGGTCACAGGAACAGCACCGTGACCAGCACCAGCGCCGCCAGCATCAGCAGCACGACACCGATCGCATTGGTCATCCGAGAGGGCCCGCGCTGCAGCAGCCGCCAGCCGGCGGCGACCACCGCGAGCGCCACCGCGACCCCGATCACGAACCGCCAGCCGGGGTGCAGCAAGCCGAGAAGTGCGTCCACGCTGCAAGCCTCCCACGCGGGTCCGTAAACTCGCGGGGTGACATCTCGTGCTCCCATGGAACTTCCCGCCCAGTACGCTCCCGCCGCCGTCGAGGCCCCGCTGTACGAGCGCTGGGAATCCGCCGGCTACTTCCAGCCGCGCCCCGATGCCGATGCTCCGCCGTTCTGCATCGTGATCCCGCCGCCGAACGTCACCGGCTCGCTGCACCTCGGCCACGCGTTCGAGCACACCCTGATGGACGCGCTGACCCGGCGCCGCCGGATGCAGGGGTACGCCGCGCTCTGGCTGCCCGGCATGGACCACGCTGGCATCGCCACCCAGAACGTGGTGGAACGCCAGCTCGCCGGCGAGGGGCTGTCCCGGCACGACCTGGGGCGTGAGAAGTTCGTGGAGCGGGTCTGGCAGTGGAAGGCCGAGTCCGGCGGCATGATCCTGGACCAGATGCGCCGGCTCGGCGACTCGGTCGACTGGAGCCGCGAGCGCTTCACCATGGACGAGGGGCTGTCGCGCGCCGTACTCACCATCTTCAAGAAGCTGTACGACGAAGGCCTGATCTACCGCGCCGAGCGGATCATCAACTGGTGCCCGCGCTGCCTGACCGCGCTGTCCGACATCGAGGTGGAGCACACCGACGACGACGGCGAACTGGTCTCCATCCGGTACGGCGACGGCGACACCCAGATCGTGGTGGCGACCACCCGCGCGGAGACGATGCTCGGTGACACCGCGGTGGCGGTGCATCCCTCGGACGAGCGTTACCGGCACCTGATCGGCAAGGAGGTCGAGCTGCCGCTGACCGGCCGGCGGATCCCGATCGTCGGCGACGAGCACGTGGACCCGTCCTTCGGCTCCGGCGCGGTGAAGGTGACCCCGGCGCACGACCCGAACGACTTCGAGATCGGGCAGCGCCACAACCTGCCGTCGATCACCGTGCTGGACGACCACGGCGTGATCACCGCGCACGGGCCGTTCCAGGGACAGGACCGGTACGAAGCGCGGCCGGCGATCGTGGCGGCGCTGCGGGAGCAGCGGCGGATCGTCAAGGAGGTCCGACCGTACGTGCACTCGGTGGGGCACTGTTCCCGCTGCAAGACCACGGTGGAGCCGCGACTGTCGCTGCAGTGGTTCGTCAAGGTCGCGCCGCTGGCGAAAGCCGCCGGCGACGCGGTGCGGGACGGCAGCGTCGAGGTGCACCCGCCGACGATGGCGAAGCGCTACTTCGACTGGGTCGACAACATGCACGACTGGTGCATCAGCCGCCAGCTGTGGTGGGGCCACCGGATCCCGGTGTGGTACGGCCCCGGCGGCGAGACCCTCTGCGTCGGCCCCGACGACGAGCCGCCCACCGGCGAAGGCTGGACCCAGGACCAGGACGTCCTCGACACCTGGTTCTCCAGCGCGCTCTGGCCGTTCTCGACGCTCGGCTGGCCCGACGACACCGACGACGTGCAGCGCTTCTACCCGACATCGGTGCTGGTCACCGGGTACGACATCCTGTTCTTCTGGGTCGCCCGGATGATGATGTTCGGCCTGTACGCGATGGACGGCGAGCGGCCGTTCGGCACCATCGCGCTGCACGGCATGGTGCGCGACCAGTTCGGCAAGAAGATGTCCAAGTCGTTCGGCAACGCCGTCGACCCGCTGGACTGGATGGACCTGTACGGCTCCGACGCGCTGCGGTTCACGCTGGCCCGCGGCGCCAACCCGGGTGTGGACGTACCGATCGGCGAGGAGTGGGTGCAGGCCTCCCGCAACTTCTGCAACAAGCTGTGGAACGCCAGCCGGTTCGCGCTGCTCAACGGCGCGACCGTGGCGGGGGAGCTCTCGTCCGAGCTGTCCACTGTGGACCGGTGGATCCTCTCCCGGCTGCGCGCCGTGGTGGCAGAGGTCGACGGCTACTTCGAGGGGTACGAGTTCGCCAAGGCGAGCGACACGCTCTTCCACTTCGCGTGGGACGACGTCTGCGACTGGTATCTGGAGCTGTCCAAGCCGGTGCTGGGGGCCGGCGGGGCGCCCGCCGACGCCACCCGGCGGGTGCTCGGTGAGGTGCTCGACGTACTGCTGCGGCTGCTGCACCCGGTGATCCCGTTCGTCACCGACGAGCTGTGGCGCGCGCTCACGTTCGGCGAGTCGGTGATGGTGGCGAGCTGGCCGGTGCCGGACGCCTCGCGCGCCGACGCGGCCGCCGAAGCCGAGGTCGCCGCCCTGCAGCGGGTGGTGACCGAGGTACGCCGCTTCCGCTCCGACCAGGGCGTCAAGCCGAGCCAGCGGGTCGCCACCCGGCTGGACGGGCTGGACGCCGCGGGGCTGGCCTCCCACGAGCCGCTGATCCGTTCCCTGGCCCGGCTGGAACAGCCCGGCGACGACTTCGCCGCCACCGCCACGCTGGCGATCAGCGGGGGAGTGACCGTCGAGCTCGACACCCGCGGCGCCATCGACGTGAAGGCCGAGCGAGCCCGGCTGACCAAGGATCTGGCGGCCACCGAGAAGGAGCTGGCGCAGTGCCGCGGCAAGCTCGGCAACGAGGCCTTCCTGGCAAAGGCGCCGGAGCCGGTGGTGCAGAAGATCCGGGACCGGCTCGCCGCGGCGGAGACCGAGCACGCCCGCCTGACCGCCGCGCTCGGCGCGCTTCCGGCGTCCTGACATGGCCGCTGAGGGGAGTTCCGGCGGGGAGTCGCGGCGCGCCGCCAGCGAGTACGAGGCGGTCGACGCGGAGCTGCTGCAACGTGGCTTCACCCGGATGGTGTTCGAGAAGGCGCGGATCGAGAGCCTGCTCGACCTGCTGGGCAACCCGCAGCGGGCGTACCCGTCGATCCACCTCACCGGCACCAACGGCAAGTCGTCCACGGCGCGGATGATCGACGCGCTGCTCGCCGCGCACGGGCTGCGTACCGGTCGCTACACCAGCCCGCACCTGGCGTCGGTACGCGAGCGCATCTCGCTCGACGGCGAGCCGATCTCCGAGGCACGGTTCGTCGAGGTCTACCGCGACGTCGCCCCGCTGGCCGCCCTGGTCGACCAGCAGTACGACGAGCCGCTGACGTACTTCGACATGACCACCACGCTGGCGTTCGCGGCGTTCGCCGACGCGCCGGTGGATGTCGGCATCGTCGAGGTCGGGCTGGGCGGCGAGACCGACTCCACCAACGTGCTGTCGGCGCAGGTGTGCGTACTGACCCCGATCGGGCTGGACCACACCGAATGGCTCGGCGACACGATCGGCGACATCACGCAGATGAAGCTCGGCATCGTCGGAAAGGGAGCGACCCTGATCGCCGCGACGCAGCCCGAGGAGGCGGTCGCCCCGATCCTGGAGCACTGCGCTGAGGTCGGCGCCACCCTGGCCCGGGAGGGCAGCGAGTTCGGGGTGCTGCGCCGTGCGCTCGCGATCGGCGGTCAGCAGCTCACCCTGCAGGGCCTCAGCGGGGTGTACGACGAGGTGTTCCTGCCGCTGCACGGTGGTCACCAGGCGCAGAACGCCGCCGTCGCGCTCGCCGCCGTGGAGGCGTTCCTCGGCGCAGGCACGCAGCGCGAGCTGGATCCCGCGGTGGTACGCGAAGGCTTCGCCGCGGTGTCCGTACCGGGGCGGCTGGAGCGGGTACGCAGCTCGCCGACCGTACTGCTGGACGCGGCGCACAACCCGTCCGGGATGGCGGCCACCGGGCAGGCGCTGCTGGAGGAGTTCAGCTTCCGCCGGCTGGTCGCGGTGCTCGCCGTACTGGGCGACAAGGACGTACGCGGCATGCTGGACGAGCTGGAGCCGGTGGTGGACGCGGTCGTGGTCACCCGCAACTCCTCGCCCCGCGCGATGCCGACCGACGAACTGGCGGCGCTGGCCCGGCAGGTCTTCGGACCAGAGCGGGTGAGCGTGGCGGACAACCTCCTGGAGGCGGTCGACACCGCCGTCACCCTGGCCGAGTCCGAGGCGGAGGCCGCTCTCGGCGGCGCCGGCGTCGTCGTCACCGGCTCCGTGGTCACCGTCGCCGACGCGCGCAAGATGTTCGCCCGATGACCGAGCCGGACCAGCCACCCGACCGCTCGCCGCAGCCGGACC
>JBOGDF010000059.1:0-20021 GCA_050701635.1 Micromonosporaceae bacterium | reverse complement strand
GGGGTGGGCGCCGCTGTACAGCCTCGCGGAGTCGGCCGAGCTCGCCTGGGCCGGCGCCGGCCCGGCCAGCACCACCGCGGCCTGACCAGGCCTCTGCGGGTCTCAGCGCGCCCCGCTGGGCCCCGGCGGGTCTCGGCAGTCTCCGCGGGCCTCGCTACAGCAGGCTGAGTTCGCGGTTGCTGACGAAGCAGGGGATGCCGAACTGGTGGGCGCGCAGCCGGGCGAAGTCGGCGAGCGCGGCGGAGTCGGCGTAGTCGAGGGCGTACACGTCGACGTCGAGCTGGAGCAGCCGCTCGGCGTACTGGGCGTGCACTTCGAGGGTGTCCGGGGGCCAGGGGGCGTAGCCGCCGTCGGGGGTCCAGCGGGCGGAGAACGACTCGAACAGCACCCCGTCGACCAGGTCGCCGAGCCGCGGCAGCAGCCCGAACCCGCGGTTGGCCAGCAGGTACGCCGGGTACGTCTCCTCCCGCAGCGACGCCACCAGGGCCAGCAGGTGCGGCACCAGCTGCGGGTGCGTCAGCTCGATGTTGAGGGTGTCCAGGAACAGCCCCGCGAACCCCTTCCGTACGGCGTCCTGCGCCTGGCCGATCACGTGCGCCACCCAGCGCGGCTCGCCGACGTCGACGAAAGCGCTGCCCCAGTCGGGATTGCGTTCGTCCAGCTGCCAGGGCGCCGGCGGACCCGCGTCTTCGGTCAGGCTGAGATAGCACAGGGTGTGTACGCCGGCCGCGCGCAGCTGCGCCAGCTCGTCGGCGTCGTACGAGTCGCCCTGCAGCACCACGCGGCGGTACTTCGTGAGCCGTTCCAGCTCACCCGCCCCGTAGTAGAACGCGATCTCTCCTGGCGGCATCGTGTACTCACCCACTCCTAGGTCCAGTGCTCCCGGTACCAGTCGGCGGTACGGCGTACGCCGTCCTCCAACGGCACCGTGGGCTCGAATCCGGTCAGCGCCCGCAGCTTCGTGATATCCGGGCAGCGGCGGGCGACCGAGCCGGGCGGCGCGGGCTCCGGGCGCAGCACCGGGTCCATCCCGACCAGCCGGAGCACCAGCTTCGCCAGGTCGCCGATGTTGGTCTCGGTGTCGTTGCCGATGTGCACGATCTCGCCCTGGGCCGCGTCGCTGGCGACCAGCCGTACGATCGCGTCGACGGCGTCGTCGATGTAGCAGAACGCGCGGAACTGGTCGGTGCCGTACACCGTGAAGGGGTCTTCGCCGGACATCGCGCGCAGCGCCAGCTCGGGCACCACGTGGTCGGCGCCCATCCGGGGGCCGTACACGTTGTGGAAGCGGCCGATGACGTACTCGAAGCCCTTCGCGCGGGCGGCGTGGATCACGGCCGCTTCGCCCCAGAGCTTGCTGATCGCGTACGCGAACCGGGGCGCCGCGACGTCCGCCACCAGCAGCGGTACGTCCTCCGCGGTCGGCACCGCCGCGATGCCGGCGGTCACCGCTCCCGCGTACGCCTCGCTGGTGGACGCGTAGAACAGCCGCTGCTCGGGCGCGATCCAGTCCAGGAGATGCTGCGTGACCAGCGTGTTCACCCGCATCACCCGGGCCGGGTCGCGCTCCACGTTGCGTACCCCCACCACGGCGGCGAGCAGGTAGACGTGGTCGGCGCGGGGCAGCTCGGCGTACGCCTCCGGGTCGGTCAGGTCGGCGTGCCGCAGCGCGACGTGCGGCCGGATCGCCGCCAGCTCCGGGTCGTCGCGTCCCCGCGAGAAGTCGTCGACGATCGTCACCTCGTGGCCGTCGTCGAGCAGCCGGCGGGTCAGGTGCAGCCCGATGAACCCGGCCCCGCCCAGCACCAGCGCGCTCATCACGCCACCGCCGGCTTCGCCGCGGCCTGCGTCGACACGCGCCGCGTGGGAGCCTCCGCCGCCGGTACGTAGCCGATGCCGGCGTAGCGGGCGCCGTGGCGGCGTACCTCGGCCTCGTCCAGGATCCGCCACGAGTCGTACACCAGGCGGATCCGGCCGCCGGAGAGCAGCGGCGCCAGCTCCATCGTCCGGTAGTCGGGATGGTCGGTGATCACCAGCACCGCGTCGGCGCCGGCGAACCCCTCCGCCAGCTCCACCGGTACGCCGCCGTACCCGGTGATCACCGCGTCGGAGACCAGCGGGTCGTGCCCCAGCACCCGCAGCCCCGCCTCGGCGAACACCGGCGTCATCGACGCGATCGGGGTGCCGCGCATGTCGTCGGTGGGCGGCCACCCCTTGTACGCCCACCCCAGCACCAGCAGCGTCATCCCCGCCGTGAACCCGACGGCGTCCCGCAGCTGTGCGACCACCCGCTCGGCGACATGCACCGGCAGCCGCTCGTTCAGCGACCGCGCGTCGGCGATCAGCCGCGGCGGGTGGCCGGCGGTCTCCCCGGTACGCAGCATGATGTACGGGTCCTTCGACAGGCAGCCGCCGCCCACGTACCCGGGCTTGGCGATGTCGGGACGCGGGTAGTCCAGGTTGGTCGCCCGGATCACCTCGAGCGGGTCGAGCCCGAGCCCCTCGGCGAGCAGCGCGACCTCGTTGCCGAAGGAGTAGATGACGTCGGTGTGGCAGTTGTTGGTCAGCTTCACCAGCTCCGCGGTCTCCAGCGTCGACACCGGGACCAGCTGCCGGGCGAGCCCGCCGAAGAAGGTGACGCCGGCCTCGAGGCTGGGGGCGTCGAGGCCGCCGACCACCTGCGGCAGCTCCACCAGCTCCCGCAGCGCCTGACCCTGGATGGTGCGCTCCGGCGCCATCACCAGCTTCACGTTGCCGTCGCCCCAGGCGTCGGCCAGCGGCGGCAGTACGACGGCCCGGCTGGTGCCGACCGGCACGGTGCTGCGTACCACCACCAGGGTGCGCGGGTCGCAGCGCTGCGCCACGTGCTCGGCGCTCGCCGCGAGGTTCTTCAGGTACGGCTCGTGGCTGACCTCGTCCACCGGGGTCGACACGCACAGCACCGCCGCGTCGACCGGCTCGGCGGGCAGCTCGGAGCCGATCAGGATCCGGGTGCCGACGTACTCGGCGAACACCTCCGCCACACCGGGCTCGAAGATGTGCGGCTCGCCGCGGGACAGCGAATCCAGGACCGACGGCTGGGTGTCCACGCCGTACACCGTGAAGCCCTTACGGGCCAGCGCGGCGGTGAGGGTGAGACCCACATACCCCATCCCGACGACGCCGATCCGGGTGAAACTGTCCACTGTCGGGCTCCTTCAGCAGTGCGGTCTGATGTCGTCGAGCTCCACGCCGGTGACGTACCCGACGAAGCGCTCCTGGCGGTAGCGCCGGCATGCGGTGCTGCGGTTGCCGGGGCGCTCGGCGTAGTCCACGGCGAGCACCAACTTGCCGGCGTCGCGCAGCCGGCGGGTCGCGGCGAGGTTCTCCGCGCAGAAGTCCTGGGTGCACGCCTCGTCGGTGGCGAGGAAGAACAGCTCTTCCATGCCGATGCCGTCGATAGCGCGGGTGTAACCGGAGTAGCGGGCCAGCTCCGGGGAATTCTGCGGGAAAATCCAGAATCCCGGCTTGGCCGACTTGGCGTACCGGCTGATCTTCACAATCAAGTCGACCATCTTGCGGCCGAGTGTTTCCCGAGTTTCCCCGGACACCAGTTTCAAATCGATTTCTTCGTACGCCAGCGGCGTGTCCAGATAAACGCCGTCGAATCCGGCGGCGATCGCCTGGTCGAGCCGCGGCTTTACCGTCAGGTCCCACCAGGAGCGTTCCCAATACCGTACGAAGTACTCGCCCGGCCAGTCCGACCACTCGTTCAGCGCGAGCTTGCGGTCGCGTACGGCGCGGTACTCCGGGCGGAAGTCCTCGATCGAGCCGATCTCGAAGTACGCCAGCACCCGCTTCCCCCGGCGCTGCAGCTCTTGGATCTCCGTACGGGTGAAGTAGCTGGTAGACGCGTCGCGGGCGAGATCGATGACGGCGAGCTGGTGCGGGCTGGCGGCGAGCTTGTCGAGCCGCCCGCCGGGATAGGACTGCAGCTGGTAGACCCAGCTGGTGACCTGCCGGGGGCTCGCCGGTGGCTTCCGCAGCGCGCTGTTGTCAGGGCCGCCCACAGGCCGCCCCGGGCTCGCACTGGCTGTGGCATTCACCGACGGCTTCCCATTCTTCCCCGGCTCGGCGTCGGGCCCGGCACTGCCCGAACAGCCGGCAGAAATCATGCTGACGACAGACAACGCGCCGACCAGCAGCAATCTGCATACCTCCGACACATGGTCAGAATATCCTCGCAAAACCGATTCCCCTTGGGTTGTCAGATAGCCGTCAAACGGCTCTGATGCGCGGCCTCTTCTGGCATTTGGGGCAGGAGAAAGATGACCGATTGGCAAATGATTCCCGCCGAATGGGGGTACCGCACCGGGGGCACGGTCTGCCCTCGCGCCCGTACGCCGCCAGCGACACCTCGAAGTACCCGGATTCGCCGTTGACGTTGACGTACAGCGCGTCGAACGACGTACCACCGTCGACGATCGCGGCGGAGAGCACGTCCTTCACGTGACCGACCAGCCGGCGCAGCACCGGCCGGGTCAGGGTTTCGGTACGCCGCTCGCCGTGCAGCCCGGCGCGCCACAGCGCCTCGTCGGCGTAGATGTTGCCGATCCCGGAAACCAGCGTCTGGTCCAGCAACGCCCGCTTGATCCCGGTACGCCGCCGGCGTACCGCCGCCACGAACACCTCGTCGTCGAACCCGGACTCCAGCGGATCCAGCCCGATGTGGGCGATCTCCGGCGGCAGTACGGCGCCCCCGGCGGAGATCGACACCCCGCCGAACATCCGCTGGTCCACGAACCGCAGCTGCGGCCCGTCGTCGGCGAAGTCGAACACCACCCGCAGGTGCCGGTGCGGCGGCAGGTCGGGCGGGCTGAGCAGCATCTGGCCCGACATCCCGAGGTGCCCCAGCAGCGCGTCGCCGCTGTCCAACGGCAGCCACAGGAACTTGCCCCGCCGCCGCGCCCCGGTGACGATCCGCCCGGTCAGCGCCGCCGCGAAGTCCTCCGGCCCGGCCGGGTGGCGGCGTACCGGTCGGGGGTGCAACACCTCGACCGCGGCTATCCGCCGCCCCACCACCCACTTCTCCAGGCCGGCGCGTACGGTCTCGACCTCGGGAAGCTCCGGCACGGCGTGAAGTGTACGACTTGGGTGCTCGGTAGGTGTCGGAGCGAGCCGAGGCCCATTCGCCGTCCGGCAAGGCGGAGGGTTGCCCGGATACCGGTGTTGTATCCGGGTGACCCGACAACGCCGCCGGTCGGTGAGTGGGTCCGGCGCAGCCCGGCGGCTACCCGTGCACCCAAGTCGTTGGACTCCGCGGCGACGGTCACGCCCGCGGTTTGGTCACCTGCCGGCGGGGGGACCTAGCGGGGTATGGAAACCGCACCCGGCCAGCAGGTCGATCAGGAACACCCGCACATGCCCCGCGAGGTGCGCGTTCCTGCTGGTCGCGCTGTTGCAGAACAGCCAGCGCCGCGCCGACGAGGCGGTGCAGCACAAGTTGAACGCGATCGCCGACGCGCTCGCCGACCTGATGGGCGCGATCGGCCAGAGCGCCCCGCCCGGCCTGCTCGAGGACCGCGCCGAACTGCGCGCCGCCGTCGGCCTGGAAGACCGCGAGAGCGCCGACTGAACCCCTCAGATGGTGTACGGCCAGATCGTGATCATGTACGCCCCGTACCAGCACCCGAGCAGCGTGATCACGGTGAGCACCAGCACGGCGGTACGGGTCCGGCACCGCCCCAGCACGATCGCGAGCGGGAACAGCAGCAGCAGCTCCGGCACCAGCATCCGGGGCCGCGAGTGGTAGTAGCCCGAGGAGCCGACCGCCATCACGAAGGCGAGCCCGCCGTAGAGCGCCAGCGGCAGCCAGACCCGTTCCGACCAGGCGACCAGCACCAGCACCGCTGCCCCGACGACGATGATCGCGGTGCTGACGTGCACCCAGTCTTCGCCGTCGGTGAACGCGTCGACCAGGAACTGCCCGGTGCTGGCGCCGAAGTCCCAGCCGGTGCCCCAGCCCACCTCCTGGATCCGGAACCACGCGTCCAGGTCACCCACCCGCAGCCCCACCCAGAGCAGGTATATCGGCGCGGCGAGCAGCCCCGCCGCCACCCCCACCGCGACCCGCCAGCTGGGGTAGGCGCCGCGGTCCCGCCACAGGAACCACAGCCCGGTCAGCAGCAGGGCGCCGGCCAGCGCCAGGCCGGTGGGACGGGTGAAGCCGGCCAGCATGGCGCAGCCGCCGGCGACCAGCCACGCCTGGTGGTGCAGCGCGAGCAGGGCGCCGGCCACCAGGGCGCAGAACAGCGCCTCGGTGTACCCCATGGAGAGCACCACCGACATCGGCTGTGCCCCGAACAGCACCGCCAGCGCGTACCCGGTACGCCGTGAGTAGAGCCGGGTGCCGAGCAGGCTGAGCAGCACCGCCGCCACCGCGCCGGCGACCCAGGCGACGGTCAACGCGGCACCCCACGGCGTGATCCCGGGCAGCCAGGCCAGCACCCGGATCAGCAACGGGTAGAACGGAAAGAACGCGAGACCATTGCCGGTCAGCTCGCCCTGGTCGTCGTAGCTGTAGCCGGGCTCGTACCCTTCCTCCGCGACGTGTACGAACCAGCCGGCGTCCCACACCATCAGCCGGTCGGCGAGGCTGCGGCCGTCGTCGTCGGCCATCAGGGCGACCAGCGTCAGCTGCACCATCCGGGTGAGCAGATACAACCCCAGCGGTACGCCGACCGACCACCGCCACCACGCGGGCGTGAGCTCCGGCCAGCGCCGGTACGCGAGCGGGTGCCGGCGCGGAGGAGAAGTCTCGCCGTCCGGCGCCGGGTCAGTGCGCGCTGGACTCGACGCTGTCATCGGCCGGTTCCGCCGGCGCGACAGGCTGCTCGGCGGAGCTGACCCGGGCGGTCAAGAGCCGCCAGGCGAGCTCGGCGGCCCGCTGCTCGGCTTCCTTCTTGCTGCGGCCGGCGCCGGAGCCGAACCGTTCACCGGAGACCACGGCGCGGGCGGTGAAGGTCTTCGCGTGGTCGGGGCCGTCCTCTTCGATCCGGTACTCCGGAACGCCGAGCCCGTGGTTGGCGGTCAGCTCCTGCAGACTGGTCTTCCAGTCCAGCCCCGCTCCGCGCCCGGCGGCGTCGGCCATCAGCGGATCGAACAGCTTGTGGATCACGGTGGCCGCGGCTTCCAGCCCGTGCTCGAGGTAGATCGCGCCGAGCAGCGCCTCCAGGGTGTCGGCGAGGATGCTCGCCTTGTCCCGGCCGCCGGTGGCCTCCTCGCCCTTGCCGAGCAGCAGGTGCGGGCCCAGGCCCGAGGGCCCCAACCGGCGCGCCACGTCGGCCAGCGCGCGCATGTTGACCACGCTGGCCCGCAGCTTCGCCAGCTGTCCCTCGGGAAGATCCGGGTGGCCGCGGTACAGCGCGGTGGTGATCACCACGCCCAGCACCGCGTCGCCGAGGAACTCCAGCCGCTCGTTGGTGGGCAGACCACCGTTCTCGTACGCGTACGAGCGGTGGGTGAGCGCACGGGTGAGCATCGGTGGTGTCAGCGCAACGCCGAACGCCTCCGCCAGCTGCTCTGGCGCCGGCGGCTGCTGCTCACTCACCGATGGGTTCCTCATAACTGGGAGGGTTAGACCTCCAGGATCTGGCGACCCTTGTAGGTGCCGCACACGCCGCACGCGGTGTGCGGAAGCTTCGGCGACTTGCACTGCGGGCAGGCCACGGTCGCGACCGCGCGCGCCTTCCACTGCGAGCGCCGGGACCGAGTGTTGCTGCGCGACATACGGCGCTTGGGAACGGCCACGTCGAGTCACTCCTGATCGTCTCTGGTTGTTTCCTTCGGCGCTGCCGAATTCTCCGACAGCAGATTACCCAAAGCCGCCCAACGGGGATCGATCTCCTCGTGACCGTGGTCATCCGGCAGATCGTCCCAGTGCGCGCCGCAGACGGAGCACAGCCCTGGGCAGTCCTCACGGCACAGCGGGTGTGTCGGCAGACCGAACACCACGGCGTCCCGCAAGGTCGGTTCCAGGTCGGCGTAGTCGTCCTGCAACCGGCGTACCTCGTCCTCGTCGGTGGTGGCTTCCGTGGTGCTGTCCGGGTATGCGTACAGCTCCTGGAGCGCCACCTCCAACGCGTCCTTGATCGGTCGCAGGCAGCGCCCACACTCACCCTGCAGCGGCATGGTCGCCGTACCGGTGACGAGAACGCCCTCGGTCACGGACTCCATGCGTAGCTCGAGCGAGATGTCGGCGCCGGCCGGCACTCCGATCAACTCCAAACCAAGATCTTCTGGCGCCGGTACGGTGCGGTGCACCTCACGCAGCGTTCCCGGCCTACGCGGGAGCTCCCGAGTGTCGAGAACCAGCGGCGAGGCGGATTTGCGCGGCGGTGTCATCGCTTCCGTACGTGGGCATCATCAGATCTCGGCCAGGACAGGCCGCCGTAGCAGGTTACCCGACGCCACCCGGCAGCGTCGAACCGAGCCCACCCGGCCGGGGTCAGTACGACAGCGGGGGCTTCTCCTCCGCGGGCGGGATGTCGGAGGAGAACGAGCCGATCTCGCGCAGCGCGTGCATCTTGTCGCGACCGCGTTCGATCGAGGTCAGCGAGCGGTGCAGGAACTGCTCGAAGTTGGCCAGGGTGGTGTCGACGTAGTCGTCCACCTCGTCCCGCAGCCGCTGCGCCTCGTCGCGGGCCTCGCCGACGATCCGGGCGGCCTCGTGCTCGGCGGAGACGGTGATCTCGTTCGCCGACACCAGCCGGGCGTGCTCGGCCTCGCCCTCGGCGATGATCCGCTCCGCCTCCCGCTGCCCGGCTTCGAGGATCTTGTCGCGCTCCTCGAGCAGCGCTTCGGCGCGGCGTACCTCCACCGGGAGGTTGCTGCGCAGCTCCTCCAGCATCGCGACCATCTCGGACCGGTCCACCATGCAGTTGTTGCGGGACATCGGGACCTGCCGCGCGGCCTCGATGTGCGCGATCACCTCGTCGATGCGATCCAGCAGATCCACCGCGGTCACTCCCCCTCGGACTTGCTCTGCCGGGGCAGCCGCTCGGCGAGCGCGCGACCCACGATCTTCGGTACGTGGCCGGAGACGTCCCCACCCCACCGCGCGACTTCCTTGACCAGGCTCGACGACAGGAACGAGTAGAGCGGGTTCGTCGTCATGAAGAGAGTCTCGACCCCGGCGAGCCCGTAGTTCATCTGGGCCATCTGCAACTCGTAGTCGAAGTCGCTGACCGCCCGCAGCCCCTTGACCACCACGGAGATCCGGTGCGCGCGGCAGTAGTCGACCAGCAGCCCCCGGAACGAGTCGATCCGTACGTTGGGGTGGTCGGCGGTCACCTCGCGGAGCATCTCCATCCGCTCCTCGATGGTGAACAGGCCGGACTTGGTCTGGTTGACCAGCACCGCCACGTACAGCTCGTCGTAGAGCCGGGCCGCTCGGCCGATGATGTCGAGATGCCCATTCGTGACCGGGTCGAACGAACCGGGACACACCGCGCGCTTCACGATGGGCGACCGTACCAAAGGGTGGTCTCCCCGTACCGGCGGCTCCGCAATCCGGTGAGCCCCGGCACCCAGGTGGGGGACCCGGAGCGGGTGCCGCGCTCCAGGACGACCACGGAATCCGGCGCCAGCCACCCGCCGGCGACCAGCTGGTCCTGCACCATCGCCAGCTCGGCGTCGGGCAGCTCGTACGGCGGGTCGGCGAACACCACGTCGTACGGTGCGTCGGCGGGCGCGGCGACCGCGCGGGCCACCGGCGCTGTCACCACCGCCGCTTCCAGCGACAGCGTCGCCAGGTTGGACCGCAACACCCGGGCGGTACGCGGATCCTGCTCCACGAACAGCACGTGCGCCGCGCCCCGGGACAGCGCCTCGATGCCGACCGCGCCGGAGCCGGCGTACAGGTCGGCGAAGCGGCAGCCGTCCAGCTCGACCAGCGTGGCGAGCGAGCTGAACAGGGCTTCGCGTACCCGGTCGGAGGTCGGCCTGGTGCCGCGGCCCGGCGGCATCGTGACCCGCCGTCCGCCCAGCGTCCCGGCGACGATTCGACTCAACCCTTCTCCAGGTATTCGGCCTGCTCCTCCGCCACCAGCGCGGCGACAGCGTCGGCTAGCGCGGGATGGCGGGAGAGCTCGGGATCGTCGGCGACCACATCGATCGCCTCACTGCGAGCCTGGCGGATCAGGTCGGCGTCCCGCAAGAGTGACAACAGCCTCACTGTGGAACGCCGCCCCGACTGCACCGCCCCCAGTACGTCGCCTTCCCGGCGCTGCTCGAGGTCCAGCTCGGCGAGCCGGAAACCGTCCAGGGTGGACGCGACGGCGTCCAGCCGTTCCCGGGCCGGGCTGCCCGGCTCGGACTCGGTGACCAGCAGGCACAGCCCGGGGGCGCTCCCCCGGCCCACCCGGCCCCGTAGCTGGTGCAGCTGGGAGACGCCGAACCGGTCGGCGTCCATGATCACCATCATGCTGGCGTTGGGTACGTCCACCCCCACCTCGATCACCGTGGTGGCGATCAGTACGTCCAGCCGCCCGGCGGCGAAATCCCGCATCACCGCGTCCTTCTCGTCGGCCGGCAGCCGCCCGTGCAGCACTCCGACGGAGACCCCCTCCAGCGGCCCTTCCCGCAGCGTCGGCGCCACGTCGAGCACCGCCAACGGCGGCCTGCGCGCCTCGTCGGCGGCGCCGGCATCCTCGGGCGCGCCAGCGGCGTCTTCGTCGGCGGAAGCCTCGCCGATGCGGGGGCAGACGACGTACACCTGGTGGCCTTTGCCGACCTCTTCCACGACGCGCCGCCACGCCCGGTCCAGGAAGTGCGGCTTGTCGGCGGCGGGTACGACGTGCGTACTGATCGGGGAACGGCCGGCGGGCAGCTCGCTGAGCGACGAGGTTTCCAGGTCGCCGTACACGGTCATCGCGACGGTGCGCGGGATCGGGGTGGCGGTCATCACCAGTACGTGCGGCGGCTGGGCGGCCTTGGCGCGCAGCGCGTCGCGTTGCTCGACCCCGAACCGGTGCTGCTCGTCGACCACCACCAGCCCCAGGTCGGCGAACTCGACGCCCTCGTACAGCAGGGCGTGGGTGCCGACCACCAGCCCGGCCTCGCCGCCGGCCACCCGCGCCAGCGCGGCGCGGCGTACCCCCGCGGACTGGGATCCGGTGAGCAGCGCGACGCCGGTGGCCTGCTCCGCGGCGCCGAGCTGGCCGCCCTGGCCCAGCGGGCCGAGAAGGTCGAGCAGGTTGCGGTAGTGCTGGGTGGCGAGCACCTCGGTGGGCGCCAGCAGCGCCGCCTGCGCGCCGGAGTCGACCACCTGCAGCATCGCCCGCAGCGCGACCAGCGTCTTGCCGGAGCCGACCTCGCCCTGCAACAGCCGGTGCATCGGATGCGGTTGCGCGAGATCGGCCGCGACCTGCTCCCCGACCACCCGCTGCCCTTCCGTCAGGGTGTACGGCAGCGAAGCGTCGAACGCCGCCCGGATCCCGTCGGGACCCGCCGGGCGGGGCGTGGTGGGAAACCGCGCCGCGGCGAGTTTGCGCTGCACCAGCGTGACCTGCAGCGCGAACGCCTCGTCCCACTTGAGCCGCTTGCGCGCGGCGGTGAGGCCCTCGTGACTGGACGGCCGGTGGATCTCGTGCAGCGCGGTGGTCAGATCGACCAGCGTGGCCGCCGCGGGCAGCCCGTCGAGCGGGTCCGGCGGCGGCTCCAGTACGTCCAGCGCGACCCGTACGCAGCGCGCGATAGTCCAGGTGGGCAGGCCAGCGGCGGCCGGGTAGACCGGGATCAGCGCCCCCGCGAACTCCTCCAGCTCGACCTCGGCCTCCTGGCCACCGAGATCCGGGTCGGCGAACAGCCGGTAGTCGGGCTGGTTGAGCTGCCGCTTGCCGCGGAACTCGGTGACCTTGCCGGCGAACAGCCCCCAGCGGCCGGGCCGCAGCTCCTTCTCCCGCCAGTGCTGGTTGAAGAAGGTCAGCGCGATGCTGCGGCCGCCGTCGCCGACCGTCACCTCCAGCAGCTTGCCCCGGCGCTGCCGCATCGGGCGTACGTTGACCCGCTGCACCTGCGCCATCACGGTCACCTGGTCGCCGACCCGCAACGCGGCGATGTCGGTGTGCTGGCCGCGCTCGGCGTACCGCCGGGGGAAGTGGTAGAGCAGGTCCCCGACGGTCTCCAGCTCCAGCCCCTTGGCCAGCGCGGACGCCGTGGTGGCGCCGAGCACGGCATTCAGTGGGGTGTGCAGCGTCGCCACTACTCCACCCCGATCAGCAGCGGGTAGTGCGGCTGGTCGCCGGCGTACACCTGGGCCTCGACGAACTGCCACCGGTCGTGCAGGTGCGCGGTGAGCGTGTCGGCGAGCTCGTCCGTGGCGTCGGCGCCGGTGACCAGGGTGACCAGCTCGCCGCCGCCGGCCAGCATCCGGTCCAGCAGGTCCCGCGCGCAGTCGGCCAGCTTCGACCCGATCAGCACCACGTCGCCCTCGATCAACCCCAGTACGTCGCCCGGCTGGCACCGGCCCGCCATCGTCAACGCCTCCCGGGTCGCCACGGTCAGCTCGCCGTACCGGCAGGCACCCGCGGCCTCGGCCATCGCGATCACGTCGTCGTCGAAGTCCCTGGCCTGGTCCCGCACCGCCAACGCGGCCAGCCCCTGCACCGGCGAGTGGGTGTGCACCACCCGTACGGTCAGCCCCTCGGCGTGCGCCTCCCGGGCCACCGCGTCGCTGACCGCCCGTACGTTGTCGTCGTTGGGCAGCACCACCGCGTGCTGGGCGCCGGTACGGCGTACCGCCGCCAGCAGCTCCGAGGTGGACGGGTTGTGGGTGGGACCGCCGTCCACCACCACCGCGCCCTCGCCGCGGAACAGCCGGGTCAGCCCGGTACCGCTGCACACCACGACCAGGCCCCGCAGGTCCGCGGCGGGCGGCGGCAGCTCGTCGGTGGTCCTGGCGGTGGCGGCGTCGGCGAACCGGCTCACCGAGATCCGGTGCGGCCGCCCGGCCTGCACCCCGGCCTCGATCGCCGCCCCCACGTCGTTGACGTGGACGTGCAAGTTGAAGGTCTGCTCCGCGTCGGCGGCGCCCCCGGTGCCGACCACCACCAGCGAGTCGCCGAAGTCGGCCAGCACGCCTTTGAGCCGCTCCACCGCGCCGGAGTCGGCGTCGAGCAGGTACTGCACCTCGTAGCCGTACTCCGCCGAGCCGCCTTCCCGCTCCACCACCAGCAGCCGCGGGTCGCGCGCCATCACCGCCAGCGGCAGCGTCGCCGGTTTCGCGCCGCTCACCACCTCGACCAGCGCCTGCAGGAACACCACGAGGCCGTACCCGCCGGCGTCGACCACTCCCGCCTGTGCCAACACCGGCAACATTTCGGGGGTACGCCGCAGCGCCTCGTCCGCCGCGTCCGCGGCCGCCCGTACGACGGTGACCAGGTCGTCGCTGTCGGCCGCCGCGGCGCCGTCGGCCGCCGCCCGGGCCACCGTCAGCACGGTGCCCTCCACCGGATGCGCCACGGCGGCGTACCCGGCGTCGGCGGCGTCGGCGAGCGCCTGCGCGAACGCGTGTCCGCGGGCCTCGGGCTCGACCGCGAGGGCGTCGGCGATGCCGCGCAGCAGCTGCGACAGGATCACCCCGGAGTTGCCCCGCGCCCCGAGCAGCGCGCCGCGCGCCATGCACCGCAGCACCGCGCCCAGCCGGGTGATCTCGCCTTCGGTGGCCTCAGTGTCGGCGTCCGGCTGGGCCGCGAGCGCCCGCTGCGCGGAGGTGACGGTGAGTACGAGGTTGGTGCCGGTGTCCCCGTCCGGCACCGGGTAGACGTTCATCTCGTCGATCTGGCGCTGGTGCCGGCGCAGCGCCTCCAGACCCGCCGCACACCAGCGGCGGATCGCGGCGGCGTCCAAGCGCTCCAGCACGCTTGGAGCCTAGTGCGTGCCGGAGTGGGACCCCCTGGTTTGGCGTGCGCGCGGGGGCATCAGGTACGCTTCTCGGGTTGCCCACCGACCGACAGGGCACCGTTCCGGCAAGATCACCCCAGGAGTGTTCCCGTGGCTAGCGTGTGTGACGTGTGTGGCAAGAAGCCAGGCTTCGGCCACAACGTGCCGTGGTCGAAGACCAAGACCAAGCGCCGGTGGAACCCGAACATCCAGACCGTGCACGCCGCGGTCAACGGGGGCCGCAAGCGCATGAAGGTCTGCACCTCCTGCATCAAGGCCGACAAGGTCGCCCGCGCCTGATTTGGCGGGCTGAGGCGCCGGCTGGCGGCGTTCTCCGCGCCTTGTGTGCACAGTTCGCACACGGCGGCTTGTGCGGCCTTGCCTTCCGACCCCTCAGCCCGCCAAATCCGGTAGAGGGTTGAATGCGTAGAGCTCGAGGCCGTAGCTGACGGCGTCGGGCTCGTCTTTGTGGTAGCCGAAGTTCGGGATCGGCAGGTAGCCGCGTGACTCGTACAGGCCGATCGCCTCGGGCTGCTTGAGGCCGGTCTCGAGGATCATCCGGCGCTTCCCGGCGGCCCGCGCCGCGTTCTCCAGCTCGGTCAGCAACGCCCGCGCGACGCCGCGTCCGCGTACCTCCGCAGCGGTGTACATCCGCTTGATCTCGGCGTCCTCGCCGTGGCCGCGCCATGCCCCGCAGCCGACCGCCACGCCGTCCAACCAGGCGAGCAGGAAAACCCCGTTCGGTGGTACGAAGTCCGCCGCGTCCACAGGCGTCGCGTCGCCCTCGCCGCCGTACCGTTCGGCGAGATCCGCCAGCGTCGCCGCGATCAGCCGTTGCGCATCCGGATCGGTGTACGCCGCACGCGTCACCGTCAGCCCGATTCCCGTCGTCGTCACGCCGACGACCGTACGCACCCCCCACCCAGAACGCGCCACCCATTTACCGCAACGTGTCCCCCACCACCGCTGCCTTCCCGGGAAGATCGCGGTTTCGCCGAACGGATCGGCGGTGAGCGGCGCCGGTTCGTTCCCGAGACGACGATCATGAAGGCTCAGCGGAAGTGGTCCCAGCCGGTGGGGCCCTCGTACGGCTTGCCGTCGACGGTGACGCCGGCGCCGTCGCGTACCCGGCCGATCAGCCGCCACTCCTGCGGCAACTTCACCGAGGGCGGGAAGGTGGCGACCAGCGCGTGGTCGTCGCCGCCGGCGAGGATCCACTGGTACGGGTCCGCGCCCAACGCCGCCGCCGCGTCGGACATCACCGGCGGCACTTCGAGGGCGTCACGGCGTACCTCCATGGAGGTGTTACTCGCCTTGGCCAGGTGGCCCAGGTCGGCGAGCAGCCCGTCGGAGACGTCGATCATCGAGGTGGCCCCCAGCCGGGCGGCCCCCGGGCCCGACCGGTACGGCACCAGCGGCCGGCGGTGCGCGTCCACCAGCGCCTTCGGGGAGCGGAAGCCGCGCGACAGTACGGTGTAGCCGGCCGCCGCCCAGCCCAGCCGGCCCGCCACCGCGATCACGTCGCCCGGGCGGGCGCCGGAGCGGGTGACCGGCGCCGACTCCCCCAGCGTGCCGAGCGCGGTGACCGCGATGGTCAGGGTGGGGCTGGCGGAGATGTCGCCGCCCACCACCGCAGCGCCGACCAGCGCGCACTCCTCACCGAGCCCGTCGGCGAGCTGCTCCGCCCAGCGCACCGGCAGGTCGGGCGGCGTACACAGCGCCACCAGCAGCGCGGTCGGGGCGGCTCCCATCGCGGCGATGTCGGCCAGGTTGGCGGCGGCGGCGCGGTGCCCCACGTCGACCGCGCTCGACCAGTCCCGGCGGAAGTGCCGGCCCTCCACCAGTACGTCGGTGGACGCCACCACCCGGCCGTCCGGCGCGGCCACCACGGCGGCGTCGTCCCCGGGCCCGAGAAGCACCGTGGAACCCGTGCCGAGTCGTGCGATGATGTTGGAGATCAGCCCGAACTCTCCGGTCTCGCCGACGGTCATCACGGGATCATCCCCCAGGTTGTCTTTGCGGTGTTGCCCTCGCGGCGCTGCTCGTACGGTAGTTTCTGCAGTTCGGGCGCGCAGTTATCGAAGGAGCCGTGTGGTGGTGCAGGCCTACATCCTTATCCAGACCGAAGTCGGGAAGGCCAGTGACGTGGCCACCGCGATCGGAGGGATCTCGGGGGTCGCCCGGGTCGATGCGGTCACCGGCCCGTACGACGTCGTCGTGCTCACCGAGGCTCGCAACGTCGACGAGCTGGGCAAGATGGTGGTCAGCAAGGTGCAGGCGGTGCCGGGCATCACCCGTACGCTGACCTGTTCCGTCGTACACCTTTCGTGACCGACCCCGACATCCGGCGGGCGGCGTGGATCGCCACGCTGATCGCCGTACCGGTCGCGCTGGTGGCCGGGCTGGCGCTGTGGCCACGTGACCCGGGCCCGCCGCAGCCGGACGCGAGCCGGAAACCCGCGCCGACCGTCTCCGCCTCCGTGGACGCCCGCAAGCTCTCCGACCGCGCCACCCTGGTCTGCCGGGGACTGCTGGCGAAGCTGCCCGGGAAACTGGGCGACCTGCCGCGCGGCCCGGTCAGCGCCGGGCCCGAGCAGAACGCGGCGTACGGCTCCGTGCTGGTGCTGCGGTGCGGCGTCACACCGGTCACGCTGCCCGAAACCTCCACCGCAACCGTGTACCCGTTGTCCGGAGTGTGCTGGTTCCCGCAGCGTGCCGGCACCGCCATGGTCTGGACCTCCCTGGACCGCCAGGTGCCGGTCTCGGTCACGATCACCGGCACCAGCGACGCGCAGGGCCAGTGGATCGCCGGCCTCTCCCGGTACGTCGCGCGGACCCCGTACGGTGGCAAGCCGCCCTCGGGCTGCGGGAAGTGAGATCCGACTCGGGTAGGTAGCGCCGCACGCCCCGGCTCGGTCACCATGACCCCCATGCCGAAGCCGACCGCGCAGAGCACGATCGAGATCGCCGCTCCCCCGGAGTTGGTGTACGACATCGTCTCCAACGTCCCCGAGCTGCCGAAGTGGGCCGCCGAGACCGACCGGTGCCGGTGGATCGGCGGCGCGGACGGCCCCGCCGTCGGGGCCCGCTTCCAGGGCCGCAACCGGCACACCTGGCGGGTCTGGTCGACCGTCGCCAAGGTCACCCACGCGGACCCGGGCCGCCGTTTCGGCTTCCAGGTGTACGTCTACGGCGTGCCGTCCGCGACCTGGCGCTACACCATCGAGCCGATCCCGGGCGGCTCCCGGGTCACCGAGAGCACCCTGCGGGTGACCCCCAGACCGATCGCCATGGCGGTCAACGCCGGCCTGCTCGGGATCCCCGACCGCGACGCCCACAACCAGCGCAACATCGAGCGCACGCTCGCCCAACTCAAGACCTACGCCGAGTCGCTAGCCGCCAACCACACCTGACCGCGCCCGCCCGACGCCCGTGCCCGAAAACCCTCCAACCCAAGATCGCTGTCTCGGGTACGCCGCGGCGCTCAGCGCCGCCGATCCGTTCCCGAAACGACGATCTTCGGAGCCGAGCGGCGGGAGCCGAGCGGGGCGGCAGAGGCTGACGGGCTGGAGCTGAGCGGCGGGGGGCGGCGGCTCAGCCGGGGGCGGTGCCGCGGTGCAGGGCGGTACGGATCAGGCGGCCCAGCAGCTTCGCGTAGTCCAGGCCGCTGGCCGCCCACATCTGCGGGAACATCGACGTCGGCGTGAACCCCGGCATGGTGTTGATCTCGTTGACGTAGATCTCCAGCTCGGGGGTGACGAAGAAGTCGGCCCGGGCCAGCCCGGCGCAGTCCAGCGCGGTGAACGCCTGGCACGCCATCTGGCGGATCCGCTCGATCACGTCGTCCGGCAGCTTCGGCGGCAGGTCGAACTCGCAGGCGTCGTCGAGGTATTTCGCGTCGAAGTCGTACCAGTCGTGGCCGCTGACCACCCGGATCTCGGCGGGCAGGCTGGCTTCCGGCGGGCCGCCGTGCTCGCCCTCCAGTACGCCGCACTCGATCTCCCGTACGCCCTGGAACGCCGCCTCCACCAGCACCTTCGGGTCCGACTCGCGGGCCAGCGCGACCGCCGCGTCGAGCTCAGCCCAGTCGGTCACCTTGGAGATCCCGATCGAGGAGCCGCCGCGGGCCGGCTTGACGAACACCGGCAGCCCGAGCCGTTCGCGGTCGGCCTCACTCAGGCTGGCGCCGGCGCGGAGCACGGCGTACGGGCCGTTGGGGAGGCCCTCGGCGGCGAACAGCTTCTTCGCGAACTCCTTGTCCATCCCGGCCGCGCTGGCGAACACCCCGGACCCCACGTACGGGATCCCGGCCATCTCCAGCAGCCCCTGGATGGTGCCGTCCTCGCCGTACGGGCCGTGCAGCATCGGCAGTACGACGTCCACATCGGACAGTGCGGCGACGCCGTCCGACGGGGAGACCGCCACCAGGCCGCGCGCCGTCGGGTCCGCGGAGAGCACCACCGCGCTGCCGGAGCTGTCGGTGATCTCCGGAAGCGCCCTGCCCTCGATCGCCAGCGAGTCCACCACCCCGCTCGCGAGCACCCACCGTCCCTCACGGGTGATGCCCACCGGCACCACCTCGAACTCGTCGGGGTCGAGCGCGGAGATCGCGCTCCCCGCGCTGACGCAGGAGATCGCGTGCTCGGTGCTGCGACCTCCGAAGATGATCGCGACGCGTGGCTTCGACGGCTGATTCATCCGGCTGACCCTACAACCGCTCCCGGGACGCCGGGGCCCAGAGCCCCGACCACCACCCAGCGTGGTGCCCGTACTACTCGGCTTTCATGCTCCGCTTCATCAGCTCGGCCACCGCCTCGCGCGGGTCGACACCCTCGTGGCAGACGCGTACCACCTGCTCGGTGATCGGCATCTCCACGCCGTTGGCGTCGGCCAGCTCCCGGATCGCCAGGCAGCTCTTCACGCCCTCGGCGGTCTGCCGGGTCGCCGCCTGCGCCTGAGCCAGGGTCAGCCCCCGCCCCAGGTGCTCGCCGAAGCTGTGGTTACGCGACAGCGGCGACACGCAGGTGGCCACCAGGTCGCCGAGCCCGGCCAGCCCGGCGAAGGTCAGCGGGTCGGCGCCGAGCTTCGTACCCAGCCGGGCGGTCTCGGCCAGCCCGCGGGTGATCAGCGTGGCCTTGGTGTTGTCGCCGAAGCCGAGCCCCTCGGTCATCCCGTACGCCAGCGCGATCACGTTCTTCAGCGCGCCGCCCAGCTCGCACCCCACCACGTCCAGGTTCGTGTACGGGCGCAGGTAGTGGGTCGCCACCGTACGTTGCACCAGCTCCGCGCGTACCGGGTCGGCGCACGCCACCACGGTCGCCGTCGGCTGGCCGGCCGCGATCTCCTTCGCCAGGTTGGGGCCGGTCACCACCGCCACCCGGCCGTCCAGCGCCCCGGTCAGCTCCATGATCACCTGGCTCATCCGCAGCCCGGTGCCGAGCTCGATCCCCTTCATCAGGCTGATCAGCGTGGCGTCGGCGCTGACCGCACCCGCCCACCCGGTGAGGTTCTCGCGCAGCGTGTGGCTCGGCAGGGCGAGCACCACCAGGTCCGCGCCGTCCAGCACCTCGGCGGCGTCGGCGCTGGCGCGCACCCGCTCGGGCAGCCGGATCCCGGGCAGGTAGTCGGGGTTCTCGCGGCTGCGGTTGACCGCGTCGGCGACCTGCGGCCGGCGTGCCCACAGCACCACGTCGTTGCCGGCGTCTGCGAGCAACTTGGCGAACGTCGTACCCCACGAGCCGGCGCCCATCACCACCGCGCGGCTCACCCGCTCCGGAACCATCCGCACCACCTTCCCTGCCGCGACCTGTCCCACAGCTTATGGGTGGCCCCGGCGCATCGCACAGGCGACGAAAGTCCCACGGCCCGGGCCACCCGGCAGGCACGGTCCCGGAGGCCGGCAAGATGGTCGGGTGGCGCAATGGTCCGTCGTGATCCCGGTGAAGCGACTCTCGCAGGCGAAGACCCGGCTCCGCGGCGCGCTGCCCGGCGTACCACATGATGATCTTGTTCTTGCGATCGCCGCGGACACCGTCGCCGCGGCGCTCGCCTGCCGCGCGGTCGCGGCGGTGGTCGTGGTGACCGACGAGCCGGTGGTACGC
>JBOGDF010000058.1:0-20207 GCA_050701635.1 Micromonosporaceae bacterium | reverse complement strand
GGCGAAGGCCGTACCGGCGGAGAAGCCCGCCGCGAAGCCGGCGGCGAAGCCCGCGGCACCCAGCCCGGACGGGCGGCTCGCCCCGCTGAAGGGCGTCGGCGCGAAGATCGCCGCCAACATGGACGCGTCACTCGCGGTGCCCACCGCGACCAGCGTGCGGGCGGTGCCGTCGAAGCTGATCGCCGACAACCGGATTGTGATCAACAACCACCTGGCGCGCGGTCGCGGCGGCAAGGTCAGCTTCACCCACATCATCGGGTACGCGATGGTGAAGGCGCTCGAGGCGTACCCGGAGATGAACAACTCGTACCAGACGATCGACGGCAAGCCGAACCTGGTACGCCCGGAGCACGTCAACCTCGGGATCGCGATCGACACCAAGCGGCCGGACGGCTCCCGGATGCTGGTGGTGCCGAGCGTCAAGGGCGCCGAGTCGATGGACTTCCGGGAGTTCTGGCAGGCGTACGAGGAGATCGTGCGCCGGGCCCGGCGCAACGAGCTGACGCTGGAGGACCACAGCGGGGCCACCATCTCGCTCACCAACCCGGGCGGGATCGGCACCGTGCACTCGGTGCCACGGCTGATGCAGGGCCAGGGCACCATCCTCGGCGTCGGCGCGATGGAGTACCCGGCGGAGTTCTCCGGGATGTCCGACGAGAGTCTCGCCGCGCAGGCGGTCTCCAAGATCATGACGCTCACCTCGACGTACGACCACCGGATCATCCAGGGCGCGCAGTCCGGCGAGTTCCTGCGCCGGATGCACCAGCTGCTGCTCGGTGAGGACGGCTTCTACGACGAGATCTTCACCTCGCTGCAGATCCCGTACGAGCCGGTGCGCTGGGTACGCGACGTCGCGCACACCTCGGAAGGCCAGATCTCCAAGGCCGCCCGGGTGCTGGAGCTGATCCACTCCTACCGGGTGCGCGGCCACCTGATGGCCGACACCGACCCGCTGGAATTCAAGATCCGGCGCCACCCCGACCTGGACATCCTCAAGCACGGGCTCACCCTGTGGGACCTCGACCGGAGCTTCCCGGTGGGCGGGTTCGGCGGCCACGAGACCCGCAAGCTGCGGGAGATCCTCGGGGTGCTGCGCGACTCGTACTGCCGCCGGGTCGGCATCGAGTACATGCACATCCAGGACCCGGAGGAGCGGGCCTGGATCGCCCAGCGGGTGGAGCGCAAGTTCGAGAAGCCCCCGGTGGAGGCGCAGAAGCACATCCTGAACCGGCTCAACGCCGCCGAGGCGTTCGAGACCTTCCTGCAGACCAAGTTCGTGGGGCAGAAACGGTTCAGTCTGGAAGGCGCGGAGAGCCTGATCCCGCTGCTGGACCAGGTGCTGCAGTCCTCCGCCGAAGGCGGCCTGGACGAGGTCGTGATCGGGATGGCGCACCGCGGCCGGCTCAACGTGCTGGCCAACATCGTCGGCAAGCCGTACGAGAAGATCTTCGGCGAGTTCGAGGGCTACATGGACCCGAAGTCCACCCAGGGCTCCGGCGACGTGAAATACCACCTGGGGACCACCGGGAAATACACCACGCCGGACGGCGAGCACGCCACCACGGTCTCGGTGGTCGCCAACCCGTCCCACCTGGAAGCTGTGGACCCGGTTCTCGAGGGCATTGTCCGCGCGAAGCAGGACCGGATCGACCTCAAGCTCGAGGGCTACACGGTGCTGCCGCTGCTGGTGCACGGCGACGCCGCGTTCGCCGGGCAGGGCGTGGTCGCCGAGACCCTCAACCTCTCGCAGCTGCGCGGCTACCGTACCGGCGGCAGCGTGCACGTGGTGGTGAACAACCAGGTCGGCTTCACCACCTCGCCGGCGTACTCCCGGTCATCGCTCTACTGCACCGACGTGGCGCGGATGATCCAGGCCCCGATCTTCCACGTCAACGGCGATGACCCCGAAGCGGTGGTACGCGTGGCGAAGCTCGCCTTCGAGTACCGCCAGGCGTTCAACAAGGACGTCGTGATCGACCTGGTCTGCTACCGCCGGCGCGGCCACAACGAGGGCGACGACCCGTCGATGACCCAGCCGCTGATGTACGCGATCATCGACGCCAAGCGCTCCGTACGGAAGCTCTACACCGAGTCCCTGATCGGCCGCGGCGACATCTCGCTGGAGGACGCGCAGGAGGCCCTCAAGGACTACCAGGACCAGCTCGAGACGGTGTTCCGGGCGACCAAGGAGGCGGGCAAGCAGCCGCCGCAGGCCTCCCGCGCGCGCCAGCCCGAGCCGGAGCCGCAGGTGGAGACCGCCACCACCCAGGAGGTGGTACGCGGGATCGGCGAAGCGCACGTGAAGCTGCCCGAGGGCTTCGTACCGCACAAGCGGATCAGCACCCTGCTGGAGCGGCGCGCGAAGCAGACCGTGGAGGGCCCGATCGACTGGGCGCTCGGCGAGCTGCTCGCGTTCGGTTCACTGCTGGTGCAGGGCGTACCGGTACGCCTGGCGGGTCAGGACTCGCGGCGCGGCACCTTCGTACAGCGGCACGCGCTGGTGGTCGACAGCAAGACCGGCGACGAGTACATCCCGCTGCAGAATCTGTCGGACAACCAGGGCCGGTTCTGGCCGCACGACTCGCTGCTGTCGGAGTTCGCCGCGATGGGCTTCGAGTACGGCTACTCGGTGGAGAACCCGGAGGCGCTGGTGCTCTGGGAGGCGCAGTTCGGCGACTTCGCCAACGGCGCACAGTCCATTGTGGACGAGTTCATCTCCTCCGGCGAGGCGAAGTGGGGGCAGACCTCCTCGCTCACCCTGCTGCTGCCGCACGGCCACGAGGGGCAGGGCCCGGACCACACCTCGGGCCGCCCGGAGCGCTACCTGCAGCTGTGCGCGGACGACAACATGCGGGTGTCGATCCCGTCCACCCCGGCCAGCTACTTCCACCTGCTGCGCCGGCAGGCGCTCTCGCCCAAGCGCAAGCCGCTGGTGGTGTTCACCCCGAAGTCGCTGCTGCGGCACAAGCTCGCGGTCTCGACCCCGGAGGAGTTCGCCACCGGTACGTTCCAGCCGGTGCTGGGCGACCCCGGAGTCAACGGCAGCCCGCTCGACCCGGCTGCGGTGAAGCGCGTCCTGCTGTGCACCGGCAAGGTGTTCTACGACCTCTACCAGGCGCGCGCCGAGCGCGGCATCGCCGACACCGCGATCCTGCGGCTGGAGCAGCTCTACCCGCTGCCGATCGAGGAGACCCGGGCGGCGCTGGCGGGCTACCCCAACGCCGAGGACTGGGTCTGGGTGCAGGAGGAGCCGGCCAACCAGGGCGCCTGGAGCCACATCGCGCTCAACCTCCTCGAACACCTCGAGGGGGTACGCCTGCGCCGGATCTCCCGGCCCGCCGCGGCGGCGCCGGCCGCCGGCTCGGCCCGGGTGCACGAGTGGGAGCAGACGGCGCTGATCGAAGCGTCGCTGCCCCGTCCCCAGCAGCAGTAGCCCGTTGGCTCCATGATCATGGGTCCCTTGATGTAGTCATGACTACATCAAGGGACCCATGATCATGAGGGGGGTAAGGGATCGATGTACTTCACGGATCGCGGGATCGAGGAGCTCGAAGAGCGGCGCGGTGAGGAGACCGTGTCGCTGAGCTGGGTGGCCGAGCGGCTGCGCGACTTCGTCGATATGAACCCGGAGTTCGAGACCCCGGTGGAGCGGCTCGCCACCTGGCTGGCCCGCCTCGACGACGAATCCGACGACTGACCGCCGCGTCGCCGCCGGCCGCTTAGGGCACCTTCGCGATACCGATGGCCGGCGACGTGGCCGGGCGGTGCCCCGACGCTGGGTGTGGCGTCGGGCGCAGGGCGGGCGACGCGTGTGGCGTCGGGTGCGGGGCGGGCGCCGGGTGTGGCATCGAGTGCAGGGCGGGGGCCGCCGGGTGAGCCGGGGTGGTGGGGAGCAGCGCGGGGATTGCGGCGCGGCGGCGCCACAGCAGCCACGTCAGGGCGACCATCAGGGCGAGCAGGATCGCCATCACCACGGACCACACCGCCGCTCCGGCGCCGGACGAGCCGCGCTCCGTCGGCGGTGGGGCCGCGGCGGCAGCCGCCGAGGGCTCCTTGCTGGCCTGCAACTTCTGCCCCGAGCCGAGCAGCAACGGGTTGGTACGCACCTCGGGCACCTCGGCGGTGACCGCCTCGGCCAGGTTGACCCGGCCGTACCCGTAGTGCGAGTCCCGGCCCTTGCGCCCCAGGTCGTCGGCGGTACGCAGCAGCCGGTTGATCACGTTCGCGGCGTCCATCCCGGGCCACTTCGCGCGTACGAGTGCCGCGGCGGCGGCCACCATCGGGGCGGCGAAGCTGGTGCCGCTGAGATACTCGTAGCCGTCGCCGATCGGGCCGATCACGCCGGTGGCCGGGGCGCACAGCGCGGCGCGCGGGCCGCGCGAGGAGTTGTGCCAGTGCTTGCCGGCGGCGGTGATGCCGGTGACCGCGACCACGCCCGGCAGCCGCGCCGGGTAGCCCAGCGGGATGCCCTGGCCCTCCTCGTCGATGTTGCCGGCGGCCGCGACCACCACCACGTCGTGCTCGACCGCGTACGCCACCGCGTCGGCGATCGCCTCGCTGCTCTGTTCGCTGCCCAGCGACAGGTTGATCACGCCGGCGTCATGGTCGACCGCCCAGCGGATCCCTTCGGCGATGTCGTCGTCGTACATCCGCTCGCCGCCGACCGCGACCGGGAGGATCTTGGCCTCCGGCGCCAGCCCGGCGACCCCGGCGTCGTCGTCGTGCCCGGCGATCATCGCCGCGACCGCGGTGCCGTGCCCGTCGGCGTCGCTGGTGGCGGTGCCGCCCTCCACCACGTCGTGCCCCTCGAGCACCTGGCCGGCGAGATCGGGATGGCCGGCGTCGACTCCGGAGTCGAGCACCGCCACCACCACGCCGTCGCCTCGGGAGTGCTCCCAGGCGTCGTGCGCGCCGAGCATCTCGAGGTTCCACTGCTTGTCGCGTACCTCGTCGGCGTACGCCGGCGAGGCGACCAGCGGAGCCACCAGTACGGCGAGCACGGCGACCAGCGCCGACCCGGCGCGACCAAGAGACATCCCGCAATCCTCGTCAGCAGAAACCGCTCGGCACCAGCACGGACGCGATTGTGGCACGACCAGGGGAGGCGCACCGCACCCTGACCGGCGCCGCGCCGTGACCGGTGCCGCGCCGTGACGAGTCGGGCCGTGACGAGTTGGGCCGCAGCCGGGCCGCGCCGGGCCCGCGCCGTGTCAGCGGGTGTGGTCGATGACCACCTTGCCGAACACGTCGCCGGACTCCAGCCGTACGAACGCGTCCCGCGCCGAGGAGAACGGGTGCACCGAGTCGACGATCGGCTTCACGCCCTGCTCGGCGCACAGCCGCAGCAGGCCGGCCAGCTCGTCGGGCGTACCCATGGTGGAGCCCAGGATCTCCTGCTGGAAGTAGAACAGCCGGCGCAGGTCGATGCTCGGGCGGTGACCCGAGGTGGCCCCGGAGACCACCACCCGGCCCCCGTACGCGAGGCTCTTCAGCGAGTGCTCGAAAGTGGCCTCACCGACCGTCTCGATCACCACCGCGACCCGTTCCGGAAGCTTGGCGCCGGACTCCAACGCGATCGCGCCCAGCTCCTCGGCCCGTTGGCGTTTCGCGGCGTCGCGGCTGGTGGCGTACACCTTGGCGCCGAGCGCCACGGCGATCACGATCGCGGCGGTCGCCACCCCGCCGCCGGCGCCCTGCACCAGCACCGGGTCGCCCTTCGCGAGCTGCCCCTTCGTCACCAGCATCCGGTACGCCGTCAGCCACGCCGTCGGCAGGCAGGCGGCCTCGGCGTACGAGAGCTGCTCCGGCTTGGGGATCAGGTTCCCGGCGGGCACCGCCACGGACTCGGCGAACGTACCCGGGAAAATCTCGGAGAGGATGCTGAACCGTCCGGCCGCGTCGAACACCACCGGGTAGACCACGACGTCCTGCCCGTCGGGGCCGACACCGGACGCGTCGCAGCCGAGCACCATCGGCAGCTTGTCCTCGGAGAGCCCTACCCCGCGCAGCGACCACAGGTCGTGGTGGTTGAGGGAGCTCGCCTTGATCTGCACCCGTACCCAGTCCTCGGGTACGGACGGCTCCGGCAGGTCGCCGACCTCCAGGCCGGCGAGCGGGTCGTCAGGGCTGATCCGGGCGGCATAGGCGGCACGCATGAAACGGCACGCTAGCAGCCCGACCGCCACACGGCTGTGGAGAACGTCACCGCCACCGCAACCGGACCGCCGCCGCAAGCGACCTGCCGCGACCGTGCGCCGGCTAGCGGATCGCCGCCGCTGCCACGGCGGCCGCTACCGCCGGAGCGACCCGGGAGTCCAGCGGGCTGGGCACGATCTGGTCGGGGCGCAGCTCGTCGGCGACGCAGTCGGCGATCGCGCCGGCCGCGGCCAGCTTCATCTCCTCGGTGATCCGCTCGGCGCGCGCGTCCAGGGCGCCCCGGAACACGCCGGGGAACGCCAGCACGTTGTTGATCTGGTTCGGGAAGTCGCTGCGCCCGGTGGCGACCACGGCGGCGTACCGCTGGGCCAGGTCCGGGTGCACTTCCGGGTTCGGGTTGGCGAGCGCGAAGATCACGCCGCCCCGGTTCATCCCGGCGAGCGCCTGCTCCCCGATCTGCCCGCCGGAGACCCCGATCAGTACGTCCGCACCGACCAGCGCGTCGCCAATGGTGCCGGTACGCCCGTCCCGGTTGGTCTCGGCGGCCAGCTCCACCTTGATCGAGTTGAGATCCGTACGCCCGGCGTGCACCACACCCCGCGAGTCGCAGACCACCGCGTCGCCCACCCCGGCGGCGAGCAGCATCCGGGTCACCGCGACGCCGGCGGCACCGGCACCGCTGATCACCACCCGCAGGTCGTTGAGCTTGCGGTTGATCAGCCGGGCGGCGTTGCGGAGCGCGGCGGTGACCACGATCGCCGTACCGTGCTGGTCGTCGTGGAACACCGGGATCGACACCAGGTCGTCCAGCCGGCGCTCGATCTCGAAGCACCGCGGCGCGCTGATGTCCTCCAGGTTGATCCCGCCGAACGACGGCGCCAGCCGCACCACCGTCTCCACGATCTCATCCGGGTCCTTGGTGTCCAGGCAGATCGGCACCGCGTCGACGTTGGCGAACTGCTTGAACAGCACCGCCTTGCCCTCCATCACCGGCATCGCGGCGCGCGGGCCGATGTCGCCCAGCCCGAGCACCGCCGTGCCGTCGGTGACCACCGCGACCACGTTGGAGATCCAGGTGTAGTCCGCGGCCAGCGACTCGTCGGCCGCGATCGCCTGGGAAACCCGGGCTACCCCAGGGGTGTACGCCATCGAAAGGTCTTCGCGCGACGCTAGCGGGATCGTCGAGGCGACCGCGAGCTTGCCGCCGCGGTGGAGCGCGAAAACGGCGTCGTTGAAATCAGCCTCGGCGTTCGAGCCGGGAGCTTGGGCAGACACACAGACTCCAAGTGCACAGGTCGGAGCACGCTGTAGAAACGACCACCCGGCGCCGAGGGTGGTGCGCCCCGGCGGGGGGCGGAGAACCCCGGGGGTCGCCCGAGGAAGCCGAGTCTAGTCCACCGCCGACCGGCCACCGTTCCCGCTGTGAAGCGGACCACGTACCGGACCGAATCGCGACAGCGGCCAGTACCGCCACACCACCCGTGCCTCCACCTGCGCCGGCCCGTACGACTCCGAGTCGTCCGAGCCGTACGGGTTGTCGCCCGCCAGCCACCAACCGCCGCCGGTACGGCGTACCGCCCGCTTCACCACGAGCAGGTCGGGGCGGGTACGGAACCGCGCGAGCACCACGTCCCCGGCCCGTACGCCCGGGCTCCGCCGCCAGCCCCGCCAGGTCAGCAGCGCGTCTCCGTGCCGCAGCGCCGGCACCATCGAGGGGCCGCGTACCGAAGCGGTTTGCAGTGGCCAACGCATCAGGGCTCCTGGCGGGATAGCGGTACGTGCACCCGGGTAGTGTCTCGGACGAGGATCATGACCCGTCAACCATGGCTACTCCGCCGGCGTCCGAGGTAGGCACCGGACCGTCGGTGAGACCCACAGATTAGGAGGATCGAAGATGCCACTGCGTCTGTTCGCTCCCCGTACGGTCGCCAGCGCCCACTGCGACCTGCCCTGCGGCGTGTACGACCCCGCCCAGGCGCGGATCGAGGCGGAGTCGGTGAAGGCGATCTGCGGCAAGCTCGCCGGCAACGACGACCCGGACTTCCGTACCCGCGCGTTGATCATCAAGGAGCAGCGCTCCGAGCTGGTCAAGCACCACCTGTGGGTGCTCTGGACGGACTACTTCAAGCCGCCGCACTTCGAGAAGTACCCGCACCTGCACCAGCTGTTCAACGAGGCGACCAAGCTCGCCGGCGCCTCCGGTTCCAAGGGCTCGGTGGACGCGGCCACCGCCGACCAGCTGCTGGGCAAGATCGACGAGATCGCCAAGATCTTCGCGGAGACCAAGCAGGCCTGACGCTTCGGCAAGACCAGGGCCCCGGTGGTACGCCGGGGCCCTTTGCCGTGCCACGCTGAGGCGTGATCACCGATATCCAGATCCGCCGCGCGGAGCCGGACGACGTACCGGCGATGGTCGGCATGGTGCACGAGCTGGCGGAGTACGAGCGCGCCCCGGAGCAGTGCCACCTCACCGCCGATCAGCTGCGTACGGCGCTGTTCGCCGACTCCCCCGCGGTGTACGCCCACGTCGCCGTCGAGGCAGGGACCGGGACGCCGCTCGGCTTCGCGCTGTGGTTCCTGAACTACTCCACCTGGGAAGGCAGCCACGGCATCTACCTCGAAGACCTGTACGTACGCCCCGAGGCGCGCGGCACCGGGCTGGGCCGCCGGCTGCTGGCCACCCTCGCCGAGGTCTGCGTCGAGCGCGGCTACCGGCGACTCGAATGGTGGGTGCTGCACTGGAACCCCGCGCGGGAGTTCTACCACGCGATCGGGGCTGCCCCGATGGAGGACTGGGTACCGTACCGGTTGGAGGCCGATCCGCTGCACGAACTAGCCAAAAAGGTATGACTGGCATCGGCCATTACCGATTTGGCCGAGTCCCGGTTAGTACTTGTGGGCGATGCGGCAGGTTAGAGTCCCTGGCATAAGGGGAGGACCAGGTGGCCCAGGCGCTAGGACAGATTCCGTCGACGGCGGAAGAAGACATCGTCGTGCTCACGGTGCCGGCGGAAGGCGCGTACCTGTCGGTGCTGCGTACCGCCGCCGCCGGATTGGCCGCCAGGCTGCACTTCACGCTCGACGAGATCGAGGATCTCCGGATCGCCGTGGACGAGGCCTGCGCGATGCTGGTCGGCGACGCCGCCGAAGGCACCGACCTGTCCTGCCGGTTCTCCGTCGGCGACAACGCGTTGAGCGTCGCGGTCAGCGTGGCGGTCGACGGCCAGCCGAAGCTCCCCGGCACGCAGACCTTCGCCTGGAAGGTGCTCACCGCGCTGGCCGGGGAGGTGCACGCCGAGCACACCGACGGCACCGCCACGATCCGGCTCACCAAGCGCCGCCGCACCGCCCTCTGACTAGGGCCGTTACCCGGCCTCTGCCTCGGACGCGGCCGGGAAGAACGTACGGGCCACGAAGTAGACCGGCAGCGCGAACGGCGACAGCAGCACCGTGAACACCAGGATCGGCGCCATCAGCAGCGGATGGATCCGCCGTTGCCGGCTGTCCAGGTAGACCCAACGACCGACCAGCAGGTCCCAGGCGATCACCTGCGCCCAGAGGCCCGCCAGCGCCTCGGGGCTGGCCACCAGCTCCCGCAGCCCGGGCAGCGTCGGCTGCACCACCAGCGTCCACAAGGGACCGAAGACCTGCAGGTAGAGCACCAGGCACACCGCCAGTGCCGGCAGCACGATCAGCGGCGAGCCGATGATCCGCCGGGTCCAGCCCCAGGTGGGCGCCAGAATCATCAACACCCAGAACGGCGCCGCCACCAGAAAGCTCACCTGAAACAACAGCTCCGCACTCATGCCCGACTCCCCCGCTCGACCGGCTCCTGCGTCACCGGCTCCGCCACCCGTACGGCGTCCGCCCGGTCCCGCGTCAGCGCCAGGCCGACCCCGATGGCGACCCCGGCCACCAGCACCGCGAACCCGACCAGCGTGGCCGCGTCGGGCGCCACGATCGGCTGGCCGCGCAGCGCCTGCCAGGTCACCAGGGCGATCAGCCCGGCGTACCCGAGGCTGGCCGTACGGACCAACCAGGTACGGCGTACCACCGAGCGCAGCAGCGGCAATCTGCCGCCGAGCCAGAGCAGCAGCGCGGCGAGCAGCGGGATCGCCTGCAGCGCGTGCATCCCGATGAAGTGGGGGATCCGCAGGTCGCCGCCGGTGGTGCTCCAGTTGAGCAGCGGCAGCCCCGGGCCGCCGTCGGAGACCCCGACGCTGTGCGCCCCGGTGAAGGTGTCGGCGCCGGCCCGCATCGCCTCGATCTGCTCGCCGCTGGGGGAGGTCATCAGGAACCCCAACCCCAGCCCAACCAGCGACAACACCGCGCCGAGCCGGATCGCGGTGGCCAGCGAGCGATCGCCGAGGTCCTCCCGCCACAGCCCCAGGGTCCACACCAGGTTGGCCAGGAACAGCACCACGATGGTGGCGCCCATCATGATCCACAGCACCTCGTCGAGGTCGTTGGCGGTGTTGAAGTGGCTGCGGTGCCCGCGGACCGTCTGGGCGATGATGATCGCCATCTCGACCAGGCCGGCGGCGACGGCCACGGTGCCCATCCACCACCCGGTACGCCGGAACCTGGTCTGCAGCGACAGCAGCCAGGACCAGGTCACGGCGTACACCACGAAAGAGATCGAGAACTTCAGCGGCTTCGCCCAGATCGGAGCGCCCACCAGGATTCGGTCGTCGACCGCCAGGCCGACGGCCGAGATCACCGTGGTCACCACCATCGCGGCCGCGAAGTAGAGCAACGGCCGGTGCCACCGGCCCACGCCCTGATAACTGTCTGCCATGTCCCCGCCTTGTCTTGTCATTGGATAGCTGCACTATCCGCTATCGATAGCTACACTATCCACATGTGGCCCGACCACGCAACAGAGAATCGGCCGGCGTTCGGGGAGCGTTCATGAAGATGGCGGAGCTGAGCCGGACCACCGGCGTGCCGGTGCCGACCATCAAGTACTACCTGCGCGAGGGGCTGCTGGAGGCGGGCCGGCGTACCAGCCCCAACCAGGCCGACTACGACGACCGGCACGTACGCCGGCTGCGGGTGATCCGGGCGCTGGCCGAGGTGGCGCAGCTGCCGCTGTCCACCATCGGCGAGATCCTGCACGGGATCGACTCCCCCGAGCCGAAGCTGCACGAGGCCTTCGGGCTGGCGCAGCACAGTGTCACGACACACCTGGCCGCCGGTGAGGAGCGGCATCGCCTCGCGGCCGCCCGGATGCTCACCGAGCTGCTCGACCGCCGCGGCTGGCACACCCACGACAGCCCCGCGTACGACACGGTGATCTCGGTGCTCGCCACCTACCTCGCGCTCGGCGACGACGACCTGGCCGCCGCCCTGGACCGGTACGCCGAGGCCGCCGAGATCATCGGCGCGGTGGACGTGGCGACGATCGCCGCCCGTACCGACCCGGGTCGCCAGGTCGAAGGCGTGGTGATCGGCACCCTGCTCGGCGACACCCTGCTCGCCGCGTTGCGCCGGCTGGCCCAGGAATCCGCCTCGGCGCGTACGTTCGCCACGTCAGTGGATCCCTAGGGCCTCGCGGGTGGGTGCGACCACGAGCAGCCAGCTGACCACCAGCGCGTACCCGATGATCGGCACGCCGGCCCACCACAGCCCTTCCTGGATCATGAACCACCCGATCGGGACCAGAAACAAGTTCAACACCAATGCTGGGGTACGCGACCAGCGCTGGCGCCGCGCCAGCCCCCAGGTGGCGACCGCGAAGGCCACCGCGTACGCGCCGGCGTACCAGGTGATGAAAGTTGCCAGGCCCTGGTTCTGGGCGGCGCCGGCGAAGTCCTCGTACACCAGGAAGCCGGTCAGGCCGAACACGACCAGGGTTTCCAACGACAACAGCCCGACCGCCCACTTCAGGGTGACGGGCGAGGGCTGACCAGTGTGCTGCACCACGGCGACGAGGCTACCGGTAACCGGAAACCGGTAGTCTCCGGCCATGCGCGCCCTCCTGGTGGTCAATCCGAAGGCCACGACCACGAGCGGCCGGAGTCAGGACATTCTGGCCCGGGCGCTACGCAGCGAGGTCGAGCTGGAGGTGGAGTACACCCGCCGCCGTGGCCACGCCGCCGGGCTGGCCCGCCGCGCGGTCAAGGACGGGATCGAGCTGCTGGTCACCCTGGGCGGTGACGGCACCGTCAACGAAGCGGTCAACGGCCTGCTTTCCGACGGTACGGGCAACCCCGGCGGTCCGGCGCTGGCGGTCGTACCGGGCGGCTCCACCAACGTGTTCGCGCGGTCGCTCGGGCTGCCCGGCGACTGGGCCGAGGGCACCGGCGTGATCCTCGAGGCGCTCCGGGCAGGGCGGACCCGTACGGTCGGGCTGGGCCGGGCCAACGAGCGCTGGTTCACCTTCTGCGCCGGGATGGGGCTCGACGCCGAGGTGATCCGCCGGGTGGAGCGGGCCCGGGTGCGGGGGCGTACCTCCACGCCGGGGCTGTACCTGCGTTCGGCGTTCGCGCAGTATTTCGCCGACAACCGGCGCGGCCCGTCGATCAGCCTGGAGCGCGAAGGCGCCGACTCAGAACACGACCTCGGTACGGTGATCGTCCAGAACACCGCGCCCTGGACGTACCTGGGGAGCCGACCGGTGAACCCGAACCCGGAGGCGTCCTTCGATCTCGGGTTGGACGTGCTGGCGACCCGGGGGCAGGGGCTGCCGAGCACGCTGCGTACCGCCGCACAGATGTTGGCTACGGACAGTGACCCGCACGGCCGGCGAGTGCTGCGACTTCATGACGTGGAGAGCTTCACGCTGCGTGCCCAACGGCCGGTGGCGTTCCAGGTCGACGGCGACTACCTCGGCGAGCGGGAACAGATCAGCTTCGCCGCGGTCGCGGAGGCGCTGCGGGTGGTCTGCTGAGGGGTGCCCCAGATCTCATGATTACCCCACAGCGGGCACGGAGCGTACTACTCTGTCGGTGCGGCGTTGCCGTATCGAGGGTTAGACGTTGTACCAACCGTGGGGCGAGACCCCGGTGACGCTGCTCACCGGAGCCGAGTTTGACTGCGTTTTACCCTTGACATTGCGGTAGTTCGTGAAAGCATTCACAAGCGAAAGTCATACGCCTGCTCACGTGTGCTGAGTTCTCTCGCATGCGAGTGCATATCCCGAAGTCACATCCAGATCAAGGAGTGTTGCAGTCATGGACTGGCGCCACCGTGCCGCCTGCCGCGACGAGGACCCGGAGCTGTTCTTCCCGATCGGCACGTCCGGTCCTGCGCTGCTTCAGATCGAGCAGGCCAAGGCGGTCTGCCGGCGTTGTACGGCGATCGACGACTGCCTGCGCTGGGCTCTCGATTCCGGTCAGGACGCCGGTGTTTGGGGTGGGATGAGCGAGGATGAGCGGCGGGCGCTGAAGCGTCGCGGCGGCCTCCGCGTACAGGCCCGTACCGCCTGACACCAGAGCTCGTACGAACCTACTGACGCCCGGGCGATCCGCCCGGGCGTCTTCGTGTCCTGCTTCGGCGTGCGTTCCTCAGGCGGCGGCGCCGACGGTGGCTGGCACCGCCGCGCGATAGCGGTCGAGCACCACGTCGACCAGCTCCGGTACGGCGACCAGCGGCGGCGCCACGGCGACCGCACCGGCGCGCTTCGCCGCCGCGATCACGCGATCGTGGAGCAGCCCGGGCGCGAGGAAGTAGCTGGCGACCGCGACCCGCTCGGCGCCGGTGTCGCGCAGCCGGCGTACCGTCTCGTCGACCGGGGTGGCGGCGGAGGCGAAGCCGGCCCGGGCCGGTACGCCGTACCGCTCCCCCAGCGCGGCGGCGAGCCCCTCCACGGTGGCCACGGCGCGCGGGTCGGAGGATCCGGCCGCCGCCAGCACCAGGGCATCGAACGCGACCGCGGGCTCCGCCGCGAGGCGGCGTACCAGGGCGTCCAGCAGGCGCGGGTCGGGGCCGAGCACGCCGGCGGCGCGTACGGACGCGCCCGGCACCGCCGCCTCGGCCAGCACGGCCGGTACGTCGACCCGGCTGTGATAGGCCGCGGTCAACAGCAGCGGCACCGCCACCACGTCACGGTGCCCGTCCGCGGCCAGCCCCGCCAGCACCGGGCCGGTACGCGGAAACGACAGGTCCAGGAACGAATGGCGTACCGCCAGCTCGGGACGCGCCGCGGCGACCGCCCGGGCCAGTGCCCGGGTGGCGACCACCGACCGGGCGTCCCGGCTGCCGTGTGCCAGCAGCAACAACGCCGGCGCACCCCCGGCCGGCACGCCGCCAGCCGGCCCACCTCTAGCCGGCGCACCCCCAGCCGCCACGCCGCGCGCTGGCGCGCGGCCGGCCGCGAGCCGAGCCGGCGAGGTCACAGATGGATGCCGCATTCGGACTTCTCGAACATCGCCCAACGACCGGCGCGCGCGTCCTCACCCGGCTTCGGGCGGCGGGTGCACGGCCAGCAGCCCAGCGACGGGTACTGCCCGCTGCGGATCAGCTCGTTCACGGGGATGTCGTGGGTGGCGATGTACGCGTCCACCTCGGCCTCGGTCCAGTTGGCGAGCGGGGCGACCTTCACCTTGCGGCGGCTGCCGTCGAAGCCCACCACCGGGGTGTTGGCCCGGCTCGGCGACTCGTCGCGGCGCAGCCCGGCGGCCCAGGCATCGTACGGCTCCAGGCCGCGGTCGAGCGGCTCGACCTTGCGCAGGAAGCAGCACGTGTCGGGGTCACGAGCGAACAGTCGCGGGCCGTGCTCGCCATCCTGCTGCCCGACGGTCTGCCCCGGCGTCATCGACCGGATGTTCACCGGCATGGTGGCGGCGACCAGGTCGCGGATCGCGAGCGTCTCCGGGAAGTGCAGGCCGGTGTCGAGGAACACCACGTCGATGCCGGGCGCCACCCGGGACACCACGTGCACCAGCACCGCGTCGGCGAAGGAGGAGGTCACACAGAACCGCTCGCCGAACGTACCGAGGGCCCATTCCACGATCTGCTCGGCCGGGGCGTCCTCGAGGTCGCGGCCGGCGGCCACGGCGAGGTCGCGCAGCTCGACGGCGGACAGCCGGCGCTCGTACACCTGAGTCATGGTTTGTCTCCCTGCTTCTGGACAGCCGGGGCAAGCATTCCGATGAACTTCACGCTGAAAACCCGTATGCAGCTGCGGCACTCCCAGGCGCCGTGGCCCACTTCGGACGGCCGCAGGTCCTCGTCACCGCAGTACGGGCAGTAGAACGGCGACATCCGCTCGGAACTCATCGCAGCTCCCCCTCGTCGGCGCGCGCCACCCAGGCGGCGAAGGATTCGCCGGAGGAGCGCTGCTTGAGGTACGTACGGACCAGCCGCTCGGCGTAGTCGGGCAGCGCGGCGGCGGTGGTCTTCAGGCCGCGCAGCTTTCGGCCGAACCCGGCGGTGAGCCCGAGCCCGCCGCCCAGGTGCACCTGGAAGCCTTCGACCTGGTTGCCGGCCTCGTCGGTGACCAGCATCCCCTTGAGCCCGATGTCGGCGACCTGGGTACGCGCGCACGCGTTGGGGCAGCCGTTGACGTTGATGGTCAGCGGTACGTCCAGCTCCGGCACCCGGCGTTCCAGCTCGGTCACCAGCGACGCGGCGGCGGCCTTGGTCTCCACGATCGCGAGCTTGCAGAACTCGATGCCGGTGCACGCCATGGTGCCCCGCCGGTACGCCGACGGCTCCGCGTCCAGCCCCAGCGCGCGCAGCGCGGCGACGAGCCCCGCCACCCGGGACTCCTCGACGTCGAGCACCAGCAGCTTCTGGTGCGCGGTGGTACGTACCCGGCCCGAGCCGTGCCGTTCCACCACGTCCGCGACCTGCGACAGCAGCGTGCCGGAGACCCGGCCCACCACCGGCGCGACGCCGACGTAGTAGCGACCATCGGACTGCTGGTGGATCCCGATGTGGTCGATCACCTCGGGCGGCGCCTCCACAGACGGCCCGTCGATCAGCTTGCGCTCGAGGTACTCCTCTTCGAGGATCTGGCGGAACTTCTCCACGCCCCAGTCGGCGACCAGGAACTTCAACCGGGCCCTGGTACGCAGCCGCCGGTAGCCGTAGTCACGGAAGATGCTCACCACGCCGCGCCACACGTCGGGCAGCTCGTCGAGCGGCACCCAGACCCCGAGCCGCTGCGCCAGCATCGGGTTGGTGGACAGCCCGCCGCCGACCCACAGGTCGAATCCCGGGCCGTGGGACGGGTGCACCGCGCCGATGAACGAGATGTCGTTCGCCTCGTACGGCAGATCGGGCAGCCAGCCGATCGAGGACTTGAACTTGCGCGGCAGGTTGGAGAACTCCTTGCTGCCGATGAACCGCTGCTCGATCTCCCGGATCGCCGGCGTGGCGTCGATCTGCTCGTCGGCGGAGATCCCCGCCACCGGGCTGCCCAGGATCACCCGGGGGCAGTCGCCGCACGCCTCCTGGGTGTGCAGCCCGACCGCCTCCAGCGCCTGCCAGATCGCCGGCATGTCCTCGATCCGGATCCAGTGCAGCTGGACGTTCTGCCGGTCGGTCAGGTCGGCGGTGTCGCGGGCGTACTTCGTAGAGATGTCGGCGATCACCCGGAGCTGGTCCAGGGAGAGCTGGCCGCCGTCGATGCGTACCCGGAGCATGAAGAACTTGTCGTCGAGCTCCTCGGGTTCCAGCACCGCGGTCTTGCCGCCGTCGATCCCGGGCTTGCGCTGGGTGTACAGCCCCCACCAGCGGAAACGCCCGCGCAGGTCAGCCGGGTCGATCGCGTCGAAGCCGCGGTACGCGTAGATGTTCTCGATCCGGGCCCGTACGTTCAGCGGGTCGTCGTCCTTCTTGACCTGCTCGTTCTTGTTCAGCGGCTCCCGATGGCCCATGGCCCACTGGCCCTGGCCGCCGCGGTTGCGGCCCCGGCGAGGCGGAGTGGCGGTGACCGCCATATCGCGTCCTTTCAAACCTTCAGTGGGGTACGAGAAGGCACGCGTAGAGCGGCTAGCAAGCCGAGGGGGACCGGCGCTCTCGCGCGCCCGGAGACAGAATTCGGGGCGGCGTCAGGCGACGGGACGACACATGGCGCTGCGCACGCGGCAGTGATCGACGTGGCGACGTGCCACAAGTCGGCGCTGCACAGCTGCGGTCATGCGCAGAACTATCTCACGTAACAGCCCCGCAAACCACCGGGCCGTGACCGGTCTCTCAACGGCGTACCGCATCGTGGGACGGGTTCAGCGGCGGGGCGGCGTGAGCGGGACGACCACGTTCGCCTCCATGCCACCCCCGGTACGGTTCCGCAGCTCGATCGAGCCGCGCAGCTCCCCGGTGACCAGGGTGCGTACGATCTGCAGCCCCAACCGCTGGTTGTCCTCCACGTCGAAGCCCTCCGGCAGGCCGCGCCCGGAGTCGGCGACCGTGACGTGCAGCTGGCGCCGCCAGCGGTGCGCCGCGACCACCACCTCGCCCGACTCCCCCGGCGGGTACGCGTGCTCGACCGCGTTCTGCAGCAGCTCGTTGAGCACCATCACCAGCGGCGTGGCGACCTCCGCCGGCAGGATCCCGAAGGTGCCTTCCCGGCGCAGCCGTACCTCCGACTCGGCGGTCGCCACCTCGGCCGCCATCGACGCCACCCGGTCCACGATGGTGTCGAACTCGACCGCCTCGTCCGCGGAGAAGGACAGCGTCTCGTGCACCAGGGCGATCGAGGCGACCCGGCGTACCGACTCCTCCAGGGCTTCTCTCGCCGCCGGTACGCCGACCCGCCGGGCCTGCAGCCGCAGCAGCGCGGCGACGGTCTGCAGGTTGTTCTTCACCCGGTGGTGGATCTCCCGGATGGTGGCGTCCTTGGTGACCAGGGCGCGCTCGCGGCGGCGTACCTCGGTGACGTCGCGCACCAGCACCAGCGCGCCGATCGGCACCCCGCCCGGGGACAGCGGCAGCGCCCGGGTCAACACGGTGGCGCCGCGCGCCTCGACCTCCATCCGGGGCGGCGCCTCGCCCCGCAGCGCGGCGATCATCCGCTCCGCGGCCTCCGTACCCTCCAAAGGATCGTCGGCGAACCGGCCGGTGAGCGCCGCCAGGTCCTCACCCACCAGATGCCCGTGAAACCCCAGCCGGCGGTACGCCGACTGCGCGTTCGGGCTGGCGTAGACCACTTTGCCGTCGGCGTCGAGCCGGAAGAAGCCGTCCCCGACCCGGGGCGCGCTGGTGGTCTCCCCCGGGTGCCGCGCCGGCGGGAAGGTGCCGTCGGTGACCATCTGGGCCAGGTCGTCGGCGGTGGTCAGGTAGCTCAGCTCGAGCTGGCTGGGGCTGCGCGCGGTGGACAGGTTGGTGTCGCGCCCCAGCACCGCGATGACCTCGTCCTGTTTCAGGGGTCGGACCGGGATGGCCTCGTGCCGGGCCGGGGTGTCGCCGTACCAGACCGGGTCGCCTTCCCGCCAGATCCTCCCCTGCTGGTACGCCACCTCCAGGTGGTTCACCTGCGGCCCGGACAGGATCCGCCCCACCTGGTCGTCGTGGTACGCCGTCGGCGCCGTACTGGGGCGGCACTGCGCGACGCACACCCATTCGGGGCGGCTGCCGACGGGGTGGCTGGCGCGTACCCACAGCAGCAGGTCGGCGAACGACAGGTCGCTCAGCAGCTGCCAGTCGCCGGCCAGCCGGTGCAGATGGTCGATCCCGGCGGCATCGAGCGCGGTGTGCTCTTCGACCAGGTCACGCAGCGTGGACACGTACCGAAGCCTGCCACACCGTACGCGGCCGCCACCTGGTCAGCGGGTTTCGGTGACCTTGCGCAGGCCGCGTGGCGCGTCCGGGTTCTCGCCGCGGGACAGCGCCAACGCCAGGGCGAGGCGCTGCAGCGGAATGATGTCCAGCAGGGCGGCGTACCGCTCGTCCACGTCGGGGGTGGCCAGGTGCAGCCCCGGGCCCGCCGTGGGCCCGACGGTGAGCACGTCCGCGCGCCGCTCCCCGAGCTTCGCCAGCACCGCGCGCATCGACTCCCCGGCGGGACCGCTGCCCACCAGCGCCAGCACCGGTACGTCCGGGTCGGCCAGCGCCAGCGGCCCGTGCAGCAGGTCGGCGCCGGAGAACGCGAGCGCCGCGAGGTAGCTGGTCTCCATCAGCTTCAGCGCGGTCTCCCGGGCGGTGGGGTACGCGTAGCCGCGCCCGGTGGTGATCAACTGTTCCGCGAACCGGTACCGCGGGGCGAGCTCGGTCGCGGTTGGATCCTCCAGCAGATTGCTCGCCAGCTCGGGCAGGGTCGCGAGCTGGTCCCGCTCGGGCTGCGGCAGCCGGCCGTCGCCGGCGCGTACCCCCTCGATCAGCATCAGCAGCGCCAGCAGCTCCGCGGTGTACGACTTCGTCGCGGCGACCGCCCGTTCGTGGCCGGCAGCGACGTCGACCACCAGCTCGGCCGCGTCCGCGAGCGGCGAATCCGGGCTGTTGCAGACCGCGACCGTACAGGCGCCCTGCGCGCGGGCCACGCTCAGCACCTCGACCAGATCCGGGGAGCCGCCGCTCTGGCTGACCCCGACCACGAGCGAGTCGGCGAAGGCCGGGCGGGCGCCGTACACCGTGATCGCCGACGGCGACGTGAGGCCGGCCGGGATGCCGAGCCGGATCTCGGTCAGGTACGCCGCGTACAGCGCCGCGTGGTCGCTGGTGCCGCGCGCGGTGTAGAGCACGAACCGTGGCTGCCGTTCCGCGATCGCCGCCGCCACCCGCGCGATCGGGTCAGCGTGTTCGTCGAGTAGCCGGGCGTACGTGGCCGGCTGCTCCGCGATGTCCGCCGCCATCCCAGTACCGGCCTCGGGTGGGGCCGGGCTGGCCTGCCGCGTCGTGTCTGAGCTGCTCATCGCGGGCGCCTCCGGGGATCGTACTGTGCGCGCATCTGCTTGATATCGCGCGTTGGAGGCAGTTTACGCGCATAACCGCGCAGGAACGCCACCCTGGTCGTGCGTGCCACGCGCAAGATCGCTATCTGGGGTACGGATCGGCGAAGCTCACCGCCGTTTCGTACCCGAAATCGCGATCATGAAGCGCCCCGAGCGCGCGGGCGGCCGCGGGCTGGCGCGGGGGTGGCGCGGGAGACGGCGGGTGGCGCGGGT
>JBOGDF010000057.1:0-20420 GCA_050701635.1 Micromonosporaceae bacterium | reverse complement strand
CCCAACCCAGCGACGCGCCTTCGAACTCCTCGACACCACCATCCCGCTCAACCTGAAGTAGACAGAACCCACACACCCCAACAACAACGAACCCCCTGGTCAACAGGGGGTTCGCCTCATCTCGGCACACGTAACTTCGGCCTAGCCGTCGACGTCTGACCTGCTCGGGTCCATCACGCCACCTACCAATGCATCGCCTTGGCCCACGCCCACTCGCTGCAGCCCACGCCTTCCTCGCAGACCCGGTACTTGAAGATCTCGTCGTTCGTGTTCCAGTGTCCGCAGCCGGAGTAGTGACCGTTGGGGTCGTAGCCGGTGGTGTAAGGCCCGTACACGTAGCCGGCGTACGAGATGGTGAACTGGGCGTACACCCGATTCGTGTCGTTCTCCCGGTCGCACCAGTCGATCGTCTTGTGGCCGTTGCGTACGCAGGCGACGTCTTCGCCGTGCGCCACGCACCCGTCATGCGCGTTCGCCACCGACAGCGGCACGGCCGCCAGGGCCGTTCCCAGTGCGGCGACTGCCGTGGCGATTGCGAGCTTTCTCGATCGCTTCATCAGTTGGTATCCCGTCGTGATTGCCGTTTGGAGTCTGCCGCATGACGCTACCCACGGCGGACGTAGGCAGGGAATGGTGAGACCTCCCCAAGCGGTACGCCGAGCGGCCGCGGCACAATCTGCGGGACCCACGCTGACGCGGCCCATCGATCTGGGCGGGCCGCCGCACCTGGTCTGAGCGATAGCACGACACAGCGAGTGAAGATCTACTCGCACGCGAATGTCGCCGGCTGTTGATCTTCGGCGGAGGGTTGGTGCTGTGTTACCAGGTGGGCAGGGGCGGGGTCGAACCGCCGACCTCTCGCTTTTCAGGCGAGCGCTCGTACCAACTGAGCTACCTGCCCTGGTGCAACGCTCGCCAATGGTACCTGCCGTACGGGGCGCTCGGCACCCGGGATAGCCGAAGGCGACAGCCCGAGCAGGTGCGGGGCTTCAAGGAGCTTGGACGACGTGACCGTGGAGGTTCTTGGGCTCCGTCAAGTGGGCGTCGGCGCTCGCCGAGCGTCACCTGATCGTGCTGGGCGACCGGTGGGCCCACACCAGGGCGGTCGCAGTTGCCGTTGTCGGTGCGGCGTATCAGGAGGAACTGACCGTCCTCGTTCAGCACGACGACGTTGACGGAGGGCACCACGCTGTTGGCAGCAGGTGCGTCTGGATCGTCCAGGTAATCGATGCGCCTGCCCACGATCAACGAACCGCCTTATGCGCGGGCGCCGACGATGACCAGGTTGCCGTCCGGGTCGTGCACCCGGGCGATCCGTTCGCCCCAGGGCTGGTCGGTGGGCTCCTCCACGATCGTGACCCCGGCGGTACGCATCCGCGCGATCGCGGCGTCGCAGTCCTCGGCGTACACCCAGAGTGAGAAGCGTTGCCCGTTGCGGCCGGCGTGCACGTCGGGGTCGTGACCGATCCCGATGTGGGATGAGCCGAGGTCGAGCCCGACGTACGCCGGCGGGCCCTCCGGCGGGAACTGGTAGTTGACGGTGCCGCCCAGCAGGTCGCGGTAGAAGCCGAGCGCCCGCGCCATGTCGGGCGTGGTCAGGATCGGGAACGCCTCAGTGAACATCTCGCCTCCTCGCCAGGTTTGTTACGAGGATGACGTACGGCCGGCGGTGATTTCGACAGGATCACGCACCGACGACGCCGTCGATGCCTTCGCGGAGGAAGTCGGCGTGGCCGTTGTGGCGGGCGTACTCGTGGATCAAATGCAGCATCACCAGCCGCAGCGAGACGTCCTCGCCCCAGCGGGCCTGGTGGCCGGTGACGTCGAGCGACTCGGCCTCCCGCTCGATCCGGCGGGAGTGCGCGACCTCGTCCTGCCAGGCGTCGAATGCCTCTTTGCGGGTGGCGTCGCTGGCGTCGTACGCCACCTGGAAGTCGCCCTCGTCGGACCATACGAGCGGGATGTCTTCGCCGTTGATCACCCGGCGGAACCAGGTCCGCTCGACCTCCGCCATGTGGCGTACCAGCCCGAGCAGCGACAGCGTCGACGGCGGCATCGACCGCCGCCGCAGCTCGTCGTCGGTCAGGCCGTCGCACTTCATGGCCAGGGTCGCGCGGTGGTAGTCGAGGAAGCCGCGCAGCATGTCGCGCTCGCCGGCGATCAGCGGTGGTGGGATGCGTTCAGTGGTCACCAGGCGACGCTACCGGGCGCTAGTGCTGGCTGATGGCGTGGTGGCAGCGGTCGGCGAGCTGGTGGATCGCCTCGATGAGCTCGGGCGGCTCGGTGACGGTGAAGTCGACGCCGATCACGGCGACCATCCAGGCGAGGTCGGCCGCCGACTCGGCACCGAGGTGGAGCAGGCAGCGGTGGTCGTCGACCGGCTCGACGGCGCCCATGCCAGGCCATACCCGTTCGGTGACCACATCGGCGGGTTGGTGCATGGTGACGGTGGCGCGGACCATCCAGGGCCCGGTGGACAGCTGCCTGGACAGGTACGCGATCACGTCACCGTCGGGTGGCTCGCGGGGCGGGAACCGGGGGCCGGTGGGGGTCCGGGGCCGTAGCCGGTCGACCCGGAACGTACGCCAGTCATCCCGCTCGACGTCCCACGCGACCAGATACCAACGGTGTCCCCAGCTCACCACCGTGTGGGGTTCGACGGTACGGATGATCTCGCGCCCGCGGTGGGTGGTGTAGTCGAACCGGAGGCGCTCGGCGCGGCGGCAGGTATCGGAGATGGCGAGCAGGGTGTCCGGGTCGACGGTCGGCCGGTACGCCGCCGGGGCGCGTACGGTCGCGTGTTGCAGCGTGGCGACCCGGTGCCGCAGCCGGGAAGGCAGCACCTGTTCGAGTTTGGTCAGCGCGCGCATCGACGTCTCCTCGATGCCGGTCACCGCGCTGGCGGTGGCGGTACGCAGCCCGATCGCCACCGCGACCGCTTCGTCGTCGTCGAGCAGCAGCGGCGGCAGCACCGCGCCGGCGCCCAGCCGGTAGCCGGCGGTGCCCCGGGTGGCGTCCACCGGATAGCCCAGCTCCCGCAGCCGGTCCACGTCGCGACGCACCGTACGGGTGGTCACCCCGAGCCGCTCGGCCAGCTCGGCGCCCGCCCAGTGCCGGTGGGTCTGCAGCAGCGACAGCAGCCGCAGCAGCCGCGCCGGGGTGTCCGTCATAACTTCAAGATTGCCATACGGTTAGGACCGAAACAGACCTAAGAGCTTCCTAGCGTGTACGTCATGACGACATCTGAGATCCGCCCGTTCCGCATCGACATCCCGCAGGCACAGCTCGACGACCTGCACGCCCGGCTGGCCAACGCCCGCTGGCCGGGCGAGCTGCCCGGCGTGGGCTGGAGCCGAGGCGTACCAGTGGACTACCTGAAGGGTCTCGCCGAATACTGGCGCACCGGGTACGACTGGCGTGCCCAGGAGGCGATGCTGAACGGGTTCCCGCAGTTCACCACCGAGATCGACGGGCAGCGGCTGCACTTCGTGCACGTACGTTCCCCTGAGCCCGACGCGACGCCGCTGATGCTGCTGCACGGCTGGCCGGGGACGTACGCCGACTTCCTCGACGTGATCGGGCCGCTGTCCGATCCGCGGGCGCACGGCGGCGAGGCCGCGGACGCGTTCCACCTGGTGGTCCCCTCGCTGCCCGGGTTCGGTTTCTCCACGCCCCTGGCCGGCCCCGGGATGAGCCCGGCGAAGATGGCCGGCGTGCTGGTCGCGCTGATGGACCGACTGGGCTACCAGCGGTACGGCGTACAGGGATATGACACCGGATCATGGGTGGCGCCCGAGATGGCCAAGCAGGCCGGCGAGCACGTGGTCGGCGTACACCTGAACGCGATGCTCACCTTCCCGATTGGAGCCGATGGCGAGATGGACGATCTCACCGAGGTCGAGCAGCGGCGCTGGCAGGCGATGCAGGACTTCAACGACGGCTACCTGCAGTGCAACTCCAAGCGGCCGCAGACCGTTACCTACGGGCTGCACGACTCCCCGGTGGGACAGCTCGCCTGGATCACGGAGAAGTACAAGGAGCTGACCGACCCGGAGGACGGGCTGCCGGAGGACAGCATCGACCGCGACCGGATGCTGACCACCATCTCGCTGTACTGGCTGACCGGCACCGCCGGCTCCGCAGCGCAGGTCTACTACGAGAGCGCCAACGAGTGGTCTGGCGGCGCCGACTGGGGCGACGGCGCTGACGGCAAGGCGGGCAGCTGGGACGCGGGCAGCGACGGCGAGGCGGGCAGCTGGGGCGAGGGCGCCGACAGCGGCTGGCAGCTGGAGCGGGGCACGACGCCTACCGCGGTGCTGGTGTCGGCGCATGACGTGACCGTCCGGCGCTGGGCCGAGCGCGACCACCACGTGGTGCGCTGGACCGAGCTCGACGCCGGCGGGCACTTCGTGTCGATGGAGCGGCCCGAAGCCCTGGTCGCCGACGTACGCGAGTTCTTCCGGAAGGTGCGCTAGATGGCCGCCCGCAAGGCCGGGCCGGTGCTCAGCCGCCGGGACGCGCGGGTGCTCAGCCGGCGAGCCCTGAACCGGGCCGCGCTGGAACGGCAGTTGCTGTTGCGGCGCGCCCGGCGGGGCGTGGTGGAGACCGCTGAGGCGATCGGTGGGCTCAACGCGCAGCAGGCGAACGATCCGTACCTGGCGCTGCACTCACGGCTAACCGGCTTCCGATTGGCCGACCTGACCGCCGCGATCGAGGACGGCCGCCTGGTACGCGCGTGTCTGCTGCGCGCCACCCAGCACCTGGTCAGCGCCGGCGACTTCCGGTGGCTGCGCCCGGTGGTCGCCCCGGTGCTGGCGCGGGCGTACCGGGGCGCCTGGGCCTCGCGTACCAGAGGGATCGATCTCGACGCCCTGGTCGCCGACGCCCGCGGGCACCGCGGACATCCGCGCCTGGTCCGGGGTGAGCGGGCTGCGCGAGGTGGTCGCCGGCATGGGCGGCGAGCTGCGTACCTTCCGCGACGAGTCCGGCCGCGACCTGTACGACCTGCCCGACGCGCCCCGCCCGGACCCCGACAGCCCGGCGCCGGTACGCCTGCTCGCCGGCTTCGACAACCTGCTGCTCGCGTACGCCGACCGCACCCGGATCATGACCGACGACGTACGCCGCCGGGTATGCGTGGGCGACCTGGTCGACCAGACCGTCCTGGTCGACGGCATGGCCAGCGGCACGTGGCGGATGGACCGCCCGGCCGGCACCCTCACGGTGCGCCCCTTCGTCCGGCTCTCCCGGGCAGACGCCGACGCGGTGGTCGCCGAGGGACTCCGGACCCTCGCCCTCGCCGCCGGCACGACGACGCTCCACGAGGTGTGCATCCTGCCGTCATGACGGGGCGGGAGGTCGGCGCAAACGCGTACCTGCTCGGGGGTGACCAGGTCGAGCAGCATCCGGTCGGCGTACCGCGCGGCGGTGGCGATCGCCCGGTCTCCGAACGCCGCCACGGTCAGCGGGCCGCTCGCCGGGGGCAGCCGGCGGCGGAACCCGTTCGCGGTCAGCATCGGCCACTCGGGCGCCGCCGACGGGCCGAGCAGCGGTCGTACCGCCTCGGTGACCTCCGCCAGTACGGTGGCCGCGCGCGCCCGGGACCGGCCGTGCACGCCCTCCACCACCCGTACGCTCGACGTGCCCAGCGCCACCCCGATGGCGCGGCCGGTGAGCGCCTCCGCGCCCGCGGCGCCGCGCGCGATGGTCACCGGGTCGCGTACCGACACCGGCACCGGGCCGACGGTGATCGCGATCCGCTCGGTGGCCAGCCCGACGGCGGTGGCCAGCACGTACGCGTCCCAGGTCGGGCCCTCGCCGAGCCAGACCTCGCCGTACCCCAGGCGGTCCGCCAGCGATGCCACCGCCACCGCCTCTGTCGGCGGGCGGTCGTCCTCACGCGACGCGGCCACCACGCTGATCCGCATTCGATTCACGCTCCCAGGGCTCGAGCCGCCCCTCGGCGGGCGGATCACTCCCACCACCAGATATCACGGCGGCAATCCCTACGACGAACTCACAGCGCCTGGCTCGTCGCCACGAAGTGCGGATACGTGACCTGGGAACGAGCTGGCAAGGCTCGCCAGGACGGCGCGGCCTTTCTCCGCCGTACCCAGAGAAGGGCGGCCGATGATCCCAGACTTGGTGTACGCCTGCATGCCGAGCACCAGGAGGTGACCGCGGTCGTCGGCGACGTGGTCGGCCGTTTCGTTGCCGGGGCGGATCAGCTCGGGCCACACGTCGAGCAGGATGGACGTTTCGATCTCCCCGCCGTGCATGTCTTCGTGGGCATGGCTGGACAGGCCGGCGGCGTCGCGTGCCTTCGCCCAGTCGTCCCGGGTAGGGAACAGGCTCATCCGCGGCTCGACAACGTTGGCCTCCTGGACGACGTTGTTCAGGACGTAGTTTCCGCCGTGGCCGTTGACGATCACGAGCTTGCGGACTCCCGAGCGTTCGAGGGAGGTCGCGATGTCGTTGATGGTGGCGTACAGGGTCTAGGCGCTGATGCTGACGGTGCCGGCCCAGGCCGCGTGTTCGTGGGAGCACGAGACGGTGAGCGGGGGAAGGCGGAGGACCGGGTACGCCGTGGCGATCTCCGCCGCGATCGCGCACGCCACCACGGTGTCGGTGATCAGGGGCAGGTAGGCGCCGTGCTGTTCGAAACTGCCGACCGGGAGCAGTGCCACCGCCGCCCCGTGTTCGGATTCCTCGCTGGAGGTAGCGGTCGTGATCAGGTCGTCCCTCATCGGATCGCAGTCCTCCTCACGCCGGCCGAAGCAGCTGCCGGATCGCGCTGCTCAGCTCGGCGACCTCGGTGTCTCGGCGCCACTCACTCAGTCTGCTACGCAGCCGTTGGAGCTCGCGCATGGCACGGGCAGAGGTGGCTCGGCTAACGGCGTCCAGAGCGTCCCAGCCGGTGGCGCAGGCGCGATCCTTGTCGGACTGTGCGGCGTACGAGCTGGCGAGTCGCGCGAGGAACAGACCGTAGTCGCGCTGCTGTGACGGCGGCCAGTCCTTCGCGTTGCGTTCGAAGATCGACACCGCAGTATCGGGCTTGCCGAGGTGATCCCAGCACGCCGCCGCCTCCATAGCCACGTATGGCAGGTTGCAGTACGACGCGAGAGTGTCAGGCTCACCGTCCCATCGCTCCACCGCGCGGAACGCCTGATCGAGCGTGCGAGCGGCCCCATCCGCATCGCCGACCAGCGCGAGCGCCCGACCGCGCTGGGCGAGGATCAGCGCCCGGACCTGAGCCGGCAGCCACGTCTGGTCCCGCAGCGCCGCGTTGGCGAGCCCGAGTCCGCGACCAGCCTGACCCAGGTCGCTCGCGATGTTGCTCTTGCGCATCAGGACGTACGCCATCTCGCGGGCATCATCAAGCCCCAGTGCGTAATCCATCGCGCGATCGGTGTACGTCGTCGCATTGGCCGGCTCGCCAGCGTCCTGGTACAGCCAGCCGGCGAACTCGTTGTACCGACACGCCAGCACGACCAGCTTCTGCCGGATCGTGCCGTGCGCTTCCCTGATGACCTGATCGAGCATCGCGGCCTGCGTACGCACCGCGTCCACTAGGTGGTGGGGACCCATCAGATTGTCGGCCAGGAGATGTTGCGCAAACACGTTTCCGAAGTACGCGATGGTCCCGGCGCTGACCCTGGGCGGCACACGTGGCACAGGCAGAGCCGCGTCCCCGGCGGAGGGTTCGAAGCCCAATTCGTCCGGGGTCGCGTCGTACACCTTGCACAAGAGGTCGGCGTAGAGCGGGCTCACCCGGCCGCCGTTCTCCCAGCGCGACAGCATCGTCTTGAGGCTGGCGCGACCGGCGATGCTCACCCCTGCCTGATTTCGCCCAGGACTCCAGCTCGTTGATCGTCTGGAGCTGAGTCCATCGGCGTGCCGTCCGGGCCGCCTGCAGCTTCGTGGCCGCCTCCGACGTCCAGCAGAAAGCCACCGTCGCCTCCCCGTCCCGGTGATCTCTCGATCACCAGAAGTATCCATCGGGGAGTACGCCGATCGCACTGGTTAACCGCGTTGCGTTGCCTGTGTTAACACGCGTCATCTGGCGACCGGGAGCCGCCACGTCGTCCCCTGATCCCAGCCGGTCGGCACGGTTCGCCAGGAAGGCCCGGCACTCGGAAGAGGTGTACGCCGCCGTGCCCGGCCTGCATGGGAGGACTGACGTGTGGTCGCAGGAAATAGCGTTGCTGGCCGGCTTGCTGGCGGGATTCCTCATGGCGTGGATGACGTTCCGGCGTTCGTTGAGGTGGTGCCGCGAGTGCGGCGAGACGTTGACCTGTCCGAGGTGCGTACCGGGCCGGCGGGGAGGCTCCGCGTGAATGAGGCGTTCCCACGGAAGCCTGCGCCCCGTCACACGGCGCCGACCGCAGAGGAGATCTTGGCGGGACGGCAGGACTACGCACTCCATATCCCGTCGCTGTTCGTACCGTGGCGGTGTCTGGCCGAAAGCTGTAACGAGGAATGGCTATCCGTCCTGCGTCAGGGTGGCACCGCCGTTCGGGGAGCAACGTCAGGGTTACGCGTGCGTCGGCCGGACCCGATCCTTTGGCGCAGGGGGTGTATCCGCGAGATCAACGGCTTTGCAAGGATGGCTCTCCATCGACGCAGGCTGGGCCGGTCGCCCAAGGGGTAGGGGAACCAGCACGCGTGAATCGGGTACTGCAGTCTGGTGAACCAGCGACTTCATGTCACAAGTCATGTCACGAAGCAGAACGCCCGGGCGAGTGCCCGGGCGCTTGTGCTGGTGAGATGTGCGGTCCTGACGGGATTTGAACCCGCGACCCCCGCCTTGACAGGGCGGTGAGCACTCCAGACTGCTCCACAGGACCTTGCGACTTTCCGTGCCCCCAACGGGATTCGAACCCGTGCTACCGCCTTGAAAGGGCGGGGTCCTAGGCCGCTAGACGATGGGGACCAGCCCCGCCATCATGACACACGCTGGGCTGCCAACTCTCGTCGGTATCGACCCCGTTTGAGGCCTCGCAAGCATACGTGACGCCCTCGTCAACGCCAAACGCGGCGCTCGCCGAGGTCGCCGCTGTGGTGCCGTCGCGTACCCCTGGTCGTAGGCTCTAGAACCATGTGCCGGAACATCACCACACTGCGGGGGCTGGAGCCGCCGGCGACGCCGGAGGAGATCAGCGCCGCCGCGTTGCAGTACGTACGGAAGGTGTCCGGGATCCAGTCGGTCTCGGCCGCCACGCAGTCCGCCGTCGACGAGGCGGTCGCGGAGGTCGCCGCAGTAACCACGAGGCTGCTGGAGTCGCTGCCGCCACGGCGCCAGCCTCCCACCAAGGAGCCCCCGCTGCGGCGTCTCGCCCGCCGCTGAGCCCACGGCGCCAGCCGCACCGCCGAGCCGGACGGGCGTCGCTTGGCGGCCGGCGTACCCCCGGAACTAAAGGGAGACCAGGCGGAAACGGCGGGTGAGTTGCGGCAGGACCGTACGCAGCGCGTGGTACGTCGTGTGCCGGTCGCCGCCTCCGTCATGCAGCAGCACCACGCTGCCCTTGCGGGTGTGGCGCAGCACGGTGCCGCTGATCTGGTGGGCGGGCGGCTTGCGCCAGTCCTGCGGGTCGACCGACCAGTGCAGCGGCGTCATGCCCATGCTGCGGGCGACGCCGACCGCCCGTGCGGTCCACACCCCGCCGGGCTGACGGTAGTAGCCGATCCGGGCGCCCGGCACGGCGCGCAGGATCGCCCGGTTGGTACGCGCCAGGTTGGCCTTGATCTCGCCCGGTTTGCGGGAGCCGAGCCGAAGGTCGTGGTCCCAGGAGTGGTTGCACAGGGTGTGGCCGTCGCGCACGATCGCCTGCACCAGCCCGGGATGGCGCTGCACCTCGAGGCCGACCAGACAGAATGTCGCCTTCACCCTGGCGCGGCGCAGCAGCGCCAGCACCTTCGGCGTCCACGCCGGGCTGGGGCCGTCGTCGAAGGTGAGCCCGACGCCGTCCGACCCGGTGGTGATGACCGAGCCGTGCGGGCCGGTCCTGGGGCGCGGCGCCGGTTTCTTCGGGCTGGTCGGCGGCTTGGGCGGGGTCGGGGAGGGGGCGCTCTCCTCGCGCGGCACGGGCTTCGGCGAGGTGATGACGTCACGCCAGGTGGCGTGGCTTTCCGGCGCGGCCTTCGGGTCGTTGCATCCGGAGAGGGCCAGGGCGCAGATCGCGATCGCGACGACGATGCGGCGGTGCGTCACTCCGACCTCCCCCCGATGGATGCCAGTGACGTCGGCTCGGCGGCAAGCGTAACGGACCTATCCAAGCCCTTGAATGTCTCTGAGACCGTGGGCCGGGGCACAACTGTCGAGCGAAAGCCCGACAAACTTAGTGAATCACTCCGGCAACAGCCTTACCACCCCGCGAAGCCAGGGTGTGTACGCATCGGAGTCGTCCCGGGTGTCGGCCCGCAGCGCCGGCAGCGGCATCCAGCGCCAGTCGTCCGCCTCGGCGGGGTCCGGCTGCGGCTCCACGTCCGGATCGACCCGCCCCACCAGTACGTGGTCGTACTCGTGTTCCACCCGTCCGGTGGCCGGATCCGAGGCCTGGTAGACGAAGTGGCCCACCTCGGTGAGCGTGACGCCGTACAGCCCCATCTCGTCGGCGAGCCGGGCCGCGGCGGCCTCGGTGAGCGGCTCGCCGGGGGCCGGGTGGCCGCAGCAGGTGTTGCTCCAGCGCCGGGCGAACCGGGTCTTCGTGGTGGCGCGGCGCTGCAGCAGCACGCGTCCCGCGCCGTCGGTCACCATCACCGAGAACGCCCGGTGCAGTACGCCGGGCGCGGTGTGCGCCTCGGCCACGGTGGCGGCGCCGAGCGGCGTACCGGAGGGGTCGACGAGCTCGACCAGGTGGGCTTCGCGGGTCACGTACCCGAGGATATGCGGAGCGTCACCGCGTGATCGCCGCAGGTCTCGGCACAGGCACGCCGCTACTCGGCGGAGGGGCGTTCCGCGGCGACCAGGCCGTCCCGGTAGACCTGCAGCGCCTCGTCGGCGCGGCCGGTGTCGCGCAGCAGGTCGCCGAGCAGCCGGGCGGTGTGCGCCGTGTGCGGGCCGGCTTCGGCGTTGATGCACAGCTGCAGGGCTTCCCGCAGCGACGCCTCCGCCACCTTCACGTCGCCCTTGTCGTACGCGATGATGCCCTTCAGCCGGTGCGCCTCGGCGAGCGCGATCGTGTCGGAGCGGCCTTCCAGCCGCCACGCGTCGTCGAGCGCGGCGAGCGCCTCGTCGGGGCGACCCAGCTTCCACATCACGGTGCCGAGCTCGCTGGCCAGCGCGCCGGCGTAATACCACGACCCGAGGGAGCGCATCATGTCCCGCGCGGTGGTCAGCTCGGGCTCGGCCTCGGCGTACCGCTCTTCGCGGGAGAGCAGGTAGCCGCGGGACCAGTGGCACACCGCGATCTCGAACTGGTAATCCAGCTGCTGGTACGTGGCGTGCGCCTTGTCCAGCGCCGCCTCCGCGTCGGCGGAACGGCCCTGGGCGATGAACGTCCGCGAGACCTGTACGTGCATCATCGCCACCTGCTCGGGGTCGTTGACCCCGCTGGCGAACGACAGCGCGGTCTCCGCCGCGTGCGCTGCCCGTTCCGGCAGCCCCAGCTCCATGTAGACCCCGACCAGGCCGTACGAGAGCTGCACCAGCGCGTCCGGGGAGGCCAGACCGTCGCGGTCCAGCCGCTCGCGGGTCGACTCCAGGGCGTACGCCGCTTCCCGCAGCTGGCCTTTCAGCCGCAGCAGCCGGGCCCGGGTGGCGATGATCGGCACGTGTTCGGTGAGCGGCTCGTCGGCGAGCAGCCGCTGCGCCTCGTCCAGCCGGGTCATCGCGGTCGACGGGTCGCCCGCGCGCTGGTCGCACCAGGCCAGCCCGTGGATCGCCTCCGCCTCGATCCGGGGCAGCCCCGCCTCCCGGGCCTCGGTCAGCACCTCGTCGTAGAGCGCGACGGCGTCGTCCAGGTCGTCGGTGGAGCGCGCGTGTCGGGCGGTTGCCAGCTTCAGCCGCAGCTCGGCGAGTACGTGGGCCGGCCGGCCGGTCAACAGCTCGGACTCGTCGACCTTGAGCCGCTCGGCGAAATACTCGATCGCGTCCCGGGACGGATTGCGCCGCCCGGACTCGATGGTGGACACGAACGCGGCGCTGTAGCGCTCGCCGGCGACGTCCTTCTGGGTGAGACCGCGGTCCTGGCGCAGCCGGTGCAGGCGTGCGCCGATCGACTCGCCTTGCGGCGCGTCCTCGGGGCTCATTTCGGCTGCGGTCACGCTCCACACCTAAGCATCCGAACCAGGTATAGGGAAAGCCCCACTTAACAATTCATTTACTCGGGTCACAAAGACTGTTATACCTAATGTCAGTACAGGAACACCGCGGCTCCTAGCTCCGGATTCTGGGGAGGCTCCAGAGCTAGGCTGCACCCCCCGCAGACCCGGGCCGCGACGTTTGAGCCCGAGCCGAACGTCGCGGCCCGCTCCATGTCCTGGTTACGCCGGGTCGAGGTCGGACAGGACCGGCACCGTCGGGCGCATCGTGATCTGTACGTCGAGCGGGATGTCAGTGACGGCGGCGCGGAACTCGTACCCCCGGATCAGGGTTGCCAGGATGATCACCGACTCCAGCATCGAGAAGTGCTGGCCGATGCAGGCGCGCGGGCCGGCGCCGAACGGCATCCAGGCGTACCGGTGGCGGGCCTTCTCTCGTTCCGGGGTGAACCGTTCCGGGTCGAAGCGCTCCGGGTCGTCCCAGAACTCGGGGTGCCGGTGGATCACCCACGGCGCCACCACCAGGTCGATCCCGGCCGGCACCCGGTAGCCGACCAGCTCCCGCTCGGTCACGGTGCGCCGCCCGGTCACCGGCGCCGACGGGTAGAGCCGCATACCCTCTTTCAGCACCATCGTGGTGTACGCCAGCTCGCGTACGTGCGCCGCCGTCGGTGCGTCGTCGCCGACCACGGCGGCGATCTCGTCGCGTACCCGCTGCTGGATCTCCGGGTGCTGGCCGAGCAGGTGGAGCGTGAACGTCAGCGCGGTGGAGGTGGTCTCGTGGCCGGCGAGCAGGAAGACCAGCACCTGCTCGCGTACCTCGGTGTCGGTGAGCGCCTCGTCGCCGTCGCGGGCCGACAGCAGCCGGCCCAGGAAGTCGTCGCCGTCGGTGCCGCTGGCGCGCCGGCGCGCGATGATCTCGTCGCAGGCGCCGTACAGCGCCTGCTGCGCCCGGCGGGCCCGGCGGTTCAGCGGAGTCGGCCACGACCACGGGATCTGCAGCGGCGAGAACGCGCGCCGCCGGGTCGCGTCGCCGGCGATCGGGAACTCCTTGCGTACGACGGGCAGCACCTGGTCGGCGTCGTCGCCGAACAGCACGCGCACCACCACGCGGAGGGTCAGCCGGGTCATCTCGGCGTGCAGGTCGACCTGGTCGCGTCCCCGCAGCTCGGTCGCCATCCGCGCCGCCTCGGCGGCCATCGCGTCGGCGTACGAGTTGACCCGCTTCACCGTGAACAGCGGCTGCACGTACCGCTTCTGGCGCAGCCAGTCCTCGTCCTGGCTGGTGAGCAGCCCGTCCCCGATCCCGATCCGGATCTCCTGGTAGAACCGGGTGTCCTTGCGGTACTCCTGCCAGTGGCTGCCGAACACCTCGTGCGCACCCTCGGGGTGGAACAGCACGGTCAGCTCGCGGCCCAGCCGGGGCGGCCCGACCCGGAACCGCACCATGTCGCCGTACTGGTGGAAGGCGCGGGTGAGGTTGCCGAGCAGGTCGGTACGCAGCTCGTTCAACGAGCCCAGCACCGGCACGCCCGGCACCAGCGGCGCGCTGCGGCCGGTGGGCGCAAGAGGAGTGGCGGGGGTGGCGGCGATGGTCATTGCTTTCCCCTCTCGGTCGGTACGGGGTCGGTGGTCGGGGCGGTCTCCACGTCGGGGACCACGCCGCGCAGCGCGAGGTCGATCACGGCGTCCCGGGCGGTGTCGAGCGGCCAGTCGTGGCAGTGCCGGAGGTGGACGTACCCCCAGACCGTGGTGCTGAGCAGCACCGTCGCGGTCACCTGGGGCGGTACGGGTCGCAGCGAGCCGTCCAGCGCGCCGTCGGCGAGGATCCGCTCGAACGGCGCGGCGAAGATGTCGAGGGTGAGCCCGTCCGGGCCGGCGGTGTGCAGCAGGTCGCCGGACCCGTGGGCGGCGATGAACATGCTGGTCAGCACGGGAAGGTGCTGCTCGGTGGCGTCCAGGATCGCGACGGCGGCGGCGCGCAGCCGTACCGCCGCGGTGTCCAGGCCCGTCACCGCGTCCCACAGCGAGGCGCGGAACGAGCCCATCGCCCGGTCGACCACGGCGGCGATCAGCGCTTCCACGGTGACCCCGCGCCGGTAGATGGTGGCCCGGGACATCCCGGCCCGTTCGGCGATCCGCTCCAGGGAGGTACGCGCCATACTCCGCGAGCGTGGCCTCGGTCGCGTCGATCAGGCTCGTCTCGATCGGGTTGGTCTCGATCGGGTTGGTCTCGGCCGGCGCCGGATCCTGAGACATGTCGTGACCATAGGTGAGACAGCGTTATCTCACTAGATACCTGGGTAGGAGATGGGCCGCCGCGGTACGGCTCGCTCATGGGGCGTTGTGGAGCGGTGGCTGCCCCCTATAGGCTCACCGCCCCACAACGCCGCTCGAGGGCCCCTCCACGCTGCGGACACGGTGAAGGAGCCCCGGCTCAGGTGGTGAAGGTCAACTCCGGAACGGGCCGGTCACCTCGTACGTGAGGCCGCCGCTGGAGGAGCCGCTGGTGCCGCGCTGCGAGGAGAAGTAGAGCCGCCGGCCGTCGGGGCTGAACGCCGGGCCGCAGATCTCGCTGGAGTCCTGGTCGACCAGCCGGGCGAACGCCGACACCGCCGCCGACGGCTCGATCATGCAGATCTCCATGTTGCCGCCGTCCTCGGCGACGAACAGGTCGCCGGAGGTGGCGCCGGTGATGTTGTCCACTCCGGACAGTGGGGAGCTGTCGTCGTACAGCACGCCGAGGGTGTTGGCGGCCGCGTCGTACGCCCAGACCCGGTTGTCGCCCTTGGTGGTGAAGTAGCAGACGCCGTTGCCGTAGTGGCAGCCCTCGCCACCGTTGAACCGCTTGGCGCCCCTCACCTGGTTACGGGTGGGAGCGGTCGTGCCGGACGGGTCGGGCACCGTCACCCAGGCCGCCCTGGCGTTCTTGCCCTTGGTCACGGTGAGCACCTCGAGGTTGCCGGCGGACAGGTCCGGCCACGCGCTCGGGGTGTAGCGGTAGAAGTTGCCGTCGGTCTCGTCCTCGGTCATGTAGACCACCCTGCGGTCGGCGTCGACCGCGGCCGCTTCGTGCTTGAACAGCCCCATCGCGGGGTGGCGTACGGCGGCCTTGGCGCCGTACGGGTCGGTCTCGAAGACGGCGCCGTAGCTGACCTCCTCGCAGGACAGCCAGGTGTTCCACGGGGTCGCGCCGCCGGCGCAGTTGCGGTTGGTCCGGTCGAGGATGCGGTACGCGCCGGTGACCGAGCCGTCCGCGCCGAACCTGATCGCGCCGGCGCCGCCGGTGGTGGCGATCTCGCTGTTGGACACGTAGATCCAGCCGCTGCCGTCGGCGAAGCAGGCGCCGCCGTCCGGAGCGCTGTGCCAGGTGTACGACGTACCGGGGACCTGCTGGCTGGAACGCGCCACGATCCGGCTGGTGAACCCGCTCGGCAGCCGTACGCCGTTCGCGTCGGCCGGGTGCAGCGGGCCGTACGGGCCGCCGGCCAGCGGGCCGCCCTGGCCATCTGCCAGCGGGCCGCCGGCGAACGCGCCGCGCCACAGCGAACCACCGAAGGCGGCCGCGCCCATCCCGACGACCGCGCCACGTAGCAGTGTGCGTCGTTCCATCATCAGCTCCAGTCCGGTCCCCAGGTCACATGACAATCCGGGCGCCCCGTTGTGGGCGCGTCCGGATCCCGGTCATGCTTGGCCGTACGGCTTGGCCACGGCATCACGAGGCTCTCAACTGCAGATGAACAGACGAAGGGGTCACCGGTACCCTGGAATTCCAGTACTCGCAGGTAACATAACCGGCTGCCGACGCCGTCGTCACCGGTTGAGGCCGTGACTGATGCCGTGAGAGAGGGGGCGCGGGTGTCGGGGTTCTCGGCCGAGGTGCTGGAGGAGCTGCTGCGTACCGGGCCTTTCCACACCGCGCTGCGGCTCACCATCCACGCCCGCGGGTTGAGTCTGGAACGGCTGCACGACCGGCTCGCCCGGCGCGGTCACCGGGTGAGCGTCTCGACCCTCAGCAACTGGCAGCGCGGCACCAGCCGCCCCGAGCACGCCCGCTCCCGGGAAGCCCTCACCGTGCTGGAGGAGCTGCTCGACGTACCCCCGAATGCTCTGGCGGCGCTGCTCGGACCGCGCCGGCCGCGACTGCCCCGGGGCGACGCGAAGCAGGGAATGTCCGCAGCGGCTTCCAACCGGATCCGGGAAGAATTGGGGGGTACGGCGATCACCCCGGCCGCGCCCAGCACCCTGCTCAGCGTGCACTCCCGGTACGTGCTGGGACCCCACCCGGACGACTGGTCGGAGGAGCTGCGGCTGGTGGTGGAGGCGAACCAGTCCGGAGTGGACCGTCACATCGCGATGTTCCACGTTCACGGCGACACGTTCCCCGAGATCACCACTGGCCCGAGCTGCCGGCTGGGCCGGATCCGGGAGGAGAACAAGACCGGGCTGCAGGCCGCCGAGCTGCTGTTCGACCGGCCGTTGCTGCGCGGCGAGACCTACCCGGTGGAGTACACACTGCGGTGCCGCGACGACTCGGACACCTGCTACGTCGGCTGGTGGTTCCGCTACCCCGGGGTGGCGTACGACATCGCGCTGCGGTTCGACTCCGAGGTGGCGCCGGTGGCGTGCCACCGGATCTGGCGGCTGGACCCGAGTACGCCGCACAAGGATGTCGGCGACCTACGGTTGATCAACGGCCGGACCGCCCACTTCTACGATCCGGAGCTGGAGCCCGGATTCCACGGCATACGGTGGGTGTGGCCGGAAGGAGACTGATGAAGGCGGCGGCGTACCACGAGTACGGTCCACCCGAGGTGCTGCAGCTGGTCGACCTGCCGGATCCTGTGCCGGGACCGGGCGAGCTGCGGGTACGCGTGAAGGCGGCCGGCGTACAGCCTTTCGACGTCAAGCTGCGGGGCGGTGGGGTCGGCACCATCGACGTGCGGTTCCCGGCGGTGCCTGGCAACGAGTTCGCCGGTGTGGTGGACGCCGTGGGCGAGGGCGTTGATGGCGTGGCGGTCGGCGATGAGGTGCTGGGGTTCGGCTCCGCCGGCTGCGCCGCCGAGCTGGTGGTGGCGCCCGCGGCGAACGCGGTGCCGAAGCCGGCCGAGATGCCGTGGGAGGTCGCCGGCGCGCTGTCGGCGAGCGGCCAGACCGCGTTGATGGCGCTGCAGGCTCTGCAGGTCGGCGCCGGGGACACGGTGCTGGTCCATGCCGCCGCCGGTGGGGTCGGGAGCATGGCGGTGCAGCTGGCCCGGGCCTGGGGCGCCACCGTGATCGGCACCGCGAGCCCGGCGAACCATGACTTCCTGCGTTCCCTGGGCGCGACCCCGGTCTCGTACGGCGCCGGCATGGTCGACGCGGTACGTGCCGTCGCGCCGGACGGGGTGGACGCGGCGCTGGACTGTATCGGCGGGGACGCGCTCGCCCAGTGCGTCGAGCTGTGCGATCACCGGGACCGGATCGGCACCCTGGTGGCGTACGACGAGGCGAAGCGGCTCGGCGCGGTCGGCATCAGCGGCAAGGCCACCGGCGCCCGGCTCGCCGAGCTGGTCGAGCTGTGGCGGCGCGGCGCGCTGGCGGTGCACGTACGGGCCGCGTACCCGCTGGCCGAAGCCGCCGGGGCGCACCGCGACGTGGAGACCGGTCACGGCCGCGGCAAGGTCGTGATCCTGGTCTGAGCATGGTGCGGGCGACGTGCCGGATGGCGCGGCGCCCTGATGTGCGACGAGCTACTTGAAAGCGTCCCGGATCTTCTCGGCGGCCTGCTTCAGGCCATCCGATACCTGCGAGCGCCGCTAATTTAGGTTATTGGATTTCCTATACTAAGCTCGGTCCATGGTTCAGGATCCGAGCCCGCAATCGGCACATGCGGCTCCGCCCGTGCCCGCCCTGAGCTGGGAAGAGCGCCAGTGGGCTTCCCGGCTGGCGCCCGACATGGTGTCCCGTCGGGTGCGCGAGCGTCACGCCGGCCCGTACCGCGCGGCGGTAGTGCCGCGGATCGCCGAGCGGGAGGTGTCGATGCCGGGTGACGTCCTGGCCCTGGCTGACGACGCCTCCGCGGAGATCGCCCGGTTCGACGCGGAGATGGGTGCCGAGATCGCGCCGTTCGGTGCCATCCTGCTCCGTACGGAGTCGGCGGCATCCTCCCGGATCGAGCACCTCACCGCCTCCGCCAAAACGATCGCGCTAGCAGAGTTGGGAGACACCGACCGGCGGAACGCCACCGAGATTGTCGCCAACACACGCGCCATGCAGGCGGCCATCGACCTCGCTGATCGGCTCGACTCGGACGCGATCCTCGCCATGCACCAGGCGTTGATGCTCCCGCACCAGAGCGACATCGCCGGCCAGTGGCGTAGCGAACAGGTGTGGATCGGGGGCAGCGGCTACGGGCCACACCTTGCCGACTTCGTACCCCCGCATCATGAGCACGTGCCGGCCGCGATGGACGACCTCATCAGGTACGTACGCCGCGATGACGTGTCGACGTTGGTGCAGGCTGCGATCGCGCACGCGCAGTTTGAAACCATCCACCCGTTTCCGGACGGAAACGGGCGCACCGGTCGTGCCTTGATCCACTCGATGATGCGGGGCAAGGGGTTGACCCGCCAGATCACGGTGCCGGTATCGGCGGGGCTGCTCACCGACACAGCCCGCTATTTCTCCACATTGGACAGTTATCGGACGGGCGACCCGGTTCCGATCGTGGAGCTGATCGCACAGGCGTCGTTCGCCGCCATCAGTAACGGCCGCGAGCTGGTCGATGAGTTGCGAGAGATCCGCACCCGCTGGCGAGAGGTAGTTACGGCGCGTAGCGATGCCGCCGTGTGGCGGTTGGCTGACGTACTACTTCGGCAGCCGGTGATCGCCGCCGACCTGGTCGTCGCGCAGGTGGGCGTCACACCCACCGCCGCTCACCATGCGATCGGTCAGCTCGTCGATGCGGGCATTCTCACCGAGTTCAGCGGCAAGACGCGCAACCGGCGGTGGCTGGCTGCTGAGGTGCTCTCCGCGCTCGACGACTTCGCTGCGCGCGCCGGCCGTCGCCGTAACAACCATTAGAGCAGCGGGCGGGCGAGGTCGAGGTAGCGGCCGGCCCAGTCCCGGAAGGTCCACTCGGCGGGCCAGTAGCGCAGGGCGTACAGCTGGTAGAAGTGCCACAGCAGCGCCCGGTCCTGCAGCAGGTAGGCGTCGAAGCGCTCCGCGAACCGCGGTCGGGGCGGGCGGCGGGCGAGATACTCGCGCAGGAAGGTGGCGGCGACCGCGGCGTCGTGGTCGACCAGGCAGCACAGCATCCGGGCCAGGTCGGCTTCGCTGTCACCGAGGTACGTCTCCCGCAGGTCGAACAGCCCGGTGCACCGCCAGTGCGGTGTCCCTGGGAGCGGCGACACCAGCACGTTGCCGGGCTTGAAGTCCTCCAGCACCAGCCCCGGCTGAAACGGCTGGTCCAGCGCGTCGGAGGCGTTGTCCATTATGGAGTCTGCCCAGGTCACATCCGCTTCGGTGGTACGGCCGGCGGCGGCTCGCAGGTGGTGCCGGGTGCGTTCGACGACGCGGGTACGCCAGTCGACCGCGGTGTCCGGCGACGCGGGGCGGCTCGGCTGGTCGTGGGGCCAGGACAGCTCGCTGGCCAGGTCGAACGGCACCACGGTGTCGGCGTACGGGCGGTAGCGGCCAGAGTGTTGCCAGGTCACGATGTGCGCCAGCGCCAGCACGTCGGCGAGCGCCGTGGCGACCGCGTGCTGCTCCGCCGGCGCCAGGCCGGCCAGCGGGTCGCCGTCGGCGAGCGTACGCCCGGACAGCCGCGGCATCAGCGCGTAGCTCCAGCCGAAGATATCCGTACGGTCGTCGACCAGGTAAGGCCACGGCACCGGGACGCCCGCCCGGTGCAGCAGCCCCGTGTAGAAGCGTTCGGTGGCGAGCTGCCAGTCGAATTCGGGATTGCCGCGCAGCACGTACCGGCCGGTGGTGCTGGTCAGGTAGAGTTTCTGGCCGTGATAGCCGTCGGTGACCGGTTCGGTGCTGACCAGCCGGCCCAGGTCGAACCGGCGCAGCGCACGCGTCAACTGCCGCTCCGAGACCGGCCCGAGCCGACCACTCACGGCGCCATCCGGCTCACGACGCCTCCCGGCGGCTCACGGCGCGGCCCGGCGGCC
>JBOGDF010000056.1:0-20442 GCA_050701635.1 Micromonosporaceae bacterium | reverse complement strand
ACCCGAGGAAGCCACGCCGAGCGGACCCACCAGCGCAAACAGGGTGGTCCCACTACCGGCAATCAGGTGGTCCCATGCTCATGGCAAACCGGGGCGGAAACCGGTCCCATGATCGTGGCAGGCGACATGTGAGTCGCTGGCTTGAGTCGCAACCTGCCCGAACGATTCCATGATTGATTGGTAGAGCTCTTCTACCTCGGGAGTAATCTGGTATCGGCTTGCGAACGCTGCACCGATCTGTGGTTGGCTCCGGGTGCCAAGCTCTGATTTGATGCTGGAACGGAGTCCTGCGTCAAGTTTTCCTATGAAGGCCTCGAATTCACCGCTCTTGCTGCCGTCGTCTCCAAATCTGTCGGCAAGAGTGAAGATGCCAGCTTGTTTCCAATACTCCCGCCATGACTCGAAGTTCTCGTCCGTGGGCGCTGCGTCGGGTGGTAGCTTTCCCAGCTCGGCAAGCTGCCAAGCAAGCTGACTAGTCCTCCGCAGGGCGGGGCCGTCAGTGACGGCTGCCCAGGGAGCCGGCGAACCACGGTCGCAGACGACGGTGGTGTTGCGGTCGTTGTCGCTGTTCAACCTGTACCGCATGGTCCCCTCCCGGGGCAGGGCTGCTCACACGTCTGTCCGCTGATCGATCGCGGCCTCGTAGAAGGCGTCCGCGAGCGCCATGGTGACGGCGCTGATGCCAGGTCCGTCGCTGAAGAAGTAGTCGGCCATGGTGTTGTGGGCTTCCTGGTTCTCAACCACGGCTTCAATGACCGCCGCTTGGAAGTCCTGTGATTCCATGAACTGCTTCTTCGAGTTCACTTTGGTCTGATTGACCAGGTCTGGGTAGGCGAGCAGCCGCTGCACCAGTCCCTGCACGAACTCACGAACCTGAGACTCGGTGAACGATTCAGCGCCGAAGAGGTCGTTCATCTTGTCGATGACGACCTGTAGTGCGACGTATTTCGGCTCCTTCCGGGCGCCGGTGCCCGCGGCGCTGATCCCCTTCAGCTCACCGTCGCCGGTCAGCGAGATGTCGACCGCGGTCGCCTTGCTGTGCTTGACCCCGACCAGGACCACATCGGAAAGGTCGACTTCGGCAGTCCAGGATGAGTCCGCGATGACCTTCTCCAGGAGCCGCAGGAAGATCGACAACATCTCCATGTACGGGTCGCCGTAGTCGACGATCTGACTCATGAAGTCGTAGAGCCGGACGTAGGTGGAGACGTCCTTGCGGAACAGGTCGAGGGTGTTGAGGGTGACCTTGTCGTCGGCCTCGATCGCCGCCGCGTAGCGGCGGGCGAAGTCGTTCTTGGCTGGGCTGATCGCGGCCGAGAGCGCGTTGTTGCCCTTTCGGGTGACCCACAGCTCGGCGACTTCGCGTACTTGCTCTGGTGTGTAGATCCCGGCCTGGGCGAGCTTGGTGGCGAGGTGGACGACGACGTACGGGTCGGTCTCGGTCTCCAGGGTGGCGTTGGTGAAGTACGGCTCGAACGCGGCCCGGATGTCCTCGGGCTGGTTCACGAAGTCGATGACGAATGTCTTGCGCTTCTGCTCCCCGCCCGCGGTGCGATGGGTGCGGTTGAGCCGGGACAGCGTCTGCACGGCGGTCACTCCGGAGAGCTTCTTGTCGACGTACATGGCCGAGAGCAGCGGCTGGTCGAACCCAGTCTGAAACTTGTTGGCGACCAGCATGATCTTGTACGTCGCGCCCTTGAAGGCGGCGGCCAGGTCCGAGCCGGCGCCGGGGTTCAGGTTGGCCTCGGTGAACTCGTCGTCCTTGCTCGGCTGCGGCCCCCAGTCCGTAGCCCACTCCTCGTCCTCGGCCATGGTCACCGAGCCGGAGAAGGCGACCAGGGTGCGGTAGTTGTACGAGGGGTCCTTGGCGGCTCGCTTGGCGATGTAGGCGTCGATCGCCTTCTTGTACTTCACCGCGGCCTTGCGCGAGTCGGTCACGACCATCGCCTTCGCCTTGCCCTCCAACAGGTGGGCGACGTTGGCGTGGAAGTGCTCGACGATGATCTGCACTTTCTGGCTGATGTTGGTCGGGTGCAACTTCACCCACCGCATCAGCCCCTTCCGGGCGGCGGCCTCCTCCACCACCTCGTCACCGTCGCCGCTCTCGGCCCGGCCGGCGATCTTCAGCGCGGTGTCGTAGGACTGGTAGCCCCTGAGCACGTCGAGGATGTAGCCCTCCTCGATCGCCTGCCGCATCGAGTACAGGTGGAACTCGACGGGCTTGCCGTCGGGGCCATTGCGGCCGAACAGCTCCAGGGTCTTGTTCTTCGGTGTCGCGGTGAACGCGAGGTAGGAGATGTTCTGCGACTCGGCCCGCTCGGTCATCTCCGAGGCCAGGATCGTCTCGACATCGACGGAGCCGCCCTCCTCGATCTCCTTGATCTCCTCGGCGGTCAGCACGGCTTTGAGCTTGGAGGAGATCTGCCCGGACTGCGAGGAGTGCGCCTCGTCTGCGATCACCGCGAACCGCTTGCCCTTCAGACCCTTATCGGCCCGGATCTCATCGAGCGCGAACGGGAAGGTCTGCACCGTCACCGCGATGATCAGCTCCCCGTTCTTCAAGGCGGTCGCCAGCAGCCCGGACTTCGACTTCGCCCCCGCCTTGCGGACATCCTCCGGGCTGATCGTGGCCACGATCTTCCCCGACCCGTCGATCTGCCGGATCGCCTCCTGCAGCTGCCCGTCGAGCACGGTACGGTCCACGACTACGATCACCGAGTCGAAGACCTTCTCGTCGTTCACGTGCAGCCGCGCCAGCCGGTGGGCGGTCCAGGCGATGGTGTTCGTCTTCCCCGACCCTGCCGAGTGCTCGATCAGGTAGCGCTGCCCCACCCCCTCCTCGCGTACCGCGGCCACGATGTTCGTCACGGCCTCCCACTGGTGGAACCGCGGGAAGAGCATGCTCGTGCGCCGTACCGAGGTGCCGGTGGTGACGTCCCACTCCTCCTTGGTCTCCACGATCATTAGCCGGCCGATGATGTTGAGCCAGGCGTGCTTCTCCCAGACCCGCTCCCACAGGTACGCCGTCGCCGACCACCCGCCCGCGCCGGGCGGGTTCCCCGCGCCGCTGTCGTGGCCCATGTTGAACGGCAGGAAGTGCGTCTTCTCGCCCTCCAGCCGGGTGGTCATCGCGACCAGGTCGTTGGAGACCGCGAAGTGCACCAGCGCCCGGTGCCCGAACGACAGCAGCGGCTCCGGCCGACCGTTGGTCATCGGATGCCGGTTCTTGCGGTACTGGTTGATCGCCTCGTCCAGGGACTGGGTGAAGTCGGTCTTCAACTCCACGGTGGCCACCGGGAGCCCGTTGACGAAGAAGACCAGGTCGATGCTGCGCTGGTCAGCAGTCGAGAAGCGCACCTGCCGCATCACCCGCAGCCGCATCGCCGCGTACTGCTCGTTGGTGGTCGCGTTCAAGCTGGTCTCGGGGCGGAACTGCGCCATCTTCAACCGGCCACCGCCGATGTACTGCACACCGTTGCGCAGGATGTTCAACGTCCCGCCACCATGCTCCAGCGGCTTGTCCAGCGCCGTGGCCAGCACGTCGAGGAACTTCGCCTCCGACCCGGCCGCCTTCAACGCCTTCGCGTACGCCGCCTGCTGGGTCTCCTCCAACCAAGCGAACAGGTCCCCGGGGAAGAGCGCCCGCTCCCGGTCGTAGCCAATGTCGTTCGCCGAGTACAGCCACCCGTGGGCCTCCAAGTACGCGCAGATCTCGGACTCGAAGACGACCTCGTTGTGATCGGCCATCACGCCATCTCCCGTAGGTCGATCTGCCCCGTCACCGCCGCCGTGATCAACGCCGCCCGCCGCTCACGCGATAGTTCAACGAACCGCTCCGTCTCAGCGATGAGCGCATCGATCTTCGCCGTCGCCTGTTCCAACTCTGCTGTCAGTTGACGCTGTTCATCGAGTGGTGGAACCGGAAAGCGGAGCGCGCCGATAATGTCGGAGTTCAGGTTTTCCATGGTTGAACCGACGGAGGCAAGCGCGAGGGCATCGCGGTTACGTCGACTGCTGAAGACAATCGCGGCGAATGACGGATCCATACGTGCCTGATCGAGCCGAACAACCGCTGACCCCGTTCCACACAGGAAGCCCGCCACGCTTGGCCCGACAACGGCACAGCGCCCGAGGTCACCTCGACGTGCGGCGATCAGGTCGCCTTCCTCAAGCCTATGCCGAGCCAACTGTTCTGCCTTCTCAGCACTGACCGCGATTCGTGGGTCGGGCACCACCTCACCTGCCACGATATGGGACGGATTGATCACTGGGATCCCGCCGTCCTCGTACTCGTCGGACTTCAATTGGCTACCGAACGGGCCTGTTTGGATCAGGGTCGCAACGGTCTTGAAGGGCGTGTTCCAGTCCAGCAGGGCCACACCCCGCTCGACGACCGCCCATCGGCGCTCGCGGAGCATCTCGACCAGGCACTGCTGCTCCTCGATGAGGACGTCGATGCGGGCGGTGTCACGGTCGAGGTAATCGGCGATGGCGCGCTGTTCCTCCAGCGGAGGCATCGGTATCGGAATCCTCGCGAGCTTCTCCGCGGTGAGGTGCGGCATCGAGACAACGTTGGCGTAGGCGCGAATGAAGCCGCTAGCGCGCAGCGCGATCAGATAAAACGCGATGAACCGGCCATCGAAGTCGCCAATCGGTCGAAGCCGGTTGATCGAGTTCTGGAATCCCCAGCCCGGGAGATCCTCGTCGACATACGCGGCACGGCCGAACCCACCTTGGCCGCCCTCGACGACAACAACGTCACCCGCTCGGATGCTCAACTGCTCCAGATCCGCGGCGCCGAACCACATCTCATTCACGTCGTCGAGGGCCAACGCGCCGTCGGGCTGCACGTTCGCAGCACGCATGTATGGGGCGCAGACGTCACTGCCGGAGTCCTTACTCTGCAGCATCTTGCCGAGCGTGACGGTCGCAGCGTTCTTGACCTGGCCAGCCAACCACCCGTCCGGCAAGGCGCCCCAGAGCGGTCCCGTCACTGCTCCACCTCTCGCAGCAGGTCGAGGATCTTGGCGACCTGCTTTTCCAGGTCGGCGTCGATCTCGGCGAGGGGGCGGGGTGGGACGTACTTGTAGAAGTGGCGGGTGAAGGGGATCTCGTAGCCGGTTTTGACCTTTGTCCAGTCGATCCAGGCGTCGGGGACGTGCGGCTTGACCTCGGCGTCGAAGTACGTCTGGATGACCGCGTCCTCACCGGCCGCGCCGGCGGTCGAGCCGCCGTAGGTGAAGGGGATGTTCTCGGTGTCGCGCTTCTTCGTGTCCGGCTTGGGCTTGCCCTTGCGGTCGACGACCGGCTTGCCGTCCTCGTCGAGGAGAGGTCGCTCGACGGTGATGGTCCAGTAGCCGAACTCGTCGTTGCGCAGCACCTTGGAGTAGTCAGAGCCGGCGTCGGTGAAGTCGGCGTACAGCCGTACGACCTTCGCGCGGTCGGCGTCGCTGAGCTCACGGTTCTTGGCGCCGAGGTTCTTGCGCATCTTGGTCCAGAACGACGAACCGTCGATGAGCTGGACCAGACCCTTCCGGTCGGGATGCTTGGAGTTGTCGAGGATCCAGATGTAGGTGGCGATGCCGGTGTTGAAGAACATGTTGGTCGGCAGCGCGACGATGGCATCGACCAGGTCGTTCTCCAGCAGCCACTTGCGGATGTTGGAGGGGCCGGACTCGGCGGCGCCGTTGAACAGCGGGGAGCCGTTCATGACGATCCCAGCTCGGCCGCCACCATGCTCCGGCGCCCGCATCTTGTGAACCAGATGGAGCAGGAAAAGCATCTGCCCATCCGAGGTCGACGGGAGGCCGGGGGCGAACCGGCCGTAAGGACCCGCTTCGTCGCGCTCCCTTGTGACCGCCTTGGCGTACTGCTTCCAGTCGACGCCGTACGGCGGGTTTGACATGCAGAAGTCGAACTCGCGGCCCTTGAACGCATCGTCGGTGAGAGTGTTGCCGAAGGCGATGTTGGTCGTGTCGTAGCCCTTGGCCAACAGGTCGGACTTGCAGATCGCGTACGACTGCGGGTTGTACTCCTGGCCGTACAGCCTCAGCTTCGCGTCGGGGTTCTGCGCAAGCAGGTGCTCCTCGGCCAGGGCGAGCATGCCGCCAGTGCCCGCAGTGGGGTCGTACAGCGCGCGGACGATGCCGGCCTCGGTCAGGTCGGCGTCCTTCTCGGCGAAGAGGAGGTCGACCAGCAGCCGGATCGCGTCCCGTGGGGTGTAGTGGTCGCCGGAGGTCTCGTTCGCGGCCTCGTTGAACTTACGGATGATGTACTCGAACGCATCGCCCATGTCGGCGTTGGAGACGACGTCCGGATGCAGATCGATGGCCTTGAAGGACGTGATGACCTCGCGCAGCAGCTCCGCCTTCTCCAGGGCGAGGATCTCCTTCTTGAACTCGAAGTACTGGAACACGTCAACATCGGGCGAGAACCGGTCGATGTAGTCGGCCAGGTTGTCCGCCAGCCCATCGGCGTCAGCCAGCAGGTTGGCGAAGGAGTAGTTCGAGGTGTTGTAGAACGGCCTACCAGTCGCCTTCTCGACCTCGATCCTGAGCCGGTTGGGGTTGTCGAACTTCGCCGCCAGCGCGCGCACCGTCTCCCGGTCGGGCTCAAGGATGCAGTCGAGGCGGCGCAGGATCGTGAGCGGGAGGATCACGTTGCCGTACTGGTTGGGGCGGTAGGGCCCCCGAAGCTGATCGGCGATTGACCAGATGAAACTACCGAGGGTGCTCACAAGACTCCTTACGGGCTCACTCGACAGTGGATGTTGGACGCCCAGCGCGAGCCCGTGTGCCCCGTCGGAACAGGCGGCGCACCGTCTGCGACAGCCTATGCGTCACAAGAACATCATCGTGACCTAGACCCACCCGACAATGATCAGGTTCCGATCCAATCTACAGGTCGGCGTAGCGAGGTTTCCGGTACGGGACTCGCCGCGCCGTGGCGTCGCCATCTCGCCAGGCAAGATCATCATTCCGATGTAAGCCCCGGTGACCATCCCGCCGACGACATGAAACGCAATCGCCTCGGTACGTGCTCTCGGCGCGGCATGGGGCGCCCTCGATCAGGCGGTCGCAGACGTCCTTCACCAACTGCCAGACCCAGCCGACGGCTATCACCGGCAGTCCGACGAACAGCCAGAAGTAGATGATCGTCGTGAGGACTATCTCAAGTCGGCGGTCCCCGCCCATGCACCGCATGGTGGCAGCGGGCCGAGTGCGGCGACACCCGCCGATCGGGCAGTCCGTCCTCACTGCTGAGGAGCGGCGGTGTCGCGTATCCAGGTGCTCGCCACCGATCGGTTCAAGTGCCAGTCGATTAGGAAGGTTGGCTGGGCCGTACGGCGTTACTGGTCCGGCGAGCCCGGACGGACGGAACCGGGGGGCGCCGGTGATCGGTCGTTGTGCGAATCGGTCGCTGGAGGGTGCGGGACGGCTGGCGTTGGCGTGCGGCGTCTTCGTGACAGGCCACAGACTTAGACCGGTCGCTGCAACGACGAGGGGACTGTAAGAACAACGGTGTAACTCCTGATCGAGGAGGAACACCTGATGTCTGAGCGAGTGTCCACTGTGGTCGATACTGCCGGGGTGGAGAGTGAGGAGATGCCGGTTTCGCCGGCGACGGATGATGATCTTGTTGGCCGGTTGGTGGCGCAGGCCCGCGCGGATGGGCTGCAGCTGACTGGTGAGGGTGGGCTGTTGCAGCAGCTGACCAAGAGGGTCCTCGAGGCTGCGCTGGAAGGCGAGATCACCGACCATCTGGGGTACGACAAGCACAACCCGGGTGGCCGTAACGGCGGCAACTCTCGTAACGGGGTGCGCGCCAAGACGGTGCTCAGCGACGTCGGCCCGGTCCAGATCGACGTGCCGCGTGATCGTGAGGGCAGCTTCAGCCCGCAGATCGTCAAGAAGCGGCAGCGTCGCCTCACGGGTGTGGATGACATGGTGATCTCGCTGGCGGCCAAGGGGCTGACTACCGGGGAGATCCAGGCGCACCTGGCGCAGGTCTATGACGCGCAGGTGTCACGGCAGACGATCTCGGCGATCACCGACAAGGTCATCGACGCGATGGTCGAGTGGCAGAACCGGCTACCCGACCCGGGGTGTATCCGGTGATCTTCCTGGACGCGATCCACGTGAAGATCCGTGACGGGAAGGTCGCCAACCGGCCCATCTACCTCGCCCTGGCCGTCACTGTCGACGGGCACCGCGACATCCTCGGGCTGTGGGCCGGTGACGGTGGTGAAGGCGCGAAGTTCTGGCTGGCGCTACTCACCGAGCTGCGCAACCGGGGCGTGGCCGACGTGTGCCTGGTCGTCTGCGACGGGCTCAAGGGACTACCAGAGGCGATCGAGCAGGCCTGGCCACGGGCGGTGACCCAGACCTGCATCATCCACTTGATCCGCAACACCTTCCGCTACGCCTCCCGCCGTGACTGGGACCCGATCTCCAAGGCGCTGCGACCGGTCTACACCGCGCCCACCGAAGCCGCCGCAAAGGAACGGTTCGTCGAGTTCACCACCGACTGGGGCCGCCAGTACCCCGCGATTGTGCGGCTATGGGAGAACGCCTGGGCGGAGTTCGCCCCGGTCCTGGCCTTCGACACCGAGATCCGCCAGGTGGTGTGCTCGACCAACGCCATCGAATCGGTCAACGCCCGCATCCGCCGCGCCGTACGCGCCCGCGGCCACTTCCCCAACGAAGAGGCCGCCCTCAAATGCGTCTACATGGCGATCATGAGCCTCGACCCCACCGGCCAAGGCCGCCGCCGCTGGGCCATGCGCTGGAAACTCGCCCTAAACGCCTTCGAGATCACATTCGAAGGACGACTGTCCGCCCACCGCAAGTAGCCCGTTACACCGTTGTTCTTACAGACCCCGCCAGCTCAAGTAGCGCGTCAGGGGGGAGTCGCGATACAAGCTACCCGGTGCTGGAGCCATTCAGAAAGCCGAGTAGCGGTACGCTGTAGAGATCTGCGTCAGGAGTTCGGCGCATTCTTGGCTCGACCACCTCTACAAAGATCATCTCGGTGAGGAATTGTACGCGCGCGCTAAGCAAATGACTCGTATAACCGGTAGCGCTCTGCTCCTTGAGTCCAATTGAAACGTGTATGTGGGGTTCAATAGCTTGTTTGTCCGCGTTGTAGGCGACGGTGCCGCTGCCGTGGGCCTCGACGTTGGTTAGGTAGACGTGCGACCACACCGGTGCCTTGGGATCTTCGAGTTCCTGGCAGGTGCCGACGATCTTCGCCTCGGCGAACCCGGCGATGAATGTTGGGATGTAGCCCTGCTGGACGTCGTTCGCTCTGCAGAACTCGGTGAGGGCCGTGTAGAAGTCCTCGCCGTGATCGAATGCGACGCCGAACGTGCGTCCGATGGTCAGTTCGTGGCTCCGCATGTGCGCGTCTCCGGTGTCAGTCGGGCTAGGACCATGGCCATTTGGCGGAAGTCTGGTACCCGCCGGCCAGCGCGAATACATCGCGTACGGCGGCCTGGTCGGCGCCCGCAGCCAATGCGGCGTACAGCAGGATGCGCGCCTTCAAGGGATCGAGGAAGCCTGCTGGCGTCAATCCCCGGCTGATCAGGTCGGACTCAGATCCTGGGAAGCCATAGGTTGATGTCGCCACTGAGCCGGCGCCGGTCCGGGAGGCGAGGATGACCGGAATTCGCTGGGCGGTTGTTTCGAGTGTGTCCACGAGTCTCCTGGGTACATGACCCACACCCATCGCCGCGACCACTAGGCCGTCAACACGATCCGCCAGGCCGTCGAGTAGCTCCCCGTGGTCGCCGAGCGTGACCGGGACGAGGGCCACCCGTGGGGACCGGGTGCGATCACGCGGTACGTGGTAACGCGCGGGCACGGCGTTGAGGAACGCGGGCCGACCCTCAACCATGTAGCCGAGCGGTCCTCCAGAAGGCGACTGGAACGTTGAACCGCTTGTCGTGTGGGTCTTGCGCACCCGACGGGCGGCGTGAATCTCGTCGGCCAGGACGACGAGCGTGCCCCTCGCAATGGCCGCCGCGCTGGCTGCGGTCTGCACGGCCGCGAGCAGGTTGGCAGGTCCGTCCGCACCAGCCATCGTCGCGTTGCGCATCGCACCGGTGAAAACGACTGGCTGATCGCCAGCGTGGTAGAGGTCCATCAGGTACGAGGTCTCCTCGATGGTGTCCGTACCTTGGATCACCACCGCCCCGTCCGCTCCCGATGCCATGACATCGTCGATAGCCTCGCTGAGCGCCAACAAGTCGGTGAGTTCAAGAGACGCGCCGGGTAGGCGCCGAAACTCGACCACGTCGACGGCGATGCCAGTCTCTGCCAGTCCCGGGACCGCCGCAACCAGGTCAGCCGCGGTGAGGGCCGGAGACACACCCCCTCCACTGCTGCTGCTGTGGGTCATCGCGATGGTTCCGCCGGTACCGAAGACGACGACGCGGCCGGTACGTGAGTCTGCGAGCACGCTGGCACCTAACCTGGACTGTCTGAAGGAACGGACCGAAGCTTAGTGCCGGACGCCGCTGAGCTGACCGAGGAGGCCACAGGCGCGGTCGACTCCGGCGACGGACAGCAACCGGCTACGTGGCTCAGCAATTCCACTGACGCCGTAGTCGGCCAGCTCCGCACAGCGGCCGATCAACCAGCTCCAGTCCACACCCAGGTAGTCCGCCAAGTCATGCAGTCGGTCGCCAGGTGTTCCTGCGGTGAGGACTGAATGCGTGCTGGCGTGCCCGGCTGCGTCGGCGTATTGGCGCACCGCTGGGCGGTTGCTAGTCACGTCAACATGCCAGAGCCCGTCGGCGCGTACCCAGTTGGCGATGATGGCCCGACCTTGTCCGTCGAGTACGAAGCCGTCGACCGATTCGTACTCTGGTTCTTGAACGACTTGCACGCGAATTCGGAACGATTCCATCAATGCGGCGGCGAGAATCAGTAGGACCCGCTCTGTCTGAGCCGAGGCCGCCACAATGCTGGGCGGTACGCAGAAGGTGCGGGCCATTCCGGTTGGGAACTGCTCCGAGAGCCTTGACAGATACTCGTACTTGTGTGTAAACAGCAACCAGGTACTAGCCTCCTCCCCGTGCTGCTCACGGGTCCAAAACATCGGAACGTCATCGGTTGCCGCCAGATTTCGCAGAATGTGACTTGCGCAGAAGTGGCTGCCAAGCCACATGGTGGATGCGGGTGTCAGCTCATTGGCAAGGTCGCGACTGACGGCCGAACGAGGCAGTTGCTCATATGTGACGAGCTGTTCCTGACTTGACGCCAGCACGCGGTCATCGTTGAGCAGGGCCTCGTCGAGGTTCGTGACGGCCCACAGCAGACCGAGAGTGATCTCGTCCAGTGCGTATGCCTGTGGAATACCTAGTTTCGCATGAGGATCGGCAGACGCCATGCGATGTCGTGCGTGTCTGTTGTCCATCGCATAGAGTTGGGGGCCGGCATCGTCCACTACTAAGCCGGAAATCAATGAACGGCGTGGGTGAGCAAGGAAGCTGTCACCGGCTCTACCCTGTCCAAGTTCGGCGAAGACTTGGCCTCTGATCTTTGTCGGGCAGACCTGAAGCTGAATGGCGGTCCCGCTGAAGAACTTTCCTGCCGGAGCGACGAGTAGTAGATCACCGGAATCGCTGAGACTGAGATCTACACCCGCGAGTGACTGTGTGGAAGGCGGCGCAAGGGCGGCGCTTGTTGCGGCATCGGCTGTTTGCGTCTCAGCCTCGGGCAGTGTCGCTTGGCCGGCCACGATCCACGCGACGCGTGCGAAGTTCGTAGGGTGCAATCCGGCCCATGCCACATGATTTGCAGGTGCTGTCGGATCATCGTCCCCGCGCCGTCTGATATAGAACCCAAGGTCGCGGTCAGCGGAAGCGCCCAGTACCTCCCGGAAAGCCTCTCGATAGTCTCGATCGGGCCAGCGAAATTGGCCGCGTTCCAGCTTCCCGACGTAGTTGGCGCTCAGCATTGCCGTGCGCTGCTTGTTGTCGTGCAGGTACTTGTTGGCCTCGTCGGCCAACTCCTGCCGCGACATCGGCCTACCAGAGCCGGACGGCGAAGGCGCTCGCAAGCGTGCCTGCCTCAGCAGCTCGTTAGGCTCCGAGCTCACTACAACCCCCGGGGACTGCCGCAACTAGGTACCGGCAGCCAACAACGGCGACCGGTTGTGGTCATGCGGTCCGCCCGATCATGGCATCCAGCCCATCCCAACATCAAGGCGCTACCAAGTGATGACGCTACGCTTGCACTGGCTCCTGCATGCCAGAGCTGTCAGCGGTCGAACTCGTCGTCCTTCACCCCGGTGATGAAGGCGGCCCATTCATCCGGGGTGAACACCAACAGAGCGTCGTCGGGTTGTTTCGAGTGGCGGACTCCGACTGTCCCGTCCGGGGCGAACGAAACCTCTACGCAGTTATCACCACCACTACCGCTACGGCTGGACTTCTTCCACGTGTGGAAACCATCAACTCTCACGACGCTCGCTCCAATTCGTTGGCAAGGCGCGCTGCTGCTTGTTTGAGAAATTCTCGACTTTCACCGGGTGTGAGGGTTGCCTCGCAGAGCCGCCCGTACATTTCGACATATGGGCTAACTTGATCATGATCTACCAGCACGAGATCCGAGGTGACCGTGTCGACAGTGGCGACCACTGGGTCTCCTGGATCGCTGTAGGTGTACAGAGAAAAGGCTGAGCGCGGCATTCTGAAGCCTGCCACTCTCGCTTCAACCGGCAGGACGCGAATCGAGAGTTTGTCCGATGCTGCGGAGGCTTCTACGAGACCCACAAGCTGGCGCCACATCACATCGGGAGGCACGGGTAGTCGACGGACGACGACCTCATCGATGATCGCCGCGTAGGTTGGACCACCTGGACGTCGCAACATTCGCTGACGTCCGGCCCTCGCCTCTATTGCCCGAGCAGGATCGAAACTCAAGGGGCCCGTTGCCTTGTCGACCTCGATTCGTGCGAGGGTGAATTCGGGTGTCTGCAGCAGTCCGGGCACGAAGCTTTGCTGGTACTCGCGAATAGTGGCAGCGCCCGCTTCTAGATTTGCGTACAGCGACTGGCGGGTTCCCATTTCTTCGGCGTACGACTCCCACCAGCCACGCTCTTGAGCTTCACGGGCAATTGTAATTACGTTTGACCACCGTCGCTCCCCCACTCTCAGTGTGTCCAGAATCTTCATGATCTCGTTTAGGTCGGGGCGGACGTGGCCATTCTCCAAGCGGCTGATCCGCTGACGCGCCACGCCAATGGCCTTGGCGAGCTTGTCGGCGGAGTAGCCATGTTCCTCACGAAGGCGAACGATCTCGTTTGCAAGGCGGCGGCGACGCACATACGGACTGATCACGGCTGACCCCTCCGTCCAAGAAGTCTGGTCGAACGTCCCCGGATGTGGACCGTCGATGGTCGCGAGCGTAACCCGCAGACCGACCCTGGCCATAGGCCCTGCGGCCGATGAACCCCTAGGACTGGCTAATCCTCCCCATAAACCTCCCCCTTTCTCCCGGGTAACAGACATTCCCGGGAATTGGACAGTCCACGACGGTGGACGTACACGACCAGTCATCGGTTGATCACACAAGACCTGGCGCCGCGCACGCCGCCAGGGGGAGGGGAAACGGTGGCAAACCGTCCGCACGTGGAGTTGGTACCGATCCGCCACATGCGGACAGGGGCTGCCGTCGACCTTCCCTCTGGCGGCATCGCAGGTCGCCGCCGCCCCGTACGGTGCGGTCAGGCGACCGGCAGCGAATCTGAATTAATCCTTACGGCTGAACGCCCGACTGACGGGTGGCGTCCGACATGAGCAGTGTGGAGGCGCCATTCGACGGTCGCGGTCGACGCGCCGTGGCTGACCAGCTATTCGTACTCGCGCACGACGAACACACGGGGCGTCCGCGGCTGCAATTGAAAGTGCTCGGTCTCGGCCTCGCAGCCGGCCTGCTCGCGGAGTTGGCAATCGATGATCACATCGACGTGATGCAGGGACGCGTGATACCGACTTCGCGCTCCGGCATCCCCGCCGATCCATTGACGCGCTGGGTGCACGCGCGACTGCAGGCGGAGTCGAACACCCTGTCGGACTGGCTGGCCTTCCTGGCGCAATCAGCACGGGATCGGGTCGGCCGTCGCCTCGTGGAGGCAGGGCAGGTGCGTGAGGTACAGGAGCGGCGTCTGCTGCGACCGGTTGTCTCTTTTCCAGCTGCTGACCCAAACGTGAGTCTGTGGTGGGCGTGGCGGCTGCGCAGCCTCTTGACCGGCGCTCGCCAGATCACCGAGGCGGATCTGGGCGACCCGAACTTGATCACCGACGTGATGGTGCTCGCCCTGCTGATCGCGACCGAACTTGCCGGTCATCTCTTCGCCTGGGATTCGCAGGCCGCTCGTCCCGCGCTGATTCGCCTGGTGACGGTGTTGCCGTACTCGCGTCGAAGCCTGGCGCTGCACGTGCACCAGGCCGTCGGCCAAGCCACGTTGGCGCGCCGTTCGTGACTACCCATCGGAAGAAGGAGGAGTGGTTGTGAGTGATCAGTTGAGTCCGCCTGCACCGACCGGATCGCCGGTGCCGTACCGGGCGACGCCTCGGCGGGACGTGGTGTCGCGGGCGCTGGCGCGGGACCGGTTGGGTGCGGTGGCTATCACGTTCTTGATGCTGGCGGCGGCGGCGCCGTTCGTGGTGATCGCGGGTGCGATTTCGCAGGCGTACGGGGTGTCGGGCGTGACGGCTGTCCCTGTGGCGTTCCTGGTGGTGGCTGTGCTGCTGGTGGCGTTTGTGCCCGGGTATCTCGCGATGTCGCGGCGGATCACCAACGCCGGGAGCTTCTACGCATACATCGCTCGGTCGTTGGGCAAGCCGGCTGGGGTCGCGGCTGGTCTGGTGGCGCTGGTGGCGTACAACGCGCTGCAGATCGCGTTGTTCGGCGGCTTCGGTGTCTGGGTCGCGCAGCTCCTCACGGCTGGCGGGGTGCCGGTGCCGTGGTGGATGTGCGCGCTGTTCGCGTGGTGCGTGGTCGGCGTACTCGGCGTGCTGCGGATCGACTTCAACGGCAAGGTGCTCGCGGGGTTGATGGTCGCCGAGGTCGCTGTGATTGCGGTGCTCGATGTGGTGTTCGCGATGCACCCGGCGGAGGGTGGAGTTTCGTTCGACACGCTGTCGCCGGCGGAGCTGCTGGTGCCTGGTGCGGCGGCGGTGCTGGTCACGGCGGTCACCGGTTACGTGGGGTTCGAGCAGGCCACGATCTACGCCGAGGAGTCTCGGGATCCGCCCGCTGACGCTGCGCCCGTACTTCGCCGTCCACGTACGCCACGCGCTGCGTCGGGGAGTGGTGGAGGTCGCCGCCGACGCGACAGGGGATCCGATCGGCGTGACCGTGTGGTTCAGCAGCGATGACCCCGGGCCGAAGGACTACCAGCGTCTCCTCGATGAGGCGGTCGGGTCGCTGTACCGGGGCCGGTTCACCCAGCTCGACCGGCTCCTCGCCGACGCTCACCCCACCGACCCGCACGCACACCTGGCCTTCGCCGCAGTGACCCCGAAACGGCAACACGAAGGCATCGGCACCGCGCTGATCGCGCACCGGCACGCACTGCTCGATTACCAGGGCCGCGCGGCGTACCTGGAGGCATCAAGCCCCGCCTCCCGCGACCTCTACGCCCGCCTCGGCTACGCCGAAACCGGAAACCCGCTCACCCTGCCCGGCCACGACGGGCCTTCGTTCTGGCCGATGTGGCGCAACCCCAACCAGCACCCGACCACGTAGGGCCACGGAGGTGGCGACGATGACCTCGACGAGGACCAGGTACGCACCGCTCAATGCGACGGTACGGCGATGGCCCATCCGCGCGGGCACGGGTGTGTGGGAGGAGCCGAAGTGGCGGCTGCTCACCGTGGACACGCCGCCGACGGCGTTCGTGGTCATCGTCCGCAGCCATCACCACCACGCGGACACCGCGCGGCCGACGGCGGAAGGCAGTTACTGGTGCGGGCCGCCAGCTCCCGACCGCACCGTGGCCTGGTTGCAGCGCACGGACCCGGTCACCCGGTGTTGGACCGTGCCGGGCGGCGTGGCGGTGTTCGACACCGCCTGGGACGCCACCGTGGCCTGGGCACGTCACCTGGCGGTCGTCCGCCGCAGGGGTCACCCGGTGGCCGGGTGGGTGCAGTTCCTCCCTCTGATCGCCATACCGGATCTCGGCACCGTGCCGCCTGCGGCGAGGCTCGGTACGGGTGGCGCACACGCGACCCCTGGCGCGCTGCGGATGCTGACGGAGCTGTCGGCATGAGACGCCTCATCGCTGTCGGCGGCATGTCGCGCGACGCGTACCTCGTGCGGGGTCTGCTGAGGTGTCAGCGCTGCCACCGTCTCATGGCTCCCGTCTTCGACCCGACTGCCGGCGTGCGCGGCTACAGCTGCGGTCCGCGCTGCCGGCAGCGGGTGCTGGACGCGGCGATTGTCGAGCGGGACCTGATGCTGTGCGCCTTGATCCGCGCCCACCGGCACCAAGCCGACGCCCCTGTGGTGCCGGTGGAGCAACTGGAGCACTGGCTTCATCAACCGCACCGTGCCGCCCACCTGCTTCAGACGGTCTACCTCGCGGTGACCGTCACCAGCACCGGCAAGCTCCGCCCGCAGTGGCGGTCATCGGCCGACCGCGACCGCGCGGAGTCGGCCCCTACCGGTCTCCGCGCGCATCGACCCAATGAGTACCCACACCCGTTGTCGTCTCCTTCCACCCCTCGGAGGCAGCGATGTTGTCCACCCACGCGGCCCTCGCCGCGACCTGTCTGATCGTCGGTTGGATCGCTGGTGGCGCCTGGGCCCGCGCCACACGTGGCTGGCGCGACTACCGCACCCATAAGGCCCAACTTCCCGGGCTGCTACAGCTCGCGCGGCTGCTGTCGGCGAAGGCCGTCGGCTGGGTCGCGCTCGCGGCCGGCGCGACCGGGTATGCGCTGTACCTGCTCGCCACCCAGGGCGGATGGTGACCTCCGCCGCCACCCGCACGACCGGGCCGGCATGCGCCGTCCCCGCTGGTTCTACCTATAAGGAGTTCGTCGGTATGAGATTGGTGTTGGTGGTGCCGCCGTTCCTGCGGCTGGCGGGTTCGCACAACGACAGGCTGCCGTTGGAGTTGTGCTACCTGGACGCCTACCTGACCCGGGCCGGGCACGAGGCGGTGACGTTGAACGCGGACGCGACGGGTGCGGCCCGGTACGTGCCGTGGCGGCGGTTGTTCGACAACTTCAGGCACGTGATGCAGGCCGCCGACGGTGACTCTCCGCTCTACGACGAGACCGTCGAGCGGGTGATGAGTCTGGACCCGCAGGTTGTGGTGGTGGCTGCGGCGGACAACGTGACGCCGTGGGTGGACTCCGGCAACGCCTACGTTTCCGCAGAGCTGGCGCGCCGACTCCGCGCGTTGGGGGTGTACGCGGTCGGGGTCGGCCCGTTCTACACCCAGGTCCCGGTGCGTTTCAGCGACTCGTTCGACGCGATCCTGCGCGGCGGTCCCTCGCCCCGCATTGTCGACCTCGTGGAGCAACGGCCGGTGGGTGTGGCGGTAGCGGGGCCGGTCGACGTGACGGTGCCGCCGAGGATCGCGGTAGGACCGTACTGTCGCGACGATGTGGCGATGACCGCGCTCGGATGCCCGTTCACGTGCGCCTTCTGTTTCGCCCGCGACCAGCGTTACGAGCCCATCCCGCTGGACGTGGTGGAGGCCGACATCGCCTCCCGCGACGCGGAGCTGATCGACCTCGGCGATGCGATCCTGCCGTTACAGCGTCCCCGGTTGCGGGGACTCATACCGGTGCTCGCCGGCCTCGGTAAGCGCTACACCTGCGAGGTCAGCGTCACCTCGATCACCGAGGCCAACCTGGACGCGTTGCAGCAGATCGGGGTGGAGCAGGTCAAGCTCGGTGTCGAATCCGGCGACGACACCGAGCTGGCCGCGACGGGCAAGAACCAGACCCGCCACCGCATCCTGACCGCCGCAAACCGGATCAAGGCGAGAGGCATCCGGCTCTCGGCGTACGTGCTGCTCGGCGGCCCCGACTCCACAGCCGCGACGGTGCAGGCCACGTATGAGGTGTGCCGGGAAGTCGACGCGGACGACTACATCATCAACGTGTACGGCCACCATGACCTCGCCACCCGCGACTTCCGCTACGACGGGCACTTCTCCAGCCACCTCGTGAACCACTGGGGCCTTGCCGAGCAGATGCCGCGGTTCTTCGACCTGCAGGACCAGGCCCGCAAGTACGGACTCGGCCAGCTCGTCGGGAAGGTCGTCGCGTGATGCGTACCGTGACCGCGACCGCGCCGGTACGCGTCGACCTGACCGGCGGCGCCACCGACTGCCCGCCCTGGATGGCCTGGCACGGCGGCGTCCACGTCAACATCGCCGTCGCCCACCATGTCCGCGCCACCGTCACCGCCACCCGGGACCAGGGGATCACGGTCACGGTCGGGCCGCGACAGCGACCGGCTCCTGCCAGCGCGCAGCGCCTCGTAACACAGCTTGCGCGCGCACTCCAGGTCAGCGGCGTAGCGGTGAGTCTCACCCTGGATGTGCCGCCGGCCTCCGGCCTGGGAACCTCCGGCGCCGTTGGGGTGGCAACGGTCGCCGCGCTCGCCGCACACGGCGGAGCGTCGTACTCGCCGGACTGGATCGCCGAAGTCGCCGCTGCCGCCGAACGCGCTACCGGAGCCGCCGGAGGCAAGCAGGACCAGTACGCCGCCGCGCACGGCGCGGCCCACCTGTGGCGAATCACCAGCAGCGGCGTACAACCCACCCGCCTCCATGACGCGAAGGTGCAGCAGCTTGCTGAACGGCTGTTGATCGCGCACCCCGGCGGTGCACGACCCTCCAGCGGCATGGTCGAAGCAGTCGCCGAGCGCTTGCGTGCCGGAGAACCTGACGTCACTACCGCGCACCACGACCTGAACGCCCTTGCTGAGCAACTCCCTGCCGCCATCGCCTCCGGCGACCTTGGCCGGGTGGCGGATCTGATCAACTCCGTCCGCCGCGCACAGGCCCGGCTGCACCCCGACGCTGTGGACGACACCGCGTATCGAGAGCTGACTCGTCCCGGCGGGCTGCTCGCGGCCAAGCCCTGCGGCGGAGCCGGAGCCGGCGCAGCGTGGCTGCTACTCTGCGAGGCCGATGCGGCACCCCACCTCACCCGCCACTACACCCAGCGCGGGTTCACGACACTGCCCGTCACCGTCGCGCCCCAAGGGGTGCACGTCGACACCACCGCAGCGGTAAACGAGGAGGTGCCTGCGGGATGACCACCGTTTGGACGGTGCTGGACTCCAGAATCGACTACGACCAACCCCACTACCGGGTACGCCGCGACCGGATCCAACTCCCCGACGGCAACGAGATCGACTACTGGGTCTCCGTACGGCCGCACGTCGCGGTGGTCTTCGCCCACACCCCCGACGACCGGGTACTTCTGGTCGAGCAGTACAAACACGGCGCCGGACAGGTCACCCTGGAGCTGCCGGCCGGCACGTTCCCCGACGGTGAAGACCCGATCCTGGCCGGAGCGCGGGAATTGGCAGAAGAGACCGGCTACCGCTCCGCCGAGCTGCTCGAACTTGGGGCGATGTACTGCGACGCGTCGAAGAACACCAACCTCGTCCACATCCTCTACGGGCACAACGCCCAGCAGGTCTGCTCGCCACGCCTGGACGCTAACGAGGTCGCCGCTGGGCTGACCGTGACCACCGTCGCCAGACACGAGCTGTCCGGCATGATCGCCGACGGGCGCATCCGGGCCATGTCTTCGGTCGCCGCGATCTACCGCACCCTGGCCCACCTGGAGCAGCGGTCGTGAACGGGTTCTACGCGGTGGTGCCGGCAGGCGGCTCCGGTACCCGGCTGTGGCCGCTGTCCACCCGACAGCGGCCGAAGTTCCTCCACAACCTCGTACACCCGGACCGGTCACTGCTGCAGACCACCGTCGACCGGCTCAGCCACCTGACCACACCCGACCGGATCTACATCGCCACCGGACAACTGCACGCACACGCCGTCGCCGAGCAGCTGCCCCGACTACCTGCCGGCAACCTGCTCACCGAGCCAGAACCCCGAGACTCCTGCGCCGCGATCGGCCTCGCCGCCGCTGTGATCGCCGCCCGCGACCCCGATGCGATCATGGGCTCCTTCGCTGCCGACCATCACGTCACGGACACCGCCGCGTTCACCTCAGCCGTCCACACCGCCATCGGCGCCGCAGCCACCGGCGCGCTCGTCGCGATCGGGCTCACCCCCACCCGCCCCGAAACCGGGTACGGATACCTCCACACCACCGGCGGCGGCGCCGTACGCGCCGTCGCCCTTCCGCGTCTGAGATCGGTAACCAGGACCCGGTTCTAATTCTCCGCATCCTTGCTGGTTCGATCACCGGACTGGACAAGGAGATTTGATCATGAC
>JBOGDF010000055.1:0-20525 GCA_050701635.1 Micromonosporaceae bacterium | reverse complement strand
GTCCGGGCGGCTCCGGCGCGGCCGGTCCGGGTGACCCCGGCGCGGCCGGCGATCCGGGCACGGTGGGCGGCGCCGGAGCCCGCGACGAGGCGGGGACTCGAGCGGTGCCGCGTACCACCCTGGGGGTCGTCACGCCCTGATCCTAGTGACCCGTACCACCTCACTCAGGGCTCAAGTGGGGTGCCGCAAGTTTTGCTCAAGGTAGTCGCCGCGCTGTTTTCAGCGGCCTGTGTGCCGCGACACAGTGACACCGGAGCCGCTAGTGGTCACGACGTGGTGACCGGCAGGGCTCCCCGGCAGCAACAAAGACGGTGGTGAAGAGAATGACTTCAGCAATCGCTCAACCGCGTCCGGTGTGGACGGCCCTGAGCACTCCCCAGCCCCATGCCACCACTCGGCCGTACCGGGCGCGCAGCGAGGCCCCGACCCGCCCCGCGGCGGTACGCGGCGCAACCCGTCCCGCGCGGAACCGCCCGGCGCCGTTGTGCGCCGCGGACCGCGCCGCCGCGTTCGAAGTGGTGATGATGATGCGTTGTACGGCGCCGATCGTAGCCCGCCGGCGGGTCACCAGCGACCAGCTCGGCTACCGCTCCACGCCGGACGCCAACGGCGTACTGAACGAGTTCAACCAATCCGCGGCGGCCCACCGGCTGGTACGCCTGCTGCAGGCGCTGCAGATCGAGGCGCGGGTCGACAAGAGCTTCGAGGGCGGGCGCCACCGGTTCGAGGTGTACCGGGTGTTCGTCTCGCCGGGCAGCGGCACCGCGCTCGGCCGGATCCTCGACGAGGCGTGGCGGTCCAGCTATCTGCTGCTGTGCCGTACCAACGACCGGGCGCTGGCGCGATGGCAGCAGCGGGACCGCCGGGCGCTGGCGGTGGCGGCGTGGCGGGCGGCGCTGATGGCGGCCGGACGGCGTCGTAGCGGATCGCTGGCGCTGCGGCTGGCCGACCCCGACACCACCTCCGTACTGGTCAACTCCGCCCGCGCGATGGGCGTACACACCCGGGCGCAGACCCGGCCGGGCTACCAGCTGTTGTCGGTCAGCCCGGACTCCCCGTACGAGCAGCTGCTCGCCGTAGCCAGCGGCACCGACGCGCTGGAGGACGCGGTCTGAAGTCACGACGCACCAGCGGCCCCAGATCACCGCTGCCGTGCCCGGCTCCTCGTGAGCGAGAGCCGGAGGACGACGAGGTGACACCGTTGTTCGGACGGGGCTGGTTGTGCCCGCGCCGGAGGGTTTCGTAGCCGTACCGGAGGGCCAGCCGCCAGCACCGGCCGGATTGGGTAGCCGACAGACCACGCCAACGGGGGACCACGAGCAGCAGCCGGGCGCCGGCCACGACTTCGCCGATCAGGCAGGTCGTGGCCGCGTCCGTATCTGCGTTCCGCAGGTCGCGCAGGTCGCTGCCCCCGCCAGCCGCCAACCACCGATGGTTGCTCTCTGCAATGATGAGGGGCCGAGTTCGGGAGGTTTGCGTGAGATTTACGGTGAGCCGAGCGTTAGACACCATCGAGCAGCGACTGACCACCGATCCGGTGCTCGCCGCGGCGGTGGTCGACCTGCCGTCGGTGGTACGCCACGCGAGGCTCGACGACGGGCGCCCCGCGCACCTGTTGCGGCTCGGGATGGTGATCGATGCGCTGGCGCGGCACCTGTCCGACGACGGCGTCTCGGTCTACCCGGTGACCGACCGCGGGCTGATCTCCGAGCTGGAGCTGACCTCCAACGAGAAGATGGTGATCCGGCGGTGGGCCGACGACGGCCTGGCCGAGGTGCTCCCGGACGCGCCGGACGGGGTGGCCGAGCGGGTGCTCGAGATCGCCGACCTGACCGGGCTGCCGGTGATCGGCAACGGCGACTACCGGGCGTACCAGCAGCGGTATCCCGGCACGGTGGGCACGTCGCGGCACCTGCTGCCGATGCCGGGCGCCGGCGGTGTGGTGCTGGCGCCGGCGGGTGCTGGCGCCGGAGTGGTGGCTACTCCCGGCGGTACGCACCCCGCGCTGCGCCGGCTCTGGCGCTGCCCCGACCCGGGCTGCGCCGGCTTCGGGTCAACCGAGGGCGGGCAGCCGCCGCCGCGGCTGCGCGACGGCGTACCGGCCTGTCCGCGGCACGGTCAGCCGCTGGCCGATCTCGGGCCGGCGCCGGAGGCGATCCCGACCGTCGTGGTGTTGGACGGGACGGCCCGGCAGCGTTTCGTGGTGCGGTCCAATCGCCCGGTCGCGGTCGGCCGCAACCCGGAGGAGCCGGGGGTACGGCTGGGGCTGCTGCTCGACGAGGAAGCCGCCCGGGTGGTCAGCCGCAGCCACCTGCGTATGGAGGTGGCGGGCGGCCGGCTGGCGGTGGTGGACACCAGTACGAACGGCACGGTGGTGCTGGTGCGTACCGGGCCCGGCACGCAGCCGCAGCGGGTGACGCTGACCCGCGGCGAGCGCCGGGAGCTCGGGGAGTGGGACTCCGTCGAGCTGCACACCGGAGTGGAGCTGGCGAGTGCCCGGCACTGGCGCGGCGACAGCACCGTGAATCCGTCGTCGATGCTCGCGGAGGCGCCGACGATGGCGATCCGGATCCCCCGGCAGAGCTGACCCGCCGGGTGGCGCGCTAGATCAGCGGGATGTTCGCCGTCTCGTACCCGATCTGGACCTTGAGGTTGTCCATCCGGACACCGCTCCACACGTCGTACACCAGCACGAGGTTGTGCGACTCGCCCGGGTTCAGCCGTACCGACAGACTGCTCATCGCGGTACGGCTGGGGCTGACCCGTGACCCGGTGTCGAGCTGCACGCTGAACATCGACAGGCTGACGAAGCGGACCTTGTCGGAGGTGTTCTTCGCGCCGAGGTCGACCAGGCAGAACTGACCCTTGACCGATCGCGCCGGCTTGTCGGGCGGCTGGTCCAGCCCGCAGCGGGCGTCGGCGACGGTGAAGGTCACGTCGCTCACGGTGCCGGTGCGCCCGGTGGCGTAGCCCAGCCCGTAGTACGGGGCGAACTGCCGGTACGCAACGTAACCGCCCCAGCCGAGACCGATCACGAGCAGCATCGCCAGAGCGCCGAGCAACAGCTGCCGGAACCCGCCTCGGCGTACCGGGGCTGGCGGCGGTTCCCACGACGAGGTGGGACGCGGATCGAAGCCTGTGACCGGCCCTCGTGGTGCGCCCGCCGAACTCGGCGGTACGGGCGGTGCCTCGGGCGAACGGGCTGGTGCGGTACGGCGGGGGCCGTGTGAAAGATCCCTGAGCGAGCGATAGCGAGGTCGGCGATCCGCGCCGGTCCCAACCGGTCGCTGACCGGGGTGGGGTGGTAGATCGGGCACCGTGTCCCTCCAAGTTGACAGCCAGGCAACACTAGGCCACCAGACACGTGTTCGTCACTCTCCGATACCGGAATGCCGGAAAGGTAGTGAACGACCGGTAGGGGCTGATGACTCTTCGTCATCGTAGGTATGTCCGTTGACGGAGCCATCACAGCCGAGTGGGGTACTCGGGTTACGCGGGTATGGACGAGGGAAATACCAGTGATGTGATCCGGGTACGACGTACGCCGGCGTGGTGCTGTCCGCTTTGCAGGGCTTCGCTCCGTCCGTACGGTGGACCTCACGTCACATACGGTCAGCCGATCCGACGACCTGAGGAGTGACCAGGTGGGATTTCTCCGGGAGTTCGTACGCAATCCGCGCCAGACCGGCAGCATCGCGGCCAGCTCGGGGCCTGTGGTGCGGATGATGCTCGACAGTCTGGATCTCGCTTCGGCGCAACGCGTCGTCGAGCTGGGCGCCGGTACGGGTGCGGTGACCGCACAGCTGAAGCAGCGGCTGGCGCCCGGCGCGACGCTGCTCGCGGTGGAGCTCAACCCGGAATTCGCCGACACGCTCCGGCAGCGGTTCGGCTCGCCGTCGGTACGGGTCGCCAACCGGCCCGCCTCCGAGTTGCCGGAGCTGGTGCGGTCCCATCAGTGGGACTCCGTGGACGCGATCGCCAGCGGGTTGCCCTGGACGCTGATGTCCCCCGAGGAGCGGAGCGCCGCCCTGGACGCGGTGGTCGAGGTACTCGCCACGGACGGCCAGTTCGTCACGCTCACCTGCCTGCACCAGGCTCCGCTCGCTTCCGGCCGGCAGCTGCGGCAACTTCTCGAAGAGCGTTTCGGGGAGGTACGCCGTGAGCCCGTGGTGTGGGCGGCGGTACCGCCGATGTTCGCCTACCGCTGCGCGGCGCCGGTCAAGACCGGCACGGTGACGATGGACACGGTTGCCAACCGTACGGACACCTAGGGCGTGTTGATTTATAGACAGGCGATCGCTCAAGGATCACGCAGAGTGGCGTAGCTCTCACATGTGTCATTTTCCGGTCCCTGGTGCGTCCTACTAGTACGAGCCGAGGTCGTTGGGCGACCGATCGATCTGGGTACAGACAGATCGAGCGAACGTGACCGGGTTGACATCTGAACCAAGGAATCAAGTCGTACACCCAGCTGTTGTGCTGGTGACAACGAAAGACCAGCGGGGAGCCGTCTAGCCGGAAGGCCGGCCCGACGGGCAACGGGAGGAAAGGCCGAGAGTGGAGAAGACCACCGGGATTCGCCTCGACGAGGTCGCCGAAGAGCGGGACCTGGTCGGGGTGTATCTGCACGAGATTTCGCGTACTCCGCTGCTGGACGCGGCGGAGGAAGTCGAGCTGTCCAAGGCTGTCGAAGCCGGGCTGTACGCCGAGCACCTGCTGCGCGATGGGAAGAAGCCGAAGAGCATCACCCGAGCGGAGCTGAACGGCGTCGTCGCCGAGGGCAAGGCCGCCAAGGAGAAGTTCGTCAAGGCCAACCTGCGGCTGGTGGTCTCCATCGCCCGCCGGTACGTACGCAGCGGGATGCCGATGCTGGACCTGATCCAGGAGGGCAACACCGGTCTGGTACGCGCCGTGGAGAAGTTCGACTACCAGCGCGGCTTCAAGTTCTCCACGTACGCCACCTGGTGGATCCGGCAGGCGATCAGCCGTGCCATCGCCCAGCAGGAGCGGACCGTACGGCTTCCGGTGCACCTGGTCGAAGACGTCAACCGGATGCGCAACGCGGCGCGCCAGTTCACCCGTGAGAACGGGGCCGACCCGGAGCCGGAGCAGCTGGCCAACGCGCTCGGCGTACCGACCTCCCGGGTGCTCGAGCTGATCCGCTGGTCGCAGGACACGGTGTCGCTGGACACCCCGGTCGGCGACGACGGTGACACCCACCTCGGTGACCTGGTCGCGGACTCCGACGAGCCGAGCCCGGAGGACGTGGTGCTCGCCGGCCTGGAGCGGGAGCGGCTCGAGATGCTGCTCGCGCACCTCGACGAGCGTTCCGCCGGGATCGTACGAGCCCGCTACGGCCTGGAGGACGGCCGGGAGCACTCGCTGACCGAGGTCGCGGCCCGGTTCAGCCTCTCCCGCGAGCGGATCCGCCAGCTGGAGATCCAGGCGCTCGGCCGGCTCCGCGAGCTGGCTCGCAACGACGGCCTCGACGCCGCCTGACCTGCACTACCCCAACATCGCGTCGAGTTCAAGTAACCCGATGGCGTGTACGTTCTGCAACCCAACAGTGACTCGATCGTTGGTCCCTGTGTGCGCCGCGCATGGGTAGTCACGAATGCTCGAGCCGGTCACCGTGCGGCGGCACGTGACCTCTGGCTCGAGGGCGTCGACAGCCCTTGGTCACACCCCTTGGATCCACGTCAGGCCTGCGCAGCATCACAGAGTTGGGGGGAACACACAGCATGGGTGACACGCGAACCCGACGCTCCACCCGGTCTCGCTCGGCTCGTACCACGAGCCGGAGCACATCCACCGGTAGCGGTAGGGACGCCAAGAAGGTGAACGGATCACCGGAGGGGCAGCCGAACGGGCGGGCCCGCCATTCTCGGGAAGCCACGGAGTCGGCGCCGGCCGAGCAGGTACCGGCCGCGCGGGTGCCGGCCGCGCTGCGGATCGGTCCGCGGCGCGCGGTGGGACCGGTGATCGGGGCACAGCTGGCGGTACGGCTGCTCCAGGAGCACCAGCCGGACGTACTGCTCTCCGAACAGTGCGGCTGTGGCATGGCGAATCCGTGCCCGTCGCGGCGCTTCGCCACGGCGTTCGTCGACGAGGCTTCCCTGCTGGGTACGGCGATTCTGGCGTACCCGAGCACCTCGGCGGCAGGTACGGCGGCGCCCGAGGCCCCAGCTACCGAATCGGGTCAGGAGGCTGGCCCGGGCAAGGCGGCGGGTGCTGGTAAGCAGGCCGGCAAGGAGGCCGGTGCCGGGAAGCAGGCCGTGTCCGCGAAGCGCGCCGACTCCGGCAGCGACGCCGGATCGGACGGGGACGTGGCGGCCGCCGGGCGTACGCCCCGCAACGGCAGGCGCCGTCCGGCGCCACGGCACGCCGGCCCTGAGTCGGAGGCGGCGCCGGTCGACCTGGACGCGACCCAGCAGATCCCCGCGGTGCCGGCGGAGCCCCCCGTCGCCGTCGCGGTGTGAAATCGCTGAACAATTCGCGTACACGTCACAATTAGTGAAAATGCCACTACCTGGAATTGTTCGGTAATGTGCCACGGTCGGAGAATCTTTCAGGTCGTAGCGATGGCTGTGCTCTACATCACATGATGCGCCGAGAAACTAGCTAATATCCCGGCAAAGTGGTAGCTCGGTAGTCGTAGCAGAGCGTAATGGAGATCCGTTCAGTGTCGAGCGGCTCTTCGTCCAGCGACTGGTCGACCGTGCGAGGGGTGATGAGCACGCTGTCACGACAGCTCAAAGAGAGCTGGGCCCTCGTCGAGGATCGGGCGGATCAGGTCGCCGGCTACCTCTACGCCCGCCTCTTCACCGCACAGCCCGCGCTGCGTGACATGTTCCCGCTGCACATGGACCTGCAACGAGAGCGCCTGGTGACCGCGCTGGTGCGCGCGATCCAGGTGGCCGACAGCGTCGACCAGTTCGACGGGTTCCTGCGCCAGCTCGGCCGTGACCACCGCAAGTACGGCGTACGCGACGAGCACTACCGGGTCTTCGGCGACTGCCTGATCGAGGCGATCCGGGTGCACGCCGGCATCGAATGGAGCGCCGAGTACGAGCAGGCGTGGCGCGAGGGCTACCGCGCGATCGCCGACCGGATGATCGCCGGGGCCGCCCAGGACGCGCACAATCCGGCGTACTGGGAGGCCGAGGTGGTCGGCCACGAGCGGCGTACCGCTGAGATCGCGGTGATCACCGTACGGCCGGCGCTGCCGTTGCCGTACCGGGCGGGGGAGCAGGTCAGTCTGCAGTCGCCGTACCAGCAGCGGACCTGGCAGCGGTATCCGGTCGGCAACGCGCCGCGCGGCGACGGCACCATGGACTTCCACGTACGCGCCGCGGGCGGCTGCGTGGTCTCCGGCTCGCTGGTCTGGCGCCTGGCGGTGGGTGACGTGGTGCGGATGGGTCCGGCCACGCCCGGGCTGCGGCTCGACCTCGCCTCACCGCGGGATCTGGTCTGCGTCGCCGACGGCGTCGGGCTGGCGCCTATCAAGGCGCTGGTCGAAGAGCTGGCCAGGACCAACCGCACCCGCTGGGTGCACGTGTTCTTCGGCGCCCGCAGCCGCGAAGACCTGTACGACGCGCCCGCCCTGCAGGAGCTGGCGGCGCGCTGCCCCTGGCTGTCGCTGGTGCCGGCGGTCAGCGACGACCCGGGCAGCGACGCGGAGCAGGGGACGGTGTCGGACGTGGTGGCCTCGTACGGGCCCTGGCAGCAGCACGACTTCTACCTCATCGGCTCGTCGCAGATGGTGAACGCGACCCTGGCCAAGCTCCGCGAGCTGGAGGTGCCGCCGACCCGGATCAACCACGAGGTGCTCCCGATCGCCTGAGCCCCGGTCGCCGTCGTGCGGGCCGGTCGCCGTCGTGCGGCGCGGAGCGCGCGTTCAGGCGCCCTGGGTGTGCGGTGGGTCGGTCGGCGTGGGCGGTGGCGGGGTCTCCGACGGCGGGCCGCCGGTGGGCGTACTCGACGCAGTGCCGGTCGGGTCCGGGCTCGGCGGGGACGAGGTGGGGTCGCCACCGGGCGGCTGGCTGCTGCTGGTGGAGGGGGCGCCCGACGCCGGGTCGTTCGGCCGGTGCGGCAGGGTGCCGGGGACTCCGCCCGGGTCGGCGGGCGCCTCGGGTGCGGAAGGATCATGGCTGGGCCGGCCGCTGGTGTCCACGCCAGGGCCGTTCGGTGTGCCGGGCCCGCGGTCGCCGATCCCGATCGGGTAGGCGACTCCGAGGAACAGCAGGGTGCCGACGACGATCAGCAGGGCGCCGCCCGCGAGGGTCCACCAGCGCCGGTTCGACCGGGCGCGGTGGGTCACCGGGAAGTGGTGCAGCGGGGTCATCACCGCGGCCACCCGGGTGTGGTCGCCCGACTCCTCGTCGCCGGACACCGGCCGGCTGGCGGTGCTGCCGGAGAGCCGGGTGAGCAGCTCGCACGCGCTGGGACGCCGCTCGGGACGCGGGTCCAGGGCGGCGGCCACGGCGGCGTACAGCTGGTCCGGTACGCCGTCCAGGTCCGGCTTCTCGTGCAGCGTCCGGTACGCCATCGACATCGCGTCCCCGGCGCCGTACGGGTGCCGTCCGGTGGACGCGTACGCCACCAGGCAGCCCCAGGCGAACACGTCGGCGGCGGAGGTGATCGGCTTGCCCATGATCTGCTCCGGAGCCATCCAGCCCGGGCTGCCCATGGTGACGCCGGAGCGGGTGAGGCTGGACGGCACGTCGAGGGCGCGCGCGATCCCGAAGTCGATCACCCGGGTGCCGGAGAGCGAGAGCACCACGTTGCCCGGCTTGAGGTCGCGGTGCACCAGCCCGGCGTTGTGGATCGAGGTGAGCGCGGCGGCGATCCCCACCGCCACCCCCTGCACCGCCGACCCCGACAGTGGCCCCTTGCGCCGCACCATCCGGTCCAGCGAGACACCCTCGATGTACTCCGTGATCAGGTACGGGCGACCGTCGGCTTCGCCGTAGTCGAGCACCGGGGCGGTGGAGAACGACGCCACCCGGGCCGCCAGCTGCGCCTCGGCGTGGAACCGGGCGCGGAAGTGGTCGTCGAGGGCGAGCTGCGGGTGCACCACCTTCGCCGCCACCAGCCCGCCGTCGGCGGCGGTCGCGAGGTAGACGGTGCCCATCCCACCGGAGCCCAACCGACCCAGTGGACGGTACGGGCCGATCGCCGCCGGATCGTCGTCAACCAGGGGGGCTACGCCGTCGGGGAGCTCACGGACGTCTGGCATGGCCTGCAGGACAGCCTCCCCGGGTCTGACATCAGTCACCCAAATAACTGCAAAACAGCACTCTCGGTAACGCCTGTAAGGTTTCTCCGCCGGTCGGGGACCTGCGGAGGGCGTTCGGCGCATCGATGCGCCAGCGTTCCAGCAGGACGCCGTACGACTTGCGGGGTCGCGATGACGAGCAACGGCAGCCAACGGCGGTGGCTCTCCGTCCGCCGCTATCTCAACCAGTCGCGTGCCCCGTTGACCGCGGTCGCCGCCGGGCTGGCGGGGGAGTGGCCGCGGGTCGGGCCGGCGCTGATCACCGAACCCAGCTGGGTGCCCGACGCGCCCGTGCCGCTGGAGCGGGTACGGCTGGCGTGGCGTACGGATCCGCCGGCGGTACGGGTCACCGGCGGCGAGCCGCAGTCGTTCCTGGTACGCCCCCTGCGCGAGGACGGCCAACGCTTCGGGCACTACGCCGACGTGGTGGCCGAGGTGGACCCGCCGGCGACCTTCGAGAACCGCCCCTGCTACCGCCTGCTCGCCGCCGCGGCCACAGACGGCGACGACGTGCAGCTGGAGTTCGGGGAGGGCCGTTACTTCGACGCGATCAACATCGCGGAGGCGGTGGCGCACGAGCTGGCCGCGGTGTACATGGCGTCAGGCGACCGCGGCGGCCGGTCGCACCTGGACCGTACGGACCTGCCGTTGCGGGCCCTGGTGGGCGAGCCGACCGACCTGGCCGGCCGTACCGTGGTGCCCGCGCTGTGCACCCTGACGGTGCGGTACGACGCCGCCGCCGGCGAGGCCAGCTTCCTGCTGCACTGGCGGGACCCGCAGCGGGTGGCGAGCGCCGGCGGGATGTACCAGGTGGTGCCGGTCGGGGTGTTCCAGCCGGCGCGCAGCACACCGGCGGCGCCCGCCGAGGATCCGGATTTCGACCTCTGGCACGGCATCGCGCGGGAGCTCAGCGAGGAGCTGCTCGGCGTACCGGAGCATCAGGATCTTGACTATCAGACCTGGCCGTTCCTGCAGGCGCTGAACCAGGTGCGGGAGGCCGGCGGCTGCCGCCCGTACTACCTGGGGCTGGGCGTGGATCCGCTGACCTTCGTGGCGGACCTGATGACGGTGGTGGTGTTCGAGGCGACCACCTTCGACAAGCTGTTCGCGGGGCTGGTCACCGAGAACGCCGAGGGTCGGATGGTCGGCCCGGTGGCGTTCACCGAGGAGAACATCGCCCGGTACGCCCGAACCGAGCCGACACAGCCGGCCGGTGCCGCGCTGCTCGAGTTGGCATGGCGGCACCGGGAGACGTTGCTGGGCTGAGTTTACGACTGCTGCGCGGCGGCCGCGCGGATCTCTTCCATGTCCAGGCCGCGGGCCTGGTTGAGCAGCTGGTCGAGCTGCTCTGCGCTGAGCAGGCCGGGCTGCAGGTGCAGCACCGTGGCGTCGCGCAGCACCATCACGGTCGGGATGGAACGGATCTCGAAGGCCTGGCCGAGCTCGGGCTGGGCCTCGGTGTCGACCTTGCCGAAGAAGACGTCGGGGTGCCGGTCGGAGGCACGCTCGAAGATCGGTCCGAACCGCTTGCACGGGGGGCACCAGTCAGCCCAGAAGTCGAGCACCACGAACGCGTGCTCCTGTACGACTTCCTCGAAGTTGTCCTTGGTGACCTCGTTGGTGGCCATCGGCCGCCCCTCCTTGCGTGTGTATGCGTCCAGCCGGTGCAACCGAAGCCGCACGTCGAGTATTCCAGTACTCCGCCACCCGCGTGACGTACCGCACGTGCGGCGTATCGGGGGCCAAGATGGGGCGGTGAGCGATCAACAGCTGCGCGAACTTGCCGAGGCGTACCGGGTGGCGACGGCGTACCGGGACTGGCGGGACGAGCCGGTGCCGGTAGCGCCGGACACGTTGCGCGCGGTGCTCAGCGCGCTCGGGGTCGACGCGTCCCGGCCCGCTGCCCGGTTGCGGGAGCTGCGGGCGGTCGCGGCGGCGTCCCGGCTCCCCGCCCTTTCGGTGGTACGCCACGGCGCCCCGCTCCGGATGCCGCCGGACGTCGCGGTGGAGCTGGAGACAGCGGACGGTTCACGGCCGCTGGGGCCGGACGGGCGGCTGCCCGAGGGGCTGCCGGTGGGCTGGTACCGGCTGCGTGCCGGTGACGTGACGACGCGGCTGGCGTACGTGCCGGACCGGTTGGCGCCGCCGGCCCGGCTGGCCGGGCGCCGGCTGGCCGGCCTGATGGTGCAGCTGTACGCCACCCGCTCGGCCGGCTCCGTCGGGCTCGGCGACCTGGCCGACCTGACCACGCTGGTGCGCTGGAGCGGTGGGCTGGGTGCCGGGTTCACGCTGGTCAACCCGCTGCACGCGGGCGGGCCGGTGCCGCCGCTGCGGCCGTCGCCTTACCTGCCGGCGTCCCGCCGCTTCGCCAGCCCGCTTTACCTGCGGATCGACCAGCTCCCCGAGTACGCCGCGCTGCCGGCCGCCGACCGCGACGCGATCGCGGGGCTCGGTGTCCGGGTACGGCGGGGCGAGCTGATCGACCGGGACGCGGCGTGGCACGCGAAACGCGACGCGCTGGCCCGGCTGCACCAGGAGCCGCTGCCGGCGGCGCGGCGGGAGGCGTACCACCAGTTTCAGCAGCGGGAGGGGCAGGCGCTGCACGACTTCGCGACCTGGTGCGCGCTGGTCGAGGTGTACGGGCCGGTGTGGCGGGAGTGGCCGGCCGGGCTGCGCGATCCCAGGTCGCCCCAGGTCGCGGCGGAGGCGGCACGGCTGGCCACCCGGGTGGACTTCCACCGCTGGCTGCAGTGGCAGGTCGACGAGCAGCTGGCCGCCACCCAGGCCGCCGCCCGGGACGCCGGGATGCCGCTCGGGCTGCTGCACGACCTGGCGGTGGGCGCCGATCCGGACGGCGCAGATTCCTGGATGAACCAGCACGTGCTCGCCGCCGGCGCCACCGTGGGCGCCCCGCCGGACGCGTTCAACCGGCTCGGGCAGGACTGGCGGCAGCCGCCCTGGCACCCGGGCCGGCTGGCGGACGCCGGCTATGCGCCGTACCGGGATCTGGTGCGGTTCTGGTTGCGGCACGGTGGCGGGTTGCGCGCCGACCACGTGATGGGGCTGTTCCGGCTGTGGTGGGTGCCGGAGGGCGCCGACCCGACCCAGGGCACGTACGTCCGGTACGACCACGAGGCGATGGTCGGGATCCTGGTCCTGGAGGCGCAGCTGGCCGACGCCGTGGTGATCGGCGAGGACCTCGGCGTGGTGGAGCCGTGGGTCCGCGAGCACCTGGAAGAGCGCGGCATCCTCGGTACGTCGTTGCTGTGGTTCGAGGAGTCCAAGAAGCGGCGCCAGCCGAAGCCACCCGAGGCGTGGCGGGAGCTGTGTCTGGCCACTGTGGACAGCCACGACATGCCGCCGATCGCCGGGTACGCGTCCGGGGAGTACCTCGCCGTACGGCAGGAGCTGGGGATCCTGGGGCAGCCCGAGGAGCAGGCTCGGGCCGACCTCGCCGTGAAGCTCTCCCGCTGGCGCGAGCTGCTGGTCAGCCTCGGTCTGCTGGACCCGGAGCGGGCCGGCGACGAGGCGGCGTTGACGGCGGCGCTGCACGGGTTTCTCACCCGTACCCCCGCGAGGTTGGTGGGGTTGTCACTGACCGATCTGGTGGGCGCACGGCGGTCGCAGAACCTCCCCGGTACGGACATCGAATACCCCAACTGGCAGATCCCGCTCGGTGACGGCACCGGCCGCGAGGTGCTGCTGGACGAGCTGGTCACCCGCGACGACATCGCCTCGGCGGTACGCGCGGTCGTGGCGGCGCTCAGAGCCGGGAGGTGATCGCTTCGGCGAGCCGTACCGGGGCCTCGATCGACGGCCAGTGCCCGGCGTCGGGCCAGGTCACCAGCTCGGTGCCGGGGCGCAGCTCGGTGAGCCGCCGCGGCATCGCGAGCACCGCGATCGGGTCCCGTTCGCCCCACAGCGCGGTCATCGGCCCGGGGTAGTCGACCAGCGCCGCGGTCCACCGCGCCTGGTGGGTACGCCGCTCCCGGATGTAGCGGATCTGCTTGGTGAGCAGCCGGGCGCCGCCGCCGTACTCGATCAGGCTCACCATGGCGTCGATCGCGCCGGGCGGCGCGGGAGCGTCGGGTGCGAAGCTCTCCCGCAGGCTGTGGCGCAGCAGCCACCGCGGCAGCGGAAACGGTAGTGCGCGGCCAGGCATCGCCAGCGCCAGCCGCTGGCCCCGGGTCAGCCGCGCCTGGTCGATGAAGATCGAGCCGTTGGTCAGGAACACCCGTTCGATCGCGACCGGCAGCGTGCCGGCGTGGTGCCGGTGCAGCAGCTCCGCGGCGATGGTGTCCCCGATGTCGTGGGCGAGCAGGACGCAGCGTTCCACGCCGAGCGCGGTGAGCACCGCCGTGACCGAGTCGGCCAGCGCGAACAGCGAGTACGACGCGTCCGGCGGTTTCGCCGACAGCCCGTACCCGGGCAGGTCGCAGACCACCACCCGGCGGTGCCGGGCGAGCAGCGGCACCACGCCCACCCAGTCGTACGAGGAGCCCGGGAAGCCGTGCAGGATCACCACCGGTACGCCGGCCGCCGGGTCACCCGTGTCGACCACGAAGACCCGCCGGCCGTCGACATCGAGCTGCCGCCCGGTGTCCCGCCACGCGGCGACGCCATCCGGTAGTACGTCCATGCGCCCCGGTGCCTAGCTGGCGGGAACCTTGGAGGCCTGGCGGGCGAGCAGCGCGACCTCGGTGGCGAGCTCGTCGGAGCGTTCCAGCGGGATCATGTGGCCGACGCCGGGGAACACCGCCAGCCGGGCGTGCGGCAGCGCGTCGGCCAGCCGCCGGCTGTGCACCGGCGGGGTCAGCCGGTCCCGGCCGCCGGCCAGGATCCGTACCGGTACGGCGGCCAGCCCTACCAGCGCGGCGTACCGGTCGTGCGCCATCAGCTCGGTGAAGAAGCCTTCGACCACGCCCGGGTGGGTGGTGGCGATCAGCCGGCGCCCCAGCCGTACGTCGGGCCGGGCGGCGCCGCGGCCGAACAGGATGTAGCGGGCGATCGCGGCATCGGTGAAGCGGCGCCGCACCCGGCCGTCGCCGCGCCGCAGGTGCCAGGTGTGGCGCCGGGTCAGCTCGCGCAGCAGATGGTTCTTCACCCGGCCGGCGACCGCCGCCGGGAAGCCCAGCGTCACCGTGTCCAGCTCGCCGGCGGAGGTGTTGACCAGCACCACGCCCGCGACCCGCCCCGCACCGGCCGTGCCCGCGCCGTCCCGCCCCGCACCGTCCCGGCCTGTGGCGTCGCCGAACAGGTCGGGATGTCGCTCCGCAAGCTCCATGATGGTGATGCCGCCCAGCGAGTGCCCGACCAGGATCGCCGGTACGTCGGCGCACAGCTCGTCGAGCACCGTACGCAGGTCGTCGGCCAGCTTCACGATCGTGGTGCTGCCCGTCGGGCACCTGCCTGAGCGGGCGTGGCCGCGTACGTCGTAGCTGATCACGCGGGCGTTCACGCCCAGGTCGGCCAGCGCCTGCCGCTGGTACCGGAAGATCTCCGACGACAGGCACCAGCCGTGTACGTACACCACGGCGACCGGGGCGTCGGCCGCGCCGGTGACCTCGGCGTACAGCTCGACACCGTCCGATGTGGACACGCGATGGACGGTGGTCATATCCGAGCCTCCTGTCGGCTGGAGTGGCTGCGGGTGCCGGACCCGGCGTCGGCCCGGGCGGCCCGCAGGTAGAGCGCCGTGATCACGATGAAGATCACCAGATAGATCGCCAGCAGTACGCCGTACCCGAGGTTCCAGAGGGCGGGCGCCAGGTCGGTCTTCGCCTCCCGCTGCAGCAGCGGCAGCTCGCCGGTGAAGCTGCGGGTGACGCCGGACTGCGCCGGGATCGCCTTGACCGGGATCGCGGTGTCCTCCGGGAAGTACACCGGCAGCGAGACCAGGTAGTTGGGGCCGGTGTGCAGCCGTACCAGCGTCTTCCAGTCGCCGTTGATCGGCATCGGCCGCGCGGAGCGGTAGACGCCGGCGCCGACCCGCTCCATGGGCGCCTGCACCGAGCCGCCGCCCTGCCAGGACAGCGCGTAGAACCAGGTCGCGTCGTTGACCACGGCGTCCGGGATCCGCACGGTGACCACGGCGCTGCGGCCGTACTCCGTGGTGGTCGGGGCCAGCGTCAGCTCACCGCGGATCGTCTCGTCATACGCCCGGGGCACGCTCACCCCGAGGGTGCCGAACGCGAGCACCGCGCCGACCAGCAGCAGGCCGTACCGGCGCCAGCCCGGGACCGCGGCCGGACGGGGTGCGGCCTCGCCGGCGATCTCGTCCAGCCGGGTCAGCTGCCAGGCGCCGAGCAGGCCGGCGCCGATCCCGGCGAGCACGCCGTACGCGGCGTACCGGGGCAGTTCGGCGGCGGGCCAGGGGAGCGGCAGGAACAGCTGGGTCCAGCCCCATTCGGCGACTATCCCGAGCGTCCCCACCAGGACGCCGGCGACCGCGCCGAACAGGTAACGCCGCCGCATCGAGACGGCCAACGCGAGCAGCTCGATCAGCACCGCCTCGGCCAGATAGAGCGAGAAGGTATGGGTGGTACGCCCGGCGAGCTCCGCCGCGCCGACCATCAGCACCGCACGCAGCCCGAGGAAGGCCAGCGCCGCCAGCACCGCCCCACCCGGCCCGTACGCCGCGCGCGCCCACACCAGCGCCCAGGTCGCCGCGATCGCGGTGAGCGACACCTGGGCGACCATCGGGAACTGCGGTACGCCGAGGTCGTACTCCATCAGGAACGCCGAGATCCCGAGCAGCCACCACAGCGCGGCGAACCACGACGCCCGCCGTACGGAGCGCTCCGCGGCGCCGACCTGGCGCGACTCGGCCACCAACACCGCCGTACCCAGGATGGACAGCACCGCGCCGCCGATCATCAGTACGTGGGTCGGCCCCCACTCGGTGACGTCCTGCCCGAACACCCGGTGCCAGGCGTCGTCCAGCGGGAAGCCGAGCAGCCCGAACGCGCCGGCGACCGTGATCAGGACGCCGCCGACCGGGGCCGTCCAGCCGCGCCAGAGCTTCACGGTGCGCCGGGGAAGTGGCCCGCGGGCCAGGCCGCAGCTGAGCAGCCCGGAGGCGAACACGCCGAGCAGCCCGAACAGGATCAGGTAGTGCGCCGGGTTGGCCAGCGGACCCTCGTCCCGCCCGAAGTCGACGTGGTACGGCACGTCCCAGTAGACGCCCACCCCCGCGGAGAGCAGCGACGCCGTCTGCGCCAGCACCGGCAGCCCGAACCACCGGGGCATCCCCGTACGCTCCGCTACCGCGTCCGCCCAGCGGCCCACCGGCGTGGCGGTGCCGCGCCGCTCGGCGAGCACCACCAGCAGGGTTGGCGCCAGGAACGCCAGCGCGATCAGCGCGGTCAGCACCACCTGCAGCAGCGGTGCGCCGCCGGCCGGATTCTCGTGTGCCAGGTACATGATGACCTCTTTGTCGGTTTCTCAGTACGTGAGCGCGTAGTCGGCCGGGTTCAGGCGGCGGGTACGCCACCAGTAGGAGAACGTGTACCCAGGCCAGAGCGTTCTGTTGCGTCCGTCGGGGTCGACGTACCAGCTCTGGCAGCCGCCCTTGGCCCAGACCGCGTTCGACAGCTTCTGCTGCACCTGGTCGTTGAACCGGGTCTGTACGCCGGGCCGCACCTCCAGTGCGCGGGCGCCGGTGTCGGCGAGGAGTCGCAGGGCGCTGAGGATGTAGCGGGTCTGCGCCTCGGCCATGAACACCATCGAGCTGTGCCCCAGCCCGGTGTTCGGCCCCAGCATCATGAACAGGTTGGGGAAGCCGGCCACCGTCGCGCCGAGGTACGCCACCGGCCCCGGGTCCCAGGCCTCCTGGATCTTGACGCCGTCGCGGCCGATGATCCGCAGATTCTCGTACCCGGTGGTGACATGGAAGCCGGTGCCGTAGATGATCACGTCGACCTCGTGGTGCGTACCGTCGGAGGTCATGATGCCGGTCTCGGTGACTTCGGACAGGCCACCGGTGACCACGTCGACGTTGTCCCGGGCCAGCGCCGGGTAGTAGTCGTTGGAGATCAGGATGCGCTTGCAGCCGACAGCGAAGTTCGGCGTGAGCGCGTTCACCAGCGCCGGGTCCTTGATCGACCGCTTGATGTGCTGGCGGCCGACGTACTCCAGCGCCTTCATCGCCTTCGGGTGCAGCATGCCCAGCACCCGCAGCTCGTTGCGCCAGTAGATGCTCTGCCGGTAGAGCCGCTGCAGGAACGGCAGCGCGGCGTACACCTTCTGCTCGGTCTTGCCGATCTTGCGGTCGAGCTTCGGCATCACCCAGGCGGGGGTACGTTGCACCAGCGTCACCTGGGCCGCCTGCTCGGCGATCTGGGGCACGAACTGGATCGCGCTGGCGCCGGTGCCGATCACCGCGACGCGCTTGCCCGTCAGGTCGTAGTCGTGATCCCACTCGGCGGAGTGGAAGGTACGCCCGGCGAACCGCTCGGTGCCCGGCACTTCCGGGTAAAGCGGCTGGTGGAGCGGCCCTTTCGCGATCACCACGGAGCGCGCCACGAGCACGTCTCCGGTGTCGGTCTCGACCTGCCAGAGGTGGGTCGCGTCGTCGTACTCGGCGCCGGCGAAGCCGGTGGAGAACCGGATGTGGTCGCGCAGGCCGTACCGGTCGACGCAGCTGTGCAGGTACGCCTTGATCTCCGGCTGCGCGGCGAACATCCGCGACCAGCGCGGGTTCTGCGCGAAGGAGTACGAGTAGAGGTGGGACTGTACGTCGCAGGCGCAGCCGGGGTAGGTGTTCTCCCGCCAGGTGCCACCCACCTCGGAGGCCTTCTCCAGCACCACGAAGTCGGTGATCCCGGCCCGCTTCAGCCCGATCGCCATCGACAGTCCGGAGAAACCGGTGCCGACGACGACCACCGAGATCGGCTGGCTCATGGTGACCTGCCCTTCTGTTCGTACCGCGCCGGTTGTTTGCATTTGCTAGCTACCAGCAAACTTACCTCCAGTAATGTACTGGAAGTAATGTCGCATGTGAAGGGGTGTAGGCTGCCAGCCATGGCTGGTACTCGGGGTGGGTCTACCCGCCGTCGTATGCCGCGTGCCGACCGTGAGCGCCAGATGCTGGCGGTTGCCGAGGCGGTGTTCGCCGAGCGGGGCTACCAGGACGCGTCGATGGACGAGATCGCGCGCCGGGTCGGCGTGACCAAGCCCATGCTGTACGCCTACTTCGGCTCCAAAGAGGGCCTGCTGGTCGCCACCATCGCCCGGGTACGCGAAGACATGACCGCGGCTGTGGTCGAGTCGCTGGCCGGCGCCGAGACGCTCCGCGAGGTGCTGTGGCGCGGGCTGCTGGCCTACCACGAGTTCGTCGCCGAGCATGACCAGGGCTGGGCGGTGGTCCGCGAGGTGGGTTCGCAGGCGGTGGCCGACCAGGTGGAAGAGGTACGACGCCGGCTGCGCGACCTGATCGCCGAGATGATCCGGGTGTACGCCCCCGACGCGCCGGCGCTCAACCGCGAGGGGTACGCGGAGCTGATCGTGGGTGCCTGCGAGCGCGCCGCGATCTGGCGCCAGACCCGCGACGACGTCACCCCCCGGCAGGCCGCCGAGCTGGTGATGGACGGCCTGTGGAACGGCATCGAGCGGCTCTCCGAGAAGTACGGTGCGGCGCTCGATCGCGTCCGTACCGCCTGATTCTTCCGGCCGCGCGCGGCGCTGTTCGTACCCGAAAATCTCTCGTGGCAGGCGCCGCCTGAGGCTGTGATCTGGGTCTCAGAGTGATGGGCTGGCGGCTGTCGGTGACCACCTCCGGTCACTTGTTGACAGCCCGCTCAATTGTGTTGTGTGCTGTGCTACCCGCAACGAAGCGGACGGGGTTACACAGATCGCCACGGGGGCAGCTCCACCCCCGTGCGCGTCGGGTCGGCCATCGAGCTTCCTGCGTGAAGAGGGGTCTTAGTGGATCTCACGGCACCTGCCATCGATACGGGCGCAACCGGGTGGGTGTTGGTGAGCACCGCCCTTGTGCTGTTGATGCTCCCCGGCCTCGGCTTCTTCTACGGCGGCATGGTCCGCGCGAAACACGTCCTCGGCATGCTGATGCAGAACTTCACCGCGCTCGCGGTGGTCAGCGTGCTGTGGGTGCTGGTCGGCTTCTCGCTCGCGTTCGGTGGCGGCAGCCGCTACCTGGGTGACCTGCGGTACGCCGGCCTGGAGCACGTGACCTCGCCGCCGCCCGGGTACGCCGACCTGCAGGTCCCACCCATGGCGTTCGCCGCGTTCCAGATGATGTTCGCCGCGGTCACGGTCGCGCTGATCACCGGCGCCACCGCCGACCGGTGGCGGTTCGGCTCGTTCGTCAGCTTCACCGCGTTGTGGACGTTGCTGGTGTACGTACCGGTGGCCCGCTGGGTGTTTTCGCCGGAGGGCTGGGCGGCCCAGCTGGGCGCACTGGACTTCGCCGGCGGCACCGTGGTGCATACCAACGCCGGAGCCGCGGCGGTCGCGATGGCGATGGTGCTCGGGCGCCGCCGAGGGTGGCCGAACGTGTCGATGCGTCCGCACAACATGCCGCTGGTGCTGCTCGGCGCCGGGATGCTGTGGTTCGGATGGCTGGGCTTCAACGGCGGCTCCGCGCTGGGCGCCAACGCGCTGGCCAGCGTCGCGGTGGTGAACACCATCGTCGCCGGGTCGGCCGCCGTACTGGCCTGGATCGTCACCGAACGCGTCCGGTACGGCAAGCCGACCACGCTCGGCGCCGCCTCCGGTGCGATCGCCGGCCTGGTCGCGGTCACCCCCTGCGCCGGGTACGTCAGCCCGCTCGGCGCGATCGCCGTCGGCGGCGTGGCCGGCGTGGTGTGCGCGCTGCTGGTGGGCGTGAAGACCTGGATCGGGCTGGACGACTCGCTCGATGTGGCGGCGGTGCACCTCGGCGGCGGCGTGATCGGCTCGCTGTGTGTCGGGCTGTTCGCCACCACGGCGGTCAACGCCCGCGGCGCCGACGGGCTGTTCTACGGCGGCGGGTACGGCCAGCTCGGCGTACAGGGGTTGGCGGTGCTGGTGGTCGCGGTCTACTCGTTCGGGGTCACGTACCTGATCGGGGCGTTCCTGGATCGGCTGATCGGCAATCGCGTCACCCCGCGCGCGGAGTCGATCGGGGTGGACCTCACCCAGCACGGGGAGGCGGCGTACCAGCTCGAGCCCGGTGACCCGCTGCAGGTCGCGCGCTCCGACGCGGCCGCCGCGGCGGGTACGGCGGGCGGCCCGGCGCCGGGTCCGCATC
>JBOGDF010000054.1:0-20629 GCA_050701635.1 Micromonosporaceae bacterium | reverse complement strand
GCACCCCGTCGGCGGGCAGATCGGCGGGCAGCCGCGGCAGGTCAGGCCACCGGTCGGCGCCGATCCGGATCCGCAGCGCCAGCCGCCCGACCAGCCGGCCGAGCGGCTGCTCGACCACCCAGTGCAGCCGGCGCATCGGCGGGGTACCGCGGAAATACCAGCGACCCGGGCTGCTGACCGCGGCGACCGCGTCCACGCCGCGCAGCAGACCGGCGTGCCGCAGCGCCACCGCGGCCCCCATCGAGAACCCCAGGGTGGCCACCCGGCGGTAGCCGTAGTCCCGCGCCGCCGACACCGCCGCCGCGAGGTCGAGGATCTCCCGGTCGCCCACCGTGGAGTGCCCGCCGGAGCGGCCGTGGCCGCGGAAGTCGAAACCGATCACTCCGGCGGTACGCCCCAGCAGCGCGGCGATCCGGCGCTGCGGCGTACCCCGCCAGGAGCCCGAGAAGCCGTGCGACATCACGATCCCGAGGTCGGTGCCGCCGGTCGCCGCCGGACGGTGGCAGGCGTCGATCCTCACCCCGTCCTCGGTACGCAGTGCGAGCGCTTCATGATCGGCCACCCGCCCATTCTGACGGGGCCGAATTGGCGGCTGGTACCGGACACGGGAGACTGGGCGTGTGAAGGCCTTAGTCAAAGCCGACTCGGGGCCTGGTCTGCAGCTGCTGGACAGACCGGAGCCGACCGTTGGCGACACGGACGTACTGATTCGGGTGCTGCGGACCGGCATCTGCGGCACCGATCTGCACATCGACGCCTGGGACGACTGGGCGGAGCAGGCGATCACGCCGCCGCTGGTGGTGGGGCACGAGTTCGTCGGCGAGGTGGTAAAGGTCGGCGCCGCGGTCGGCTCCGGCGCTTCTGGCGTGGAGCGGCCGATCGCCGTCGGCGACCTGGTGAGCGGGGAAGGACATCTGGTCTGCGGCCGGTGCCGCAACTGCATGGCGGGGCGGCGCCACCTGTGCATCCGTACCGTCGGGCTCGGGGTCCACCGGGACGGCGCCTTCGCGGAGTACGTCTCCCTGCCGGCCGGCAACGTCTGGGTGCACAGCCGGCCGATCGACCTGGACGTGGCGGCGATCTTCGACCCGTTCGGGAACGCCGTACACACCGCGACCGCGTTCAACGCGTTCGGCGAGGACGTACTGATCACCGGTGCCGGCCCGATCGGGATCATGGCCGCCGCGGTGGTACGCCACGCCGGCGCCCGGCACGTGGTGATCACCGACGTCAGCGAATACCGGCTGCGGCTCGCCGAGAAGGTCGGGGTCAGCCTGGCGCTGGACGTGTCGGGGCACAGCATCGCCGAGGCGCAGCAGCGGCTCGGGATGAAGGAGGGCTTCGACATCGGCCTGGAGATGTCCGGCCAGCCGTCCGCGCTGCGCGACATGATCGCGAACATGACCCACGGCGGCCGGATCGCGATGCTCGGCCTGCCCTCGCAGGAGATCGCGGTGGACTGGAGCAAGGTGGTCACCCACATGCTCACCATCAAGGGGATCTACGGCCGGGAGATGTTCGAGACCTGGTACGCGATGAGCGTACTGCTGCAGGGCGGTCTTGATCTTTCACCCGTGATCACCGGGCGGTACGGCTACACCCAGTACGAGCAGGCGTTCGCTGAGGCCCGGTCGGGGCGCTGCGGCAAGGTCGTCCTGGACTGGACCCAACCCACACTGCCTTCCTGACGAGCACTGCCGGCTTGAGCCGGGTTACCTGACGAGCCTGAAGGAGCTTCCTTGTTCACCACCATGCGCGACAACCTGCGGGCCGAGCTGGAAGAGATCCGGGCAGCCGGGCTCTACAAGGCCGAGCGGGTGATCGCCAGCCCGCAGCAGGCCGGGATCACCGTCAACTCCCAGCAGGTGCTCAACTTCTGCGCCAACAACTACCTGGGGCTCGCCGACCACCCCGACGTGATCGCCACCGCGAAGCGGGCGCTGGACGAGCGCGGCTTCGGGATGGCGTCGGTGCGCTTCATCTGCGGCACCCAGGACCTGCACAAGCAGCTGGAACGCAAGCTGGCCGACTGGCTCGGCACCGACGACGCGATCCTCTACAGCTCCTGCTTCGACGCCAACGGCGGGATCTTCGAGGCGCTGCTGTCCGATCAGGACGCGGTGATCTCCGACGCGCTCAACCACGCCAGCATCATCGACGGCGTACGGCTCTGCAAAGCCCGCCGACTGCGGTACGCCAACCGCGACATGGCCGAGCTGGAGGCCCGGCTCAAGGAGTCCGCGGACGCGCGGTACCGGCTGATCGTCACCGACGGCGTGTTCTCCATGGACGGGTACGTGGCGCCGCTGGACGAGATCTGCGAGCTGGCCGAGCGGTACGACGCCTTGGTGATGGTCGACGACTCGCACGCGGTCGGCTTCGTCGGCGACCACGGCCGCGGTACGCCCGAGCTGCACGGCGTGATCGACAAGGTCGACATCGTCACCGGCACGCTCGGCAAGGCGCTCGGTGGCGCGTCGGGTGGCTATGTCGCGGCGCGAGCCGAGATCGTGGAGCTGCTGCGGCAGCGGTCCCGGCCGTACCTGTTCTCCAACTCGGTGGCGCCGGCGATCGTCGCCGCGTCGCTGACGGTGCTCGACCTGCTGACCACGTCGGGGGAGCTGCGGGAGCGGCTGCGCGCCAACACCGCGCTGTTCCGTACTCGCATGGTGGCCGCGGGCTTCGACATCCTGGAAGGCGACCACCCGATCACGCCCGTGATGATCGGCGACGCCGCGCGGGCCGCCGCGCTCGCGGACAAGCTGCTCGCCAAGGGGATCTACGTGATCGGCTTCTCGTACCCGGTGGTGCCGAAGGGACAGGCCCGGATCCGGGTCCAGCTCTCCGCCGCGCACTCCACCGAAGACGTCGAGCGCTGCGTCGCCGCCTTCATCGAAGCTCGGGACGAGCTGGCCGGCTGAGACGGCGCCGCGCCGGATCCGGCTGGCCGAACGGTTCGATCTTCCTGGCTGGCCGGGTGCGGTGGGGAGATAGATCTGTCGCCCGCGCTGGTGGCGGCGCAGTCTACCGGTATGGCACCTGACACCACCCGGCTGTACGACACCGCGCTCGCCGACCTCCAGACCGGATTCCGGGGCGAGCTGGTAGGGCCGGCCGATGCGGCGTACGACGAGCACCGGCGGATCTGGAACGGTTCGATCGACCGGCGACCCGCGTTGATCGCGCGCTGCGCCGGGGTGGCCGACGTGATCGCAGCGGTGGGATTCGCCAGCCGTACCGGGCTGTCGGTGGCGGTACGCGGCGGCGGCCACAGCTTCCCCGGCCACTCCAGCTGCGACGGCGGGATCGTGATCGACCTGTCCCCGATGCGCGGCATCCGGGTCGATCCGGACCGGCGCGTGGCCCGCGCGCAGGCCGGGGTGCTGCTCGGCGAGCTCGACCACGAGACGCAGGCGTTCGGGCTGGCGGTGCCATCCGGGATCGTGACGCACACCGGGATGGCGGGGCTGACCCTGGGCGGCGGCATCGGCTGGCTAATGCGCCGGTACGGCCTGACCATCGACCAGCTGATCTCCGTCGACCTGGTCACCGCCGCCGGCGAGCTGCTGCACGCCAGCGAAGAGCTCAACCCAGAACTCTTCTGGGGGGTACGCGGAGGCGGCGGCAACTTCGGCATCGTCACCGAGTTCGAGTTCCGGCTGCATCCGGTAGGACCGACGGTGATGGCGGGCCCCATCGTGTGGGCGATGGAGGACTCGCCGCAAGTGATGCGGCGCTACCGGGACTGGATCGCCGACGTACCGGACGAGCTGACCACGATCGTGGTGCACCGGTGGGCGCCGCCGCTGCCGTCCATCCCGGCGGAGCTGCACGGCCGTCCGGTGGTGATGGTGATCAGCTGTTACGCCGGACCGGTGGAGGACGGCGCCCAGGTGATCAAGCCGATGCGCAGCTTCGGTACGCCGCTGCTGGACCTGTGCCAGCCGAAGCCGTACCTGGAGCACCAGTCGATGTTCGACCCCGGATTCCCGGCCGGCCGGTGGTACTACTTCCGCTCCTGCGACGTCGCCGAGCTGACCGACGAGGTCATCGACGTCACGGTGGCGCGGGCGATGGCGATCGACTCGGCGTACACCCTGTTCCCGATCTTCCACCTGGGCGGCGCGGTGGCGCGCGGGCCGGACACCGCGTTCGGTGGCCGGTCGTCGGGGCACACCTTCAACTTCAACGGCGCCACGCTCACCGGGGACGGCTTCACCGAGCAGCGCGACTGGGCGAGGGAATCCTTCGAGGCGCTCCGGCCGTACCACAGTGGCTACTACGTCAACTTCATCGGCGACGACAGCGGCCCGAGCGCCGCGGACGCGTACGGGCCGCAGCGGTACCGCCGGTTGGTGGCGCTGAAACGCCGGTACGACCCGGACAACGTGTTCCGGCTGAACCAGAACATCCCGCCCGGTTAGAGGGCCGCCGCCAGCCGGCGGTACTGGTCGATCGGCAGTCGCCGCTGGTCGAGGTCCGGGTGGTCGGTCAGATCGGTGAGCGGTTGCATCGCCACGTGGTCGGCGCCGGCGTCGCGGTGTTCGCGTACCCGGGCCAGCACGGTGTCGAGGTCGCCCCAGGCGACCACCGCGTCCACCAGCCGGTCGCTGCCGCCGCCGGCCGGCTGTCCAGCCCGGCGAGCGCCCGGGTGGCCAGATCGTGGGTCGCACCGAGCAGCTCCGGCAGCGCCTTGAGGTCGTGCGCGAGTTGTGGCTCCACGCTCGGAGCGTAGGTACGCCGCCGCTGCCCGTCACTGTCCAATTCCGCAGCCGTGGCCCCGCGGCCGCCTATCGTGGGGGCGTGACTCTGCCGATCATCGTGGTGGACGCGGCGAACGTGGTGGGGTCGGTGCCGGACGGCTGGTGGCGGGACCGGCACGGCGCCACCGAGCGGCTCCGCGACGCCCTCGCCCCGCTGGCCGCCTCGGGGCTCGCCGGGGTAGAGGGTCCCGTCGAGCTGCTGCTGGTCGTGGAAGGCAAGGCCCGAGCCGTGGAAACCATTCCGGGGGTACGGGTGATCGCCGCGCCCGGCAGCGGCGACGACACGATCGTCGACCTGGTACGCGAAGCCGGCCCCGGCGTCACCGTGGTGACCGCCGACCGTGGCCTGCGGGAACGCGTCATCGCGCTCGGGGCCGAGGTGGTCGGGCCCAGCGCGGTGCCACGGCGCCGCAGATGAGCCCGCCGGGCGAGGTCAGGCCGGGTCGCTGAGGAGCCAGCGCAGGATCGGTGGGGTGGCGTCGAAGTGGCCCGCGTGGCCGGCATCCGGCGCCCGGGTGAGCGTGGCGCCGGGGATCCGGTCCGCGAGCCACGCGGCGTGGCTGACCGGCACGACGGTGTCGATCTCGCCGTGCCAGAGCCGCGCCGGCACCGCGACGGTGCCGGGGTCGAAGCCCCACGGCAGCCCGAACAGCGCCAGCTCGTCGTCGATCCAGCCGGCCATGCCGGGCCGGATCGCCTCGGTGAACGCGGCGCTCAGCATCGCCTGCACCTCGGGGCGAGCCAGCACCGCCAGCTCGGCCTCGGGCAGCATTGTGGCCAGGTCCTCGGACTTCGCCTCCCCGAGGTGCGCCTCCAGGGCGGCGCGACCCTGGCGAGCCGCCGCGGCGCTGTCCCGGTTGCCAGGCATCATCCCGGCGTCCCAGTCCAGCCCCTCGGCGTCACACGGCGCCGGGCTCGCCAGCGTCGCCACCCGGGTCACCCGCTGCGGGAAGCGGGCGGCGTACGCCAGCGCGTGCGGACCGCCGCCGGAGACCCCGTACAGCGGGAACCGGTCGAGGCCGAGCGCGTCGGCGATCGCCGCGATGTCGGCCGCCGCGTCGGCCACCCGCCGGCCCGGATGCGGCGTGGAGCACCCGAACCCGGGCCGGTCGTACGTGATCAGCCGTACCCCGAGCTCGTCGAAGAGCCGCTCGTCGGGGTAGCGGGCGAGCCGGCTCATCGGGCTGCCGTGGGTGTAGAGCACGGGGGTGCCGTCCGGCACGCCCCACTCCTCGACGGCGAGCGTACGGCCATCGGCGGTGGTCACTTCGCGCATGACCTGAAAGCTATGCGGCGGCTCCGGGCGCACCAAGCGCGTTCGCTGGAGGCGGAAGCCCGCACCGGGCGGCCTCCGCGAGGCAGACGTAAGACGCAACGCTGGCGTGAGGCCTTCCTACAGCGTCCGTGGGTTGCCTGTGAAGGGCTTCTCGCAGACGCTGACCCATACCTGGTGGGTCTGTTTCCGGGGCCGGTCCGGGTCGGGCATCGCGCGTAGCGCGGCCGCCACCGGCCCCACCTCGCGCTGCCAGGTGACGTCGTCGATCCGCCACATCCAGGAGAAGATCCGCTGTTCGAACTTGTCCGCCAGCGCGGCCGGGGTCTCGGTGAGTACGCCCGGCGTACTCGGGCCGCTGTGCACGTACTGCAGCCCGGCGTCGGCGGCGGCCTGGCGTACCTGCGCGGGCGTGTCGACGCGCTGCTGGCGGAGCCGTTCCAGCGGTGCGGTCACCGTCGACAGCTCGTCGGAGGCCAGCTGCGGCGTGCCGTGCAGCGCGACCAGCCGGCCGCCGGGTCGCAGCACCCGCGCCGCCTCCGCGATCGCCGCGGACATGTCGCCCACCAGATGCAGCACGTGTACGAACACCGCGTTCGCCACCGTGCCGTCCCCGACCGGCAACGCCGTCGCGTCCCCGATCGCGACCCTGGGGCCAAGTCTCTGGTACGCCTGGCTGAGCATCGCCGGCGCCACGTCGACGCCGACGACCTGGTGCCCCAGCTCGGTGAGCCCGAGCGCCACCGCGCCGGTGCCGATCCCGATCTCCAAGGTGGTCCCGGGCGTCAGGTGCGCCGCCACGTCGCGCGCCATCCGGCGGCCGCGTACCAGCCCGCCGCGGGTTTCGTCGTACACCTGCGCGACCCGGTCGAAGGAGAGTGACTCAGCCATGCGCCCGACCCTAACCGCGGCGGCGGTGTGAGGCGGGTCATCGCGACCGGCGTACCGGCGGGGCAGGCTGGCGGTCGTGTCGACAGCGGAGTGGTACGTGTGGCTCGACGGCCCGCTGGCCGTCACCGGGCACGGCCGGAGCACCCGGTGGCTCGGACCCGATCGGTGATCGCCGCGGTCGGGCCGGTGCTCGCCGGTTTCCTCACCATCTGGACGATGATCGGCCTGGGGTACGGCGCCGGGCGGCTGGGGATGCTCGGCGGCTCCGCGGAGCGGGTGCTCACCAGCTTCGTGTTCACCTTCTCGATGCCGGCGCTGGTGTTCGCGGTGCTGTCCCGGGCGTCGCTGCGTTCCCTCGCCAGCCCGGCGCTGCCGCCGGTGCTGATCGGCGCCGGCGTGGTCGCGCTGGTCGCCATCGGCCTCGAGTGGTGGCGCGGGGTACGCCGGGGCGAGGAGCTGGCGATCACCGCGATGGCCGCCGGCTATCTCAACGCCGGCAACCTCGGGATCCCGGTGGCGGCGCAGGTGCTCGGCGACGCGGCGCTGGTGGTGCCGTTCATGCTGGTGCAGCTCACGGTGCTCACCCCGGCGGTGCTGCTCGCGCTGGATCTCGGCACCGGCGGCGGCTGGTCCTGGCGTACGTTCACCCTCCCGCTGCGCAACCCGGTGCTGATCGCGTCGATCGCCGGCGGGGCGTGCGCTGCGACCGGGTGGCGGCCCCCGGCGTACCTGCTGGCGCCGGCGGACATGCTGGCGGGGGCGGCGATGCCGATGGCGCTGTTCGTGCTCGGGTTGGCGCTGGCGCCCGGGGCGGCGGGGCCCCGTGGCACGGCTTCCGATGCCGGGAGCCCGCGCTGGCTGGCCTGGGTGGTATCGGTGCTGAAGGTGGTGGTGCATCCGCTGGTGGCGTACCTGGTGGGGCGCTACCTGCTGCGGCTCGATCCGACGATGCTGCAGGTCGCGGTGGTGCTCGCCGGCCTGCCCGCCGCGCAGAACATGTTCCTGTACGCCTCCCGCTACCGGGCCGGTGAACGGCTCGCCCGTGACGTGGTGGTCCGCTCCACCCTGCTCGCGATGCTCACTCTGGTCGTGATCGCCGTACTGCTACGCCCGTAGGCCCAGGAGGTTGTCCGCCGACCGCGGACGACAAGTGGAAGGGGGGCGTACCCACTCCTTCCACTCTTAACGTATAGCGGACCGGGGGGTTTGCGACAAGACGGGGGTCGTGCCGCAGAATCGCTGGCCGTGGCCACAACCTGCGGAAACGGGAGTGACGTGAACCCCCTGACTACCAGCGCGTTTGAGCTTCCCGACCACCTCGCCGCCAAGGCCGACCCGGTCCTGATCGCCGGCGACGAGCAGCACTTCGCCGCGATTGCGGAGAGCCTCGAGCAGACGATCGCCGACCTCTCCGACCGTCTCGACGCCGAGCGCAAGGCGCCCGGCGGCACAGGCCAGGCGGCGATGGACCGGGACATGGAGATCCACCGGCTGACCGCGCGGCTGCGCGCACTGCGTCGCTTCAACCTGGACCTGTGCCTCGGACACATGGTCAGCGCGGACGACCCTGAGCCCGTGTACGTCGGACGGCTCGCACTCAAGGACAGCGCGGGCCGCCGGCTGTTGATCGACTGGCGTTCCCCCGCGGCCGCGCCGTTCTTCGGAGCGACCCACGCCAACCCGATGGGGCTGGTGAGCCGCCGCAGGTATCGCTGGACCCGCGGCCGGATCAGCGACTACTGGGACGAGGTGTTCACCGCGGACGGGTTCGAGGGGCACGCCGCCGCCCTCGACGACCAGTCCGCCTTCATCGCCAGTCTCGGCGGCAGCCGGTCGCCCCGGATGCGCGACGTGCTCGGCACCATCCAGGCCGATCAGGACGCCATCATCCGCGCGGGATCCCGCGGCGCTCTCGTCGTCGACGGCGGCCCGGGTACGGGGAAGACCGTCGTCGCCCTGCACCGCTCCGCGTACCTCATCTACTCCGATCCACGTCTCGGGCATGGCCGGGGCGGCGTGCTGTTCGTCGGTCCGCACCAGCCGTACCTGGCGTACATCGCCGACGTCCTTCCCAGCCTCGGCGAGGAGGGCGTGCAGATCTGCACCCTGCGCGACCTCGTCGCCGAGGGAGCGGCGGCGGCGACCGAGTCCGACCCGGACGTGGCCCGCCTGAAGTCGTCCGCCGACCTGGTAAAGGCGATCGAGGCGGCGGTCAGGTTCTACGAGGAGCCGCCCACCGATCCGATGACGGTCACGGCCGCCGGCTCTGACATCAGGCTGAGCGCCGGCGACTGGGCCGAGGCGTTCGAAGCGGCAGAACCCGGTACCCCGCACAACGAGGCGCGCGGCCAGGTCTGGGACGAGCTGCTCACGATCCTGATGGACACGTACGACGGCGACGAACCGGCTGACCTGCTCCGCAGGTCGCTGCGGCAGAGCAGGGACCTGGTCAGGACCTTCAACCACGCGTGGCCGCTGCTCGAAGCGGCTGACCTCGTCGGAGACCTGTGGTCGGTACCCGCCTACCTGCGCAAGTGCGCTCCCTGGCTCAGCCCCGAGGTGGTCCGGAAGCTGCAGCGCGAGGACGCCCAGGCCTGGACGGTGTCCGACCTGCCGCTCCTGGACGCGGCACGGCAGCGGCTCGGCGATCCGGAGGCGGCACGGCGCAAGCGTCGGCGTGACGCCGCCGCCGAACGCGAGCGCGAGCGCAGGGCGCGGGTCGCCGAGGAGCTGCTCGCCGCCGAGGACGACAACGAAGGCGCGATGATCATGCTGCACGGAAAGGACCTGCAGGACGCCCTGATCGACCAGAGCGCACCGCCCCGCACCGAACTGGACGAGCTCGCCGGCCCGTTCGCGCACATCGTCGTGGACGAGGCACAGGAGCTGACCGACGCGGAGTGGCAGATGCTGCTGCTGCGCTGCCCGTCCCGGAGCTTCACCATCGTCGGGGACCGCGCCCAGGCCAGGCACGGGTTCAGGGAGTCGTGGCAGGAGCGGCTCGAGCGGATCGGACTCGACCGGATCAACCTGGCGACCTTGACGATCAACTACCGGACGCCGGAGGAGGTCATGGCCGAAGCCGAGCCGGTGATCCGGGCCGTGCTTCCGGACGCCAACGTGCCGACCTCCATCCGCAGCAGCGGCGTCCCCGTCGTACACGGATCGGCTTCGGAGCTGAGCTCGATACTCGACACCTGGCTCGCCGCGCACGCCGAGGGGATCGCCTGCGTCATCGGCGACCCCATGTTCCGGACGACGCCCCGGGTACGGTCGCTGACCCCGGAGCTGTCGAAAGGGCTCGAGTTCGACCTGGTCGTCCTCGTCGACCCGGAGGCGTTCGGCAACGGTATCGAAGGAGCTGTCGACCGCTATGTCGCGATGACCCGAGCGACCCAGCGACTGGTCATCCTCACCAGCTCCTGACATCGGCCAAGCCCTCGTCAAGCTATGGTGCCTGCGGGAGGACGGCTGATGCTGAAGCGAACCGGGATCTGGCTGGCCGCGCTCGCGTTGCTCGGGCTACCCGCCGCGGCGCCGGTGCACGCGGCCACGGCCGCCACGACGGTGACCCAAGCCACCACGGCGACCAATCCGTGGCTGGCGGCGCGGGTGATGAACATGGCGCACTCCGGCGGCGAGAACGAAGCCCCGATGAACACCCTGTACGCGTTCAAGCGCGCCGTCGCGCTCGGCGCCGACATGATCGAGCTGGACGTGCAGTCCACCAGCGACAACCAGCTCGTGGTGATCCACAACGCGACCGTCGACCAGACCACCAACGGCACCGGACGGGTCCGCGACAAGAGCTTCGACGAGGTACGCGCGCTCGACGCGGCCTATAACTTCGTACCGGGGCGGAGCGCGGTGCCGGGGTTGCCGCCGGAGTCGTACCCGCTGCGGGGGATCCGTACGGGGGAGCAGAAACCGCCGGACGGCTACCAGCGCACCGACTTCGCGATCCCGGCGCTGCGGCAGGTGCTGCGGGAGTTCCCCGGCGTACCGGTGAACATCGAGATCAAGGGCACCAGCGACACCGACGTCGAGTCGTTCCTGCACAACGCGCGGCTGCTCGCCGACGTGCTGAACCGCTCCGGGCGTACCGACGTGATCGTGACGTCGTTCAACGACCTGGCGGTGGCGACCTTCCATCGGCTGGCGCCGCAGGTGCCGCTCGCCCCGGGGTTGGGCGGCGTCGCCGCGTACTGGACCGTCGGCGTGAAGCCGATCGACGGCACCGTGGCGCTGCAGATCCCGGTGAAGTTCAACGGCGTCCAGATCGCCACGCCGGAGTTCATCGCCCGGGCGCACCGCGACGGGTACGCCGTCCACGTCTGGTTCAGCGGCAGCGCGGTCGAGGACGCGGCGCTCTACAACGACCTCGTCGACATGTGCGCCGACGCGTTGATGCCGGCGTGGCCCACCGTGTTCGAGCGGATCCTGGACGAGCGCGGCATCGTACGACCCGGCCAACCCGGCGTGGACCCCTGCGCGTGATCGTCTGGATCAACGGCGACGGCGTACTCCGTCCCGGTGCCGATGTCCGCGCTGCGCCAGAGCTGACCCGGCGCGGCGCGCGGCCCGCGCCGGGAGCACGGTGGGCGCCGCGTACGATGCCGCGTACGGCGACGCGGAGGAACCCGGTGTGAATCCGGGGCGGTCCCGCCACTGTCACCGGGTAGCTGACCCTCAGCGAAGGTCACGGCCGATCGGGCCGGAAGGCCGAGGCAAGGCGATGACCCGGGAGCCAGGAGACTCCGGTGCCGTCTGATGACCCTGCTACCCGGGGCGCGGACCCCGAGGGAGGCCATGATGGCGCGCATTCTGCTGCTCTCCACCGCCGACACCGAGCTGCTCGCGGCCCGGGCGAGCGGTGCCGACTGGGCGATCGGCAACCCGGCCCGGCTCGACCCGTCCGAGGCGACCTTGGACGGCGTCGACGTGGTGGTGATCCGGCTGCTGGGCGGGCGGCGTACCTGGCCGGACGGGCTGGACGCGGTGCTGGGCAGCGGCGTGCCGGCGGTGGTGCTGGGTGGCGAGGCGACGCCGGACGCGGAGCTGATGGCGCTGTCCACGGTGCCGGGCGGAGTGGCCGCCGACGCGCTGGCGTACCTGGTCGAGGGCGGGTCGGAGAACCTTGCCGAGCTGCACCGGTTCCTGTCGGACACGGTGCTGCTGACCGGGGAGGGGTTCGCGCCGCCCGCGCAGCTGCCGGCCCACGGGGTCTACCGGGACGCCGCCGGCGACGGGAAGCCGACCGTCGGCGTGGTGTTCTACCGGGCGCATGCGCTCGCCGGGAACACGGCGTTCGTCGACACCCTGTGCGACGCGATCGCGGGCGCCGGCGGGGACCCGCTCGCGGTCTACTGCGCCTCGCTGCGCGACGGCGATCCCGCGCTGTTCGGTCTGCTCGCCCGTTGCGACGCGCTGGTGGTCACCGTCCTCGCTTCCGGGGGTACGCGTGCCGCCGACGCCTCCGCCGGTGGGGACGACGAGGCGTGGGACATCGGGGAGTTGGGGCGGCTCGACGTACCACTGCTGCAAGGTCTTTGTCTGACCTCGACGCGGGAGGCGTGGCAGGACGGTGACGCGGCACTGTCCCCTATGGACGCGGCGATGCAGGTGGCGATCCCGGAGTTCGACGGGCGGCTGATCACGGTGCCGTTCTCGTTCAAGGAGCCCGGCCCGGACGGCCTCCCGGTGTACGTGGCCGACCCCGAGCGGGCGCGCCGGGTGGCCGGGATCGCGCTGGCGCACGCCCGGCTGCGGCACGTACCACCGGCGCAGCGCAGGCTCGCGATCGTGCTCTCCAGCTACCCGACCAAGCACGCCCGGGTGGGCAACGCCGTCGGCCTCGACACGCCCGCCTCGGCGGTACGCCTGCTGCAACAGCTCCGGGACGCCGGCTACGCGATCGACGGGTTCCCGGAGGACGGGGACGCGCTGATCCACGGGCTGATCGAAGCCGGTGGCCACGACGTGGAGTGGCTGACCGAGGAGCAGCTCGCCGCCGCCGAGATCCGGGTGCCGGTCGCCGACTACCGGCGCTGGTTCTCCGCGCTGCCGGAGGGGCTGCGGGCCGGTGTGACGCGGGCCTGGGGTGAGCTCCCGGGCGAGCTTTACGTCGACGGTGAGCACATCGTTGTCGCTGGTCAGCGCTTCGGGAACGTGGTGCTGATGATCCAGCCGCCGCGTGGCTTCGGGGAGAACCCGATCGCGATCTACCACGACCCGGAGCTGGCGCCGTCGCACCACTACCTGGCGGCGTACCGGTGGCTTTCGGAAGGCTTTGGCGCGCATGCGGTGATCCATCTCGGGAAGCACGGCACCCTGGAGTGGCTGCCCGGCAAGGGGCTGGGACTCTCGGACGGCTGTGCCCCGGACGCGGTGCTCGGCGACCTGCCGTTCGTCTACCCGTTCATCGTCAACGACCCGGGGGAGGGTACGCAGGCCAAGCGCCGTGCCCACGCCACCGTGGTCGACCACCTGGTGCCGCCGATGGCGCGCGCCGACACGTACGGGGACCTGGCGAAACTGGAACAGCTGCTCGACGAGTACGCCACCGTGCAGGCGCTCGACCCCGCCAAGGTTCCCGCCGTACGGGCCCAGATCTGGACGTTGATCAAGGCCGCGCAGCTGCACCACGACCTGGGAGTGGCCGAACAGCCCGACGACTTCGACGAGTTCATCCTGCACGTCGACGGCTACCTGTGCGAGGTGAAGGACTCCCAGATCCGGGACGGGCTGCACATCCTCGGCAACGCGCCGACCGGCGAGGCCCGGGTCAACCTGGTGCTGTCGGTGCTGCGCGCCAACCAGATCTTCGGCGGCGTCACCGGTGCGGTGCCGGGGCTGCGGGCGGCGCTGGCGCGCCACGTCGGCCTGGACGAGCAGACGTTGCTCGCCGCCCCGGGGACACCGATCCCGGTGCCGGAGACGTTGACCGCGCTGGCGGAGGGCGCGGCGCGTACCGCCAGCGATGCTGTTGATCTTCTGGAGTCGGTGGCGCGCAAGCTGGTGCTGGGGTGCGAGACGCTCGGGTGGCAGCCTGACGCGGTGGCCGCCGTCGCGACGGAGGTGCTCGGGGAGGCGCCCGAGGAGGTGGTGGCGGTGCTGCGGTTCGCCGCCACCGAGGTGGTGCCCCGGCTCGACGGCACCTCCAGCGAGCTGTCCGCGGTGCTGCACGCCATCGGCGGCGGGTACGTGCCCGCCGGCCCGTCCGGCTCGCCCACCCGTGGCCTGATCAACGTGCTGCCGACCGGCCGCAACTTCTACTCGGTGGACCCGAAGGCGATCCCGTCCCAGAACGCCTGGGAGGTCGGCCGTACGCTCGCCGACTCGCTGCTGCGCCGGCACGTCGAGGACACCGGCGACTGGCCGCGCAACGTCGGGCTGACGGTGTGGGGGACCAGCGCGATGCGTACCCAGGGGGACGACATCGCGGAGATCCTGGCGCTGCTCGGCTGCCGCCCGACCTGGGACGCCGCGTCGCGACGGGTCACCGGCTTCGAGGTGGTGCCGTTGACCGAGCTGCAAAGACCAAGAATCGACGTGACGGTACGCATCTCCGGCTTCTTCCGCGACGCGTTCCCGCACGTCATCGCCCTGATCGACGACGCCATCTCCGCGGTGGCCGCCCTGGACGAGCCTGTTGACAGCAACTTCGTGCGCGCCCACGCGAAGGCCGACGCCGAGGAGCACGGCGACTGGCGGCGCGCCACCACCCGGATCTTCGGCTCCAAGCCGGGGGCGTACGGGGCCGGGCTGCTGCCGCTGATCGACGCCCGCAACTGGCGCGACGACGCCGATCTCGCCGAGGTGTACGCCGTCTGGGGCGGCTACGCGTACGGCCGCGGCCTGGACGGTCGGGAGGCACGGCAGGACATGGAGCGCACGTACCAGCGGATCCAGGTGGCGGCGAAGAACGTGGACACCACCGAACACGACATCGTCGACTCCGACGACTACTTCCAGTACCACGGCGGGATGGTCGCGATGGTGCGTTCGCTGACCGGGCGGGATCCGGCGGCGTACCTGGGCGACTCGCACCTGCCGGACTCGGTGAAGACGCGGACCCTCGCCGAGGAGACCAAGCGGGTGTTCCGGGCCCGGGTGGTCAACCCGCGCTGGATCGCCGCGATGCGCCGCCACGGCTACAAGGGCGCGTTCGAGCTGGCCGCCACGGTCGACTACCTGTTCGGGTACGACGCCACCGCCGGTGTGGTCGACGACTGGATGTACCAGCAGCTCGCCGACTCGTACGTGTTCGACCCCGAGAACCGGGCGTTCCTCGAGAAGTCGAACCCGTGGGCGCTGCGCGGGATCGCCGAGCGACTCCTGGAAGCCGCCGACCGCAAGCTGTGGGCGTCGCCGGATCCCGACACGCTGGATCGGCTGCGGCAGGCGTACCTGCAGACCGAGGGCGACCTCGAGGACTGACCCGCTATCCGGCCATCCCCGACGCCCGCCGGCCAGCGCGCGGGCGCCGTACGCGAGGGCCTGCTCGAGGTCGCCGGACCGTGCCGCCGCCACGCCGGGGGCCTGTCCCACTTGGGGCCCCGCATGGTCGCTGGAAGCCGGACAAAACGTGCGTGACTGCGACCATGCGGGGCCCCAAGTCGAATTGCTCGGGTCGACCACGAAGTGGTGGTCGAGGTTGTCCGCCTGCGGCACCGACCGCTGGATGCGGCGGGTGTCTGGTACGAGGTGGGGCGGCAGAAACGGGCCGTCGCGATGGTGATGCGGCGGCATCGGCTGGTCGCGGCGCAGCAACTGTGCGAGTGCGGGCGGTTGCCCGTACACCGCCGGCTGCCACCACCCGACACATCGCCGCGTACCCCCGCTGCCACTGCCCCCGCGCGACCTCACATCGCGGCCCGAACAACGGCACCATGGGTGCGTCCGATCGGGCGGTCGGGCGGGTCGCCGTGCGGCGGGACGGTACGGCGTGAACCTCACGGTACGGGCTGGCTCGGTCCGGGATCGGGAGAAGTTCGCCACACCCGTGGTCTTTGACGCGGTGGGGGCGGGTGCGCGAGCATGTGGCTCCGAGCGGTATCGGGCCTGGTCAACCGGCTGGGCCCGGCGGAGGAACCCGGTGCGAATCCGGGGCGGTCCCGCCACTGTGACCGGGGAGCGACCCCTCACCTCACAGGCCACGGCCGAAAGGCTGGAAGGCCGAGGGGCAGCGTCGATCCGGGAGCCAGGACACTCCCGCCGCTCGGTGCAGCCTCCGGCGGGCGTGGACACCCGCGGAAAGGACCCGAGCATGGTTGTGCTTGCGAGCGGCCGGTGATCCCGGCGTACCCGTTCTCCGCGGTGGTCGGGATGCCCGACCTGCGGATGGCGCTGCTGCTGAATGCGGTCTCACCCGCCGTCGGCGGCGTACTGGTCCGTGGTGAGAAGGGGACCGCGAAGTCGACGGTGGTACGCGCGCTCGCCGCGCTGCTGCCGCCGGTGGACGTGGTGGCGGGATGCCGGTTCTCGTGCGACCCTGCCGCACCGGACGCCGGCTGTCCGGACGGACCGCACGAGGGGGGCGGTCCGTCCGCACACCGGCCGGCGCGGCTGGTGGAGCTGCCGGTGGGCGCCACCGAGGACCGGCTGGTGGGGTCGCTGGACCTGCAGCGGGCGCTCACCGAAGGCGTCAAGGCGTACGAGCCGGGGCTGCTCGCCGCCGCCCACCGTGGCGTGCTGTACGTCGACGAGGTGAACCTGCTGCACGACCACCTGGTCGACCTGCTGCTGGACGCCGCCGCGATGGGTCAGGCGTACGTGGAGCGGGAAGGCGTCTCCGTACGCCACGCCGCCCGGTTCCTGCTGGTCGGCACCATGAACCCGGAGGAGGGCGAGCTGCGCCCGCAGCTGCTCGACCGGTTCGGCCTGACCGTCGAGGTACGCGCCAGCCGCGAGCCGTCCGAACGGGCCGAGGTGGTCCGGCGCCGGCTCGCGTACGAAGCCGACCCGGAGGCGTTTGCGGCCTCGTGGGCGGCCTCCGACGCCGCGCTGGCCGAGCAGATCGCGGCGTCCCGGGAGCGGCTCGCCGGCGTGGTGCTGCCGGACGCGGAGCTGCTGCGGATCGCTCGGGTGTGCGCCGCGTTCGAGGTTGACGGGCTGCGCGCCGACCTGGTGGTGGCCCGGGCCGCGGTGGCGCTCGCCGCCTGGCACGGGCGCACCGAGGTGACCGCCGAGGAGGTACGAGAAGCCGCCCGGCTCGCCCTGCCGCACCGTCGCCGGCGGGACCCCTTCGACTCCCCGAGACTGGACCAGCAGGCGCTCGACGACGCGCTCGACGACCCGGACCCGCCCGAGCCACCGGACGGACCCGGAGACGGCGCGCCCCCGCCTGACGGCCGACCCGACGACGCAGACGCACCCGACGCCGCCGCTTCCGAAGCACCGCAGGCTCTCGAGCAGCCGGCCGAACAGACTGAACAGACCGAGCAGCCGGTGGGGCAGTCGGCGTCCGGTGCCGGCGGCGGCACGGCGCCGGCCGGGGAGCCGTACCGGACGCGGCTGCTGACCGTACGGGGGGTGGGGGAGGGCGCGGCCGGGCGGCGGTCGCCGGCACGCCACCGCACCGGACGTACGGTGGGCGCGGCCACGCCGCACGGCAGCGTGTCGCCGCTGCACCTGACCGCGACGGTGGCGGCCGCGGCGCCGTACCAGCGGGACCGGGGCCGGGTCACCGGGCCGCTGCGGCTGCGCCCCGAGGACCTCCGCCAGGCGGTACGCGAGGGGCGCGAATCCAATCTGGTGCTGTTCGCTGTGGACGCGTCCGGCTCGATGGCGGCGCGGCACCGGATGCGCGCGGTGAAGGGCGCGGTGCTGTCGCTGTTGACGGATGCGTACCAGCGGCGGGACAAGGTCGCGCTGGTGACGTTCCGGGGCACCGGCGCCGAGCTGGTGCTGCCGCCCACGTCGTCGGTGGAAGCCGCCGCCGTACGGCTCAGGCAGCTGCGGACCGGTGGCAGGACCCCGCTGGCCGCCGGGCTGCATCGCGCGCAGGACGTACTGCGGATCGAGCGGCTGCGGGACCCGCGGCGGCGTACGTTGTTGCTGGTCGTGACCGACGGGCGGGCCACCTCCGGGCGGCGCGACCCGCTCGCCGAGGCGTTCGCGATGGCCTCCGCCGTCACCGCGGACGGCGCGATCGTGGTCGACTGCGAGTCCGGCCCGGTAAGGCTCGGCCTCGCGGTACGGCTCGCCGCCGCACTGCGTGGGGACTGCGTACGCCTGGAGGAGCTGTCCGCCGACAGCCTGGTCAGAATCGCGAGGGCCGCCTGATGCCGCGTCGTCAACCCACACCGGAAACGGAGCACTGATGCCACAGGGGAAGCCGGCACACGTACCGGACGACGGGCTCACCACCCGGCAACGCCGGCGGCAGCCGGTGCTCGCCGTACACACCGGGGCCGGGAAAGGGAAGTCGACCGCGGCGTTCGGGATGGCGTTGCGGGCCTGGAACACCGGGTGGCCGGTCGCGGTGTTCCAGTTCGTGAAGTCCGAGAAGTGGCGGGTCGGCGAGGAGTCGGCGCTCAAGGCGCTGGGGCGCCACCACGAGGCCACCGGCGAGGGCGCCCCGGTCACCTGGCACAAGATGGGCGAGGGCTGGTCCTGGATCCAGCGGGAAGGCAGCGAACGCGACCACGCGGCCGAAGCCGCCGAGGGCTGGGAGCAGATCAAACGTGACCTGGCCGCCGAGCGCTACCGGTTCTACGTGCTGGACGAATTCACGTACCCGATGAAATGGGGTTGGGTCGACACCGACGAGGTCGTCGCCACCCTCGCCGAGCGGCCCGGTACGCAGCACGTGGTGATCACCGGCCGGTACGCCCCGGACGCGCTGCTCGGCGCCGCCGACCTGGTCACCGAGATGACCAAGCTGAAGCACCCGATGGACGCCGGCCGCAAGGGCCAGCCGGGGATCGAATGGTAGACACCCCCCGCGTCGTGATCGCCGCGCCCGGCTCCGGGCACGGCAAGACGACGCTGGCCACCGGCCTGCTCGCCGCGCTGTCGCAGCGGGGCGAGCGTGCCGCCGGCTTCAAGGTGGGGCCGGACTACATCGACCCCAGCTACCACGCGCTCGCGACCGGGCGCCCGAGCCGCAACCTGGACCCGGTGCTGGTCGGCGAAGAGCTGGTCGCGCCGCTGTTCGCCGCCGGTTGCGCCGGCGCCGACATCGCCGTGGTGGAAGGCGTGATGGGGCTGTACGACGGCCGCGCCCACGCCGGCGACCACGGCTCCACCGCCCAGGTCGCCTCGTTGCTGCGGGCGCCGGTGATCCTGGTGGTCGACGCGTCGGCGCAGGGGCGTTCGGTGGCGGCGCTGGTGCACGGGTTCGCGGTGTTCGGGGAGCGCACCCGGCTCGGCGGCGTGGTGCTGAACCGGGTCGGCTCCGACCGGCACGAGGCGATCCTGCGGGAGGCGCTCGACGAGGTCGGCGTACCGGTGCTGGGAGCGCTACGGCGCCGGCCCGAGATCGCGATGCCGTCCCGGCACCTGGGGTTGGTGCCGGCCGCGGAGCGTACCCCCGAGGCGGTTTCCGGGGTGGCCGCGCTGGGCGAGCTGGTCGCGGCAGGCGTCGACCTGGACGCGGTGGTCGCGTTAGCGCGAAGCGCCCCGCCGCTGGCCGTCGCGCCGTGGCAGCCGGACCCGGCGACCGTGCCGGGCCGGCCGGTGGTGGCGGTGGCCGGGGGAGCGGCGTTCACCTTCGGCTACCCGGAACACACCGAGCTGCTCGCCGCCGCCGGCGCCGAGGTGGTCACCGTCGACCCGCTGCGCGACGAGTCACTCCCGCAGGGCACCCGCGGCCTGGTGGTCGGTGGCGGCTTCCCCGAGGTGTACGCCGAGCAGCTGTCCGCAAACGCGGCGCTACGCGCCGAGGTGGCCGCACTTGCGGCGTCCGGGGCCCCGATCGTCGCCGAATGCGCGGGCCTGCTGTGGCTGGCGAACGAGCTCGACGGGCACCCGATGTGCGGCGTGCTCGACGCCAAGGCCGAGATGACGCCGCGGCTCACCCTCGGCTACCGGGACGCGGTGGCGCTGCACGACAGCCTGCTCGGACCGGCCGGGCTGCGGGTCACCGGCCACGAGTTCCACCGTACGGTGGTGCAGCCGGGCGCCGGTGCCACGCCGGCGTGGCGGTGGACGGGCGGGGCGCCGGAGGGGTACGTCGCCGGCAACCTGCACGCGTCGTACCTGCACCTGCACTGGGCGGGGCGGCCGGAGCTGGCGGGAAGGGTGGTGGCGGCATGCGGCTGATCGGAGTCGGGATGGGCCCCGGCGACCCGGAGCTGGTCACCGTCAAGGCGGTACGCGTGCTCCGCGAAGCCGACGTGGTGCTGGTGCCGGTGATGTCGACCGGCGAGCTGGGCCGTGCGGAAGCGACCGTACGGCACCACCTGGGCGAGGATCCGCGGATCCGCCGGGCGGTGTTCGCGCTCAACGACCGTGGCGGGGTGACGGCCCGTCGCGAGTCGGCGTGGGACGGCGCGGCGCGTGGGGTCCGGGAAGCTTTCGACGGCGGCGCGTCGACGGTGGCGTTCGCGACCATCGGGGACCCGAACGTGTACTCCACCTTCACGTACCTGGCGCAGACCGTACGGGAGCTGGTGCCAGGGGTGGAGGTGGAGACGGTCGCCGGGATCACCGCGATGCAGGACCTCGCGGTCCGCAGCGGCACCGTGCTCTGCGAAGG
>JBOGDF010000053.1:0-20634 GCA_050701635.1 Micromonosporaceae bacterium | reverse complement strand
GCGCCACGCCGCGCGATCCACTCCGGCCCGAGCGCCAGCGACCGGTCCAGCAGCGCGCTCCGCAGCTCCGCCTTGGCACCGGCCGCCGCCTGCGCCGCCACCACCTGGGTCGCCCAGCTCAGCCCCGCCCGCGCCACCACCGCCGCCGCCAACACCACCAGCCAGCCACCCACCGGCCCGCCGGCCAGGGAGGCCAGCCGGTCCGCCGGGGAGGCCCCGTCGGCCGGGGAGGCCAGCCCGCCCGCCGGGAAGGCCGGCCCGCCGCCTGAGGCCGACCCGCCGCCCGGCCCGCCCAGCGCCATGATCGCGGCCAGGGCGTTGGCGAGCGCCCACGCCTGCACCACCAACGCGACCGCGCTGGCGGCGGCGAGCAGCGCGCACCCGATCAGCGCCCGGCGGGCGGTGGGCGAGAGCCGTACCAGGTCGGCGACCGGGCCGCGGCTCACGGCACGTGCACCGGCGGCAGGTGCCGGGTGGCGATCCGCTTCCGGAACACCCAGTACGTCCAGCCCTGGTAGACCAGCACGGCGGGCGTACCGAAGAGCGCAAGCCAGCTCATCACCGTCAGGGTGTACGGGCTGGACGCGGTGTCCGCGATCGTCAACGAGTACGCAGGGTCCACAGTGGACGGTACGACGTTCGGGTAGAGCGCGCCGAACAGCGCCACCACGGTGCCGGCGACCGCGACGCCGAGCAGCCCGAACGCCTGCCCTTCCCGCCGGGCCCGCAGCCGCAGCAGCGCGGCGACGGCGGCCAGCCCGATGACGGCGACGACGGCCCAGCCCCAGCGCGCGCCGTACCCCCACTGGATCAGCAGCAACAGGGCAACCAGCGGGAGCAGCGCCACCGGGCCGGCCCGCAACGCCAGCCGGCGCGCTCTTTCCCGGATCGGGCCGTCGGTCTTCAGCGTGACGAACACCGCGCCGTGCACCAGCGCGTAGCCGGCGATCGCCACGGCGCCGAGCAGCGTCATCGGCCCGACCATGGCGAACGCGCCGCCCACCCGGTCCCCGTGGGCGTCGATCGGCAGCCCGACCACGTTGGTGGTGAGCAGCGCGCCGACCCCGAGCGCCGGCACCCAGGAACCGACCACGATCACCCGGTCCCAGCCGCGCCGCCAGCGGTCAGAGTCGACCTTGCCGCGGTACTCGAATGCCACGCCTCGCCCGATCAGCGCCAGCAGGAAAACCAACACGGGGAGGTACGCGGTGGAGAACAGCGACGCGTACCAGCCCGGGAAGGCGGCGAACGTGGCGCCGGCGGCGACCAGCAGCCAGACCTCGTTGCCGTCCCATACCGGCCCGATCGTGTTGATCATGACGCGGCGCTCCTGCTCGGTGCGGCCGAGGATCGGCAGCAGCATCCCGACCCCGAAGTCGAAGCCCTCCAGGAACAGGTAGCCCAGCCAGAGCACCGCGATGATCAGGAACCACAGTGTCGCGAGATCCATCGTCGATCCCCTCTAGTACGCGAACGCCAGCACGTCGCGGTCCTCGGCCTCGGTGTCCGGCGGTGCCGGCGGGGGCATCACCCCGGCGATCCCGGCGCGCACGTACCGCCGGAGCAGGAAGACCTCGACTACGGCGAGCACCCCGTACGCCACCGTGAGCGAGATCAGCGACGTCCAGACCTCCGCGGTGGACAGCCCCGAGACGCCCATCGCGGTGTACATGAAGACGCCGTCGACGCCGGTCGGGTTCGGCACCACCACGAACGGCTGGCGCCCCATCTCGGTGAAGATCCAGCCGAAGCTGTTGGCCAGGAACGGCAGCGCGATCCCCAGCAGCGCCAACCGGGGGAACCACCGTCCACCCGGGAACCGCCCCCGCCGGGTCAGCCACAGCGCCGCAGCGGCGCCGAACGCGGCGAGCGCCCCGAGCCCGATCATCAGCCGGAACCCCCAGTACGTCACCGGCAGGTTCGGTACGTAGTCGATCGGCTTTCCGGCCAGCTCACCGAGCCGGGGATCGTCCGGGTAGCGGTCGCCGTATTTCGCCTGGTACGCCGGCACCAGCTCCTCGACGCCCTTCACCTCGGAGTCCACGTCGCCGTTGGCCAGGTAAGACAGCAGCGCCGGGATCGGGATCGACTTGACGTTGTCGCAGTCGGGACGGCGTACGTCCCCCCAGGCGAAGATCGAGAAGCCGGCAGGCCGCTCGGTCTCGCACAGCGCCTCGGCGGCCGCCATCTTCATCGGCTGCTGCTCGAACATCAGCTTCGCCTGCCAGTCCCCGGTCAGCGCCAGCGCGGCAAAGGCCACCATGCCGACCCACCCGCCCAGCTTCAGCGACGCCCGCCACGCGCGGTGATCCCGCTCGGCGATCTCCCCGTCTGTGGTTTCGCTGTCGGCGGTGGCGGCGGCCTTGTCGGCGGCCTCGGCGGTGGCGGCGGCTTCGCCGCCGCTGGTTTCGCCGTCGGCGGTGCGGCTGCGGGCGATTTGCCAGGCGGCGATGCCGACCAGGAACGAGCCGGCGACCGCGAACGAGCCGGCGAGGGTGTGCGGGACGGTGGCGAGCGCGGTGTTGTTGGTGAGCACCGCGGCGATCGAGGTGAGCTGCGGTTTGCCGTCGACCAGCACCACCCCGACCGGATGCTGCATCCACGAGTTGGCCGCCAGGATGAAGTACGCCGACGCCATCGCGGCCAGCGAAAACGCCCACACGCACGCCAGGTGTACGCGCTTCGGCAGCCGGTCCCACCCGAAGATCCACAGCCCCAGGAAGGTCGACTCGACGAAGAACGCCACGAGCCCTTCCATCGCCAGCGGCGCCCCGAAAACATCACCCACGAACCGGGAGTACGCGCTCCAGCTCATCCCGAACTGGAACTCCTGCACGATCCCGGTGACCACCCCCATCGCGAAGTTGATCAGGAGCAGCTTGCCCCAGAACTTGGTCATCGCCAGGTAGTGCGGCTTGCCGGTGCGTACCCACGCGGTCTGCATACCGGCGACCAGCACCGCGAGTCCGATCGTCAGCGGCACCATCAGGAAGTGGTAGACCGTGGTGATGCCGAACTGCCAGCGCGCGAGATCAAGAACGTCCACGCGCATCATGCTCCCGGAGGATCACCGGCCCGACATCTGACTCCGGGATTTACCTCGCGGGACTCAGGTCCCGCCCCCGGTAGGGCTTCGTACCCGGCCTGGGTAGGAGACCGCACCGCTCAGGCCGGCGCCACCAGCCGCGCCACCAGGTCGCAGAACGCCTCGCCGTGTTGCGGCGTCACGTCCAGGTAGAGGCCCGGCTCGGTCACCTCCAGCTCGCCGACCACCAGCGCGCCGTCGGGCATCCGCATCAGGTCCACCCGGGCGTACGGCAGGGAGCCGCGCAACAACCGCTCCGCGGCGGCCACGGTGGTGCGGGCGAGCTCCGCGGCGGCGGCGTCGACGTCGACCGGGATCGACCGGCCGCCGTACTGCTCGTGCACCCGGATCTCCCGGCCCGCGGGGAGTTTGCGTACCTGTCCGGTGACCTGGCCGCCGATCACGAACACCGAGGTCTCGCCCTCCGTACTCACCGACTCCACCACCGGCTGCACCAGCCACGGCCCGTCGCCCAGCCCCGCCGCGTCGGCCTCCCCGGCGGCCGCCGCCGCGACGTCCGCGGCCCGGTCGAAGACCACCAGGCCGATCCCGCCGATGCTGACGCACGGCTTGATCACCACCCGCCCGCGGTACGCCGCCGCGGCCCGCCCCAGCCCGTCCCGGTCGGTGACCACCTGCGACGGCACCACCGGTACGCCGGCCCGCACCAGCTCCATCAGGTACGCCTTGTCGGTGTTCCACACGAACGCCTCGGCACCATTGAGCAGGTGCGACGACGCGTCCACCGCCTTCGCCCAGGCCAGGAACTCGGGGAGCCGCTCGTGGTAATCCCAGGTCGCGCGTACCGCCACCACGCGGGCGGCGGACCAGTCGACCTCCGGGTCGTCCCAGCGCACCCAGCGCGCCGTCACTCCGCGCGCGGCCAGCCCCGCCACCAGCTGCTCGCCGCCTGGTTCCTGGAGCATCCGCGTACTGCCCACCAACAGCACGTCCGCCACGACGTACACCTCCTCCGCCGGCCGGTACGCCCCGAGCCCGCTCACCGATCCTTACACGGCGCACCGACGTCCCCCACGGCTGGTGGGGCGCGACACAATGAATGCCCGACAGCACGGACGAGGAGAAGGCGTGGACTACCGCGGTCTGGTGAAGTCTCTCGACCTACCACAGGGGTACGCGGCGCCGGCTGAGCTGGCGTACCAGGACATCCGGGCGCGGACGATCTCCCGGGCGGACCTGGCCGAGGACGTCAAGGGCATCAACGCCAGCCTGGAGCTGATCCAGCGCACCCGGGGCGGCGGCTGGCCGACCGAGCCGGTCACCGAGGAGTTCAACTACGTCGACCTGGTGTGGCACGAGCTGGAGTTCCGCGAGGGCTACTCCTTCGCGTACGCCGTGTACGACGACGCCGGCCGGTATCTCGGGTGCTGCTACCTGTATCCGATGGGACGGCGTACCGAGCTGACCGACGAACTCCTCCGGTACGACGTGGACGTCAGCTGGTGGGTGACCCCGGCGGCGTACCGCCAGGGTTACTACGCCCGGCTGTACGACGCGCTGCGACACTGGATCGCCGAGGCGTTCCCGTTCTCGGCGGCGTACTACTCCAATCTCGAGATACCGGGCGGTGACCGTTAGCCGGTGGCCACCGCGGAAGACCCGACGTTCGGCCGGCACCTGCGCGCCAAGCGCCGTGAGCGCGGCATCTCCCAGGAGGAGCTGGCGCAGCGCGCCGGGGTGAGCAGCCGCGCCCTGCGCAACCTGGAGACCGGCCACATCACGCGACCGAGGGCCGTCACGGTACGGCTGCTCGCCGACGCGTTGCGGCTGTCGGGCCCGGAGCGGGACCGCTTCCAGCAGGCCGCGCTGGCGGGGGACGACGCACTCGAGGACGGGGGCGATCGACCCGCGGCGCCCAGTCTCGGGGACCGGCCGGTGCCGGCGCAGCTGCCGGTCGACGTGGCGGGGTTCGCCGGGCGTACCGGATATCTGGATCAGCTGACCGGACTGCTGACCGCACCGGAGCGGGCGACCGTCGCGGTGATCGCCGGCGCCGCGGGGATCGGCAAGACCTCCCTGGCGGTGCACTGGGCGCGCGAGGTCGCCGACCGCTTCCCCGACGGCCAGCTGTACGCCAACCTGCGCGGCTTCGACCCGTCCGGCAGTCCGGCCGCGCCGGCGGAGGTGCTCCGGGGATTCATCGACGCGTGGGGCGTACCGGCGGCGCGAAGGCGTACGGGTCTTCCTCGCCGCATACGGCGCCGGTGACGGCCCAGGCGGCGCCGGCTGACGGCCCCGCCGGCGGCGGCGCCGGCTGAGGGTCAGGCGGTGTGCTCGGCGGCGTACCCTTCGGCGGTGATCGCGGCGACCACCGCGTCCGGACGGGTACGGGTCGGGTCGACGCGCACCGTGGTCACGCCCAGCTTGACGCTGGTCGAGGCGGCGAGCACCCCGTCGACGTCCTCCAGGGCGTCGTCGATGAGCAGGCCACAGCTGCCACAGTGCATCCCGGTGACGGCGAAGGTCCAGGTCTCCGACATGGTCATGCCTCGATGGTCAGCGCGCCGGTGTACATGCCCATGCCGCAGCTGTAGTCCAGACGACCCGGCTTCAGGGTGCCGAGGTCGATCGTGGTGTCGCCGTTGGCCGGCAGCACCAGCTGCTTGTTCAGCGACGGGATCACGAAGGACCGTACGCAGCCCTGCGCGTTCTCCGACCGTACGACCAGTGTGGTCGGCAGGCCGGCCTTCACCGTCAGCTCGGCCGGCTGGTACGCCCCCGTCACCGCGGTGACCACCACGGTCTGCTTGCCGTCGGCCACCGACACCGGCGAGCCGTCGCCGGTCTCGGACGAGCCCCCGCCGGCGTCGGCCGGCGAGCCGAAGGAGGCGGCGATCCGGCTGGCGGCCAGCGGCGAACCCGCCAGCTCCAGGCCGCCGTTGAAGGTGTAGAGCCCGACCACCAGCAGCACCACGCCGGTGGCGACCGCGAGCCGGCCGCGCCAGGCGGTGGCGGCCCTGCGGGCGGCGTACCCGAGGATGGCGAACAACGGGCTGGTCCCCAGGACGAACACCGCCATGGTGGCGGCGCCGGCCCACCACGAGCCGGAGGTCACGGCGAGCGCCATCACCGACAGGGTCACGCCGCACGGGATCAGTACGCTCGCCAGCCCCAGCAGGGTCGGCGCGAACACCGACTCGGAGCGGGCCTGACCGCGCGCCAGCCGGGACCAGGACGCCGGCGGCTGGATCACGATGTCCTTGAAGCCCGGTACGCCCAGCTGCGCCAACCCGAACACGATCACCAGTACGCCGGCGGCGAGCTGGGCGTACGTACGGGTCGCGAGCGAGAGCTCCACCAGGCCGCCCAGCGCACCCAACGCCGCCCCCACCACCGCGTGCGAGACCAGCTTGCCGGCGAGGAATCCGCCCACCGGCGCCAAATCGTCGACCAGCCGCTTCCCCACTCCGCCGGAAGCGCCCGGCGACACACCAGCCTTGCCAGCCCCGGCGCGAACGGCCTTGCCGGCTCCGGCTGTCTTGCCGGCTCGGGCTGTCTTGCCAGCTCCGGCGCGGACGGGCTTGCCGCGTTTGCCCGACGAGGCCGCGACGGGCTCGGGGCGCTGCCGGGCGACCAGCCCGGCCAGCAGGCCCCCCTGTACGGCAGCGCACGACACACCGCCGGCGAACAACCCGGTCACCAGGACCGCGTACAACTGAGACATGGTGCTCCTATGACGAAAGGGAAGGTGAGCGAGGACGCCGGCCCGAGCCGGGCTGGCAGAAGGCAGACCTCTCCCCTACGTACGCGACAGGCACAGCTGTGCCAGCGTGAGCCGGCGGCGCGGCCGCTGCCGCAGGCGTACCACCACTGTCGGGCGAGCACCCCGCACCGCCGCGGGCGCACCGACCGCCGCGACCAACAGCAACATCGCGAAACCGACCGCGACCACCGCGGTCAGGCACGCCTGGGCCATGCCGCCCATGCCGTCGTCGTCCTCCACCGCGGCACCCGGAGCCGCGGCCATGGCGTGGTGGTGCGCTGGCTCGGCCAAGGCGCCGTGGTGCACCATGCCGTCGGTGCACTGCAGCCCGAACCCCACCAGCAACCCGGCCAGGACGGCGGCCACCGCGAGCAGCGCATACCACCGCGCGTCGCCTCGCCTGCGATCTGGCCGGTCTGCTGACACTGCTGCTCCGTGGGGATGCCGGGACGTACCGTGCCTAGGTTAGCGACACCACTGTCACCGCGGCCCCCCGCGTACCGCAGCTTCGGCCTCGGCGAGCAGCTCGACCACCCGGGCGCCGAGCACCAGCCCCGCCGGATGCGGCTCGCCGGACTCCGCGGCCGCCACCAGCTCGGTCGCGGCGATCGCCAGCGACTCGGCCGCCGGGGTGGTACGCGGCGGGGCGTACGTGGTGCCGCTCTCGCCCCACACCGCGGTCTCGAAACTGCTGCCCAGCTCCGGAGCGAGCAGCGACAACGTGGCGGTGCTGGTGGCGCCGGATTCGTGGCTGACGATCAGGTGCACCAGGTCGTCGGCGCCGGCAACCGCGGTCAGGCCGGTGATCGTCCCCAGCGTCGCGGTCAGCGTGGACAGCGCGTGCGGCCCGATGTCCCACAGCGCGCCGTGCTGGCGCCGCCACGGCGAATTCCCGAACGGGTTGCCCGGCGCATCCAGGCTGGCCAGCATCCGTACCCAGCCGCCACGCCACCCGCCGGTCTCGCCGACGGTCGCCTGCCAGCTGCGGGTCTCCGGCGCGAACCGGTCGGTGAAGAACACCACGGACGCGACGTCCGAGGCCGCATCCGCCAGCTCCCGCGCCGCCGGCGCCGTCAACGCGACCGGCTTGTCCAGCAGCAGGTGCTTTCCGGCGGCGGCCGCCTTCAGCGCCATAGGAGCCTGCACATCCGGTGGTACGGAGAACGCCACCGCGTCCACGTCGGCGAGCAACGCCTCGTAGTCGCCGTACGCCGCGACCGCCAAGGTGTCGGCCAGACTGCGCGCCTTGTCCGGGTTGCGACCCCACACCCCGACCAGCTCCACCCCTTCGGCGGTACGCAGCCCCGGCCCGTGCGCCAGCGCCGCCCAGGGACCCGTTCCCACCAGTCCGAACCGCATCTGAATCTCCCGTCGCCGGATCAGCACCCTGGCCGACCCTAGCCCGTGTCCCGCCCGGCTCCGCGCGGTGGGATCGACGGCTCACCGTGACGTTCTGTCGCCGAGGAACGAGATGCTGGTTGACCGGCCGTCGCGGGACCGGGATCCTGTGCCCGGGAGGAACGGCCCGCCACTTCGACGCGCCGGCGGTAGCCGTACGGGAGGCAGACTGATGTTCGGTGCGCAGGTGCGGATCCACCGGCAGCGACTCGGCCTCACGCAGGACGACCTCGCCCACGCCACCGGGCTGAGCTCGCGCAACATCCGCAACATCGAGAGCGGCCGGATCGAGACGCCGCGGCCCGCCACCGTACGACTGCTCGCCGACGCGTTCGCGCTCACCGGAGCCGAGCGCGACGAGTTCTGCGACGGCGCCCAGGCCGCGCCGGAGCCGGCGGTTGCCCAGGATCACCCCGTACCCCGCCAACTCCCGGCCGCCACGGCGACCTTTGTCGGGCGCGACCGCCAGCTTGCCGCCCTGACCAGGGCGCTCACCGTCGCGCGCCAGGCCGTACCGCCGGTGGCGGTGATCTACGGGCCGGGCGGCTTCGGCAAGACGAACCTTCGATTGTGACACACTTCACGCGACGGGTTGTCCGGCCAGAGCCATTCCAAGCTGGTCAGTCTTGCAACGCGCCTTCGGCTGCCCGTGTCGCCATCTTGGGGCGCCACTCGTGCCCCGTTCGCCTGGAATAGCGGCTGGTTTGGTCTGGCTAGATATTGAACCGGCCTTCTCTGGCGTCTGCCAGGAAGGCGCACCACTCCTCAGCGGTGAAGATCAATACCTGTCCGGATCGGTTCTTGGTGTCACGTACCGCCACCACGCCCGGGAGGTTCGTGGCGACCTCTACACAGGAGCCGCTGCCCTGGCTTCGCGTGCTCTTCCGCCACGAGGCGTGGGCGAGGTCGACGCTGGTCAGCGGCTCCCGATTTGGCTGTCTGTCCCCGTGTCGGGGGGACTGCTCGGCTTGGGCTCAGAGTTCGAACTCGTCCTTGTGGACGCCGTCCAGGAATGCGGCCCACTCGGCGGGCGTGAAGACGAGGGCGGGACCGCTCGGGTCCTTGGAGTCTCGTACGGCCACGTGGCCCTGGACTACGGCAATCTCGACGCAGCTTCCTTGGCTCTGCGAGCGGGTGCTCTTGTGCCACGCGGCACCGGTCAAATCGATCACTGCAGGGGCTCCTCTCGGTGGGGTCATGCGAACCGTCGCGCGCTTTCGGCGATGACCTTGCGTGACTGCGCCGGTGTAGCCGCGACGGCGCAAAGGTGGTCGAACACGAGGCTACACCGGTCGATGTCTTCGGGTTGATCGAGATAGATGTCGCCGGCCATGCCCTCCAGGTACACGATGTCGGGGTCGGGCGGGTCGAAGCGCAGGATCGTGAACGCGCCGGTCATCGCCTCGTGCCCGCCGTGTTCGAAAGGGATCACCTGAAGCCGGACCAGCTTGGCCTTGGCCATCTCGGTCAGGTGGTTCATCTGCGCGTGCATGATCTTCACGTTGCCGATCACGCGGTGTAGCGCGGCCTCGTCGAGGATGATCCAGCACTCGGGCGGCTCAGCGTTGTCGGTGAGCAGCGTCTGGCGGTTGAGTCGCACTTCGACTTTGCTATCGATCTCCTCTGGACTGTTGCTGGGCGATGCGGCCTCGATGACGGCGCGGGCGTAGTCGGCGGTCTGGAGGAGACCGGGGACGACCACCTGCTCGTACCAGCGGATCGACAGCGCGACCGACTCCAGCTCGATCAACTGGCGGTAGTTGCCGGGCAGTGTGCTGTACTTCTGCCACCAGCCGGTCTCCTTCGACCTTCGGGCGAGGTCCAGCAACTCTTCGCGCTGCTCCTGGTCGCCGACGCCGTAGATGTCGAGCAGCGCGAGCAGGTCGCTCCTGCGGACTCCGACATCGGCGTTCTCCATGCGAGTGATCTTCGAGCCTGAGCAGTCCAGCTTCTCGCCCACGTCCTCGCGGGTGAGCCCGGCCGCATCCCGGCAGGCGCGCAGTGCCGCGCCCAGCCGGCGACGCCGCAGTGTCTTGCTTGGCTGCTTGGTCACGTCGTCGTCTCCTTCACGGTCTGTGACGCTCAGTGTCCATCGGAAGCGGTTCACCCTGCAACCCGTACCGTACTGAATTCCCGGTACGGGGTTGCCCGCGCAGTCTTCCCCGTGCATTCTGAGTTGTGACGGCAGGCGCACGCTTAGTCGCGCCGACTACCGCAAGGGGGAAGAACATGCGCACCGCACGCGTCAGACCAACGGCCGTGACCGTTCTGCCGTATGGCGGTGATGTGGCGGTGGCCCAGTCAATCGCCGACGTACACCGCCGCAACCCGTGGACTGGACGGTGCCGCGCCTGCCGCGACCGATACCCGTGCCGGGACAGGCAGGACGCGAACGCCGTGCTCGGTGCTGCCGACCACGCGCGACCAAGCCTTGTCGGAATCGTTGGCGCGGTGGTGCCGATCCTGCTTGGGGTGCTGCTGATTGCGGCGAGCATGATCGAGTTGATGCGGTAATGACCACGGCCTCCTTGATGCCGATCGGCCTGTCGTTGGGCAGCGTGAACGACGACGACCTCCGAAACGCCCACCGGATACTGGTTCGGCACTCAGACGCCGCCGTTGCGGCGGTCGGGCAGTGCCGAGCATGTGGCGCCGAGGTGCCATGCATGCCGGTTCGCATTGCCGCCCAGCTATTAGCAGTCCAGACAGGCTCGTCGTGGTCTCCTCGGCGCGGTACCGCCACAAGGGCTGCCGCGTCGAGCGCAGGGGGAGACACCAAGCCATCTATGCCGGCTCCCCTCCCCGTACGGCGGGACGGGTGGGTGTCTCCGCAGGTGGGGGCCGCCGGGACGGGCGACGGTGACTCGTCGCTCGTCCCGGCATCGCGGCGGGCAGGTGGGTGCCGGTGACGGCGATCGGCCGCGCGTCCGTGCCCACTGCGCCGACCCGGCTCCCGCAGCCTCGGTCCAGGGCATCGGCCGGCGAGGGCGCGGTGGCGGTGTGGCAGCGCCCGCCACGCCCCGATCCGTGGACGGCGCGGGGGTTGCTGTGGCGACTGTCGTGCCGACGCTTGCTGGTGCCTGTGCTGTACCAGAACGGGCTGCGGGTGTACTCGTGTGGTCGCGGGTGCGGCCAAACGGACGTACCGGCAGAGCCGGCGGAGCAGGAATTGCTGCTCCTGGTGCTGGTGCGCGCCGCGTCGGCTTCGAAGCACCCTGATCTCGTCTCGACCGAGGAGACCCGGCGCTGGCGGCTGACCAACCCGTTGGACTCCCACGCGATGCTGCTGGCTGGTCTGGTTCGCGCGGACGTGAGCGATGGCGGGGTCCTGCTGCCGGTGTGGCGGCACGAGGAGGCGTACCGGGACCTGGCGGTCGGTCGAGAGACGTCGCGGTGACGGCGATGGCACCCGAGGTGGCAGGGACCGCGAGCCCGCAGGCTCGTGGACCGGTGCCTTGCCGCACCTGCGGTGCCCCGCTAGTGGCGACGGTGCTGGGCTGGATGCACATCGATCGCACTGGCACACCGACGACCTGGCTGTGTCACAACCATCTGGCGCTCGCTGAACCAGAGTCCGACCCGACACCAGAGTCGACGCCGCAGACGCGCCCGGAGCCTCGGAGGCGCCCAACACCCATTCCGTCGCGCGCCGGCCTCGGACACGCCGGCTCCACCGACGCGCCCTCTCCCGCCGAGTGGCCGCCCCCGCGTCCCGACACGCCCTGGTGGGAGGACCCGCGATGACTCCTCGCCACCGGCCACCTCGACCTCTCGGAGATATCGATGCTGTCCACACACGCGGCGGTGGCCGTGACGTGCCTGGTACTCGGCTGGCTGGCCGGGAACGGCTATGCGCGGGCGGCGATGGCGTGGAACACGTACCGAACCCGCTGCGCCGAGTTGCCGATCTTGCTCCGACTGGCGCGGCTGTTGACCGTCAAGGCCGCCGGATGGGTGCTCCTCGCCGCAGCGGTCGCGGTCCTCGCCCTGTACGCGCTCACGACTAAGGATGCGTGACCTAGTGCGCAGCCCGTTCACCGCCGATTACCGGCCGCCGATCGAGCCGCCCGCCAAACTCGAACCCGACCAGGCGGCTTACTGGGCGGTGGTGGCCCAGCAGTGGCATCCCGACGACGACGTACGCGACCGGATCCTGCTCGGCATGCTCGCCCGCGCCGAGCAGTCCACAGTGGCCCCCGTGCTGCGGCGACGCCTGCTCGCGGAGGCGGAGTTGGTGCTGGCTGACCATCGACCCGACGAGCAGGGCAACTGTTGCCTGTGCACGTCGCGGTCGGAGAGTGGTTGGGAGGTCCCGTTTGCCTGCTGGAGCGTGCGCTACGCGCGGCTTGTCAGGGGAGAAACGGCCCCTGTGCCGGCCGGCTCGCTCACCCCACCCAGGGAAGGTAGGTGACCAAGATGGCGGGTTCCCAGAGATCCACTACTGCTTGTAATTGTGCTTTACCTCAACATTGCGATGCGCCTACGGTCTCTCGCAACGCTCCACATTGTCCGATGGCGATTCTCCGGAGTGGTCGTCAGTTGAAATCTCGCGGTCGCATGCCTCTGCCAATGCGCCGGAGGCCTCGGGTCGTCCGTTACTGCATGAGGGGGTGCTAACCCGGTGGTCGAAGCGAGCGCTACAGGGGCTGGCCGATGCATTCTGCATGACCGATAAGGACGCTGAGAGCGTCAGGTTGCTGCTGAGAGAGTTGGCGGCCGACTGCTCAGTGGCCGACCTTGCACCGGAGGACTTCGTGGAGCTGAGCGCGGCGGTGGTGGGCGCGTTGCCTGGCGGGTTGCTGCGGGCCATCCATCGTTTCCGGAACCGGGGAAGTGCCCACGACGTGCTGTTGATCCGTGGCCTTCCGCGCGAGGACGACGATCTTGGCCTTACACCCGCCTCGGCCACGGCGGATCGCACTGTTGGCGCTCAGCTTCGGGCGCTTTGCCTGCTGGGTGTGACGGGGTTGTTCGGCGAGCCGTTCACGTTCGGCAGCCTCTACGACGGGCGGCTCGTGCAGGACGTGGTGCCCGCACCTGGTGCGGAGTCCTCGCAGACCAGCGAAGGCAGCGACTCGTTCTTGGACTGGCATGTGGAGGACGCGTTCAGCGACGATCGTTGCGACTACTTCGCCCTGCTGTGCCTGCGGGGCGATCCCGCGGCGTCCACGCTCTTCTGCTCGGCGCGTCGCCTGGCCCTGGACGACAAGTGGCGGCGAGTCCTTAGACAGCCTCGCTTTGCCGTGGTGCCCGACGTGGCTCACGGCCTCGTTGGCGAGCGGCTGGCGGTGCCGATGTTGGCGGGTGACGACGCCGATCCTGAGATCCGGTTTGATCCGCTCTACATGGAACCGCTGGACGAGGGCGACACAGAGGCCCGCGAGGCCATGATGCGGCTCGGGCACGCAGTCGTACGGGCGGCAGGCTGCCACGTCTTGGAGCCTGGTGATCTGCTGGTCGTAGACAACCGCCGCGTGGCGCATGCCCGGACCGCCTTCCGTCCCCGCCACGACGGCACCGACCGGTGGCTGATGCGCGTGATGGTCTGCGCTTCGCTGCCCCGACACCGTAGCCGCGGGGCGGCACGGACAATCGCATGACCGCTTCGGGTTGGTTGCCGGCAAGCAGCCAGGCCCGATCGCTCAGGGAGGATGCTCGACGTTGGCACAGCAGGCGGTACCCGAGGAACCAGCGGTCGTGTCTGTCGGCCCGGCGCCTGTAGGCCGTGTGGCCCGCAGTTGCGACGAGTTCTCGCCACTGCGCGAGGTCATCGTGGGGGACGCGTCGAACGCGCAGATCCCGGTGCGCGACCGATCGATGTGGCTCAACCTGTACGGCGACATGCCGGGTAGTGAGCTGGCTCGCGTCCGCACCGGCCGTTTCCCGTCGCGCGTGGTGGAGCAGACCAACGAGGACCTCCACATCTTGATCGACACGCTTCGCGGTCTGGACGTGACCGTCCACCAAGTGTCGGCTGTCGATCACTCACGCGCGTTCGGCACTGGCTACTGGCAGAGCGACGGCTTCTACTCCTATTGCCCGCGCGACCTCGCCCTCGTCATCGGGTCGCTGATCATCGAGACTCCGAGCCCCGTGCGTGCCCGGTACTTCGAGATGTTCGGGCTACGTGAGCTGTTCCAGCGGTACATGCTCGCCGGATCGACGTGGATCGCGGCACCGAAACCGCAGCTTCGGGACGCACTGTTCCAGACCGACGACAACGGGCTGCCCCGGCTTGCGGACCTGGAACCGGTGTTCGAAGCGGCGAACGTGCTCAGATGCGGCCGGGACCTCCTTTACCAGGTCTCAGCGAGCGGCAACGAGCTGGGCCGGGTCTGGCTGGAGCGGCTGCTCAACCTGTACGGCGACTTCACGGTCCATCCCCTGCGCGGCATCTACGGCCTGACCCACATCGACAGCACCATCTCTTTCCTGCGCCCAGGGCTGGTGCTGCTCAACCCCGCGCGGGTCAACGAGGCCAACATGCCGCACGCCTTGCGCGGATGGGATGTCATTTGGTGCCCGCCGATGGCCGAGACACCAGCCTCGGTCCGGAATCCGCTCAGCTCCGAGTGGATTGGCATGAACCTGCTGATGGTCAACCCGGAACTCGCGATTGTCGACGCGACTCAACACAAGCTCATCAATGCACTCGAACGACATGGCATCTCGACGCTGCCCCTCACACTGCGCCACGCACGGGCGCTTGGTGGTGGGTTTCACTGCGTGACGCTCGACGTCATCCGGGACGGCGAACTCTGCCGCTACTTCGACTAACCGACCAGCGAACCTGGGAGCAGAGATGGACACGCCCGCCGAGCACGTGGCCCGTGCAGGCGGGGTAGACGCCTTGAACGCGCTGCTCGGACGTGTCGCCGCTGCGCATGGGCTCGGCCCCGTCCGGCGCTACTCGGTGATCAACGTGGGGTACGAAGACTGCAATGTCGCCCTGGACTGCCACGCTGGCCGCTTCGTACTCAAGGTGTTCTCGTCGGTCAGAACCCACGCCGCAGCTGCCCGCGTGGTCGATGTCGTTGCACACGCCATGAAGATCGGGGTCCGCCATCCTCGGCTGCTCCTCGATGAGACCGGAGTCGGTCTGCACACCGACCAGGTATCCGGCCGCCGCTACATGGTCATGGAGTTCGTCCACGGGCAGACCTTCCATGATCTTGACCGGCCACCCACTGACGACGAGTTGCGCGAGGTGATCGCGCAGGCCGCGTTGATCCACTCCCTGGACCTCGATCCCGGCTTCGTGTTCGACCCGTGGGCGGTGCCGAACATCTCCGCGCTGTCCGAGACGGTTCGCAGCCACATCGACCCAGACACGATGGCCGTCGTTGACTTCGCTGCCCGACGCATGCGCGAACTTGACCCCCGCGGCTTGCCGCACGTGCTCATACACGGCGACATGACGAGGGGAAACATCCTGCTCGCCGCTACGGGAGAGGTCGTCGTGCTCGACTTCGCCGTGGCCAACCGGTACCCGCGCATCCAGGAACTCGCGGTCATCGCGGCCAACCTGATGCACGGCGACCGCCGGCCGCTGCGCGACCGCGCGCACGGGCTCGCGGACATGTACGACAAGCACCATCGTCTGGGGTCGGAGGAGCGAGTCGCGCTGGAGAGATACACGCATGCGGCCGTGGCGATGGAGTTCCTCGGCGCCGCCCGCGCCCGATTCGTTAACGGAGACCCCAGCGAGGAGACGACCCGGCTGCTGAAACTCGGCAGGACCGGGCTGGAGATGGTCCACGCCGAGCTCGCCGCGGAGGGAGACGCCGCGCGGATCGCACATGGACGCACCGACAGACCGGACACGAACGGTCCGTATCCTTGATCCCGAGTTAAGACAGCTACGGGTTGAGACAGCTACGAGAGGTGGATGAGCCGGTGAGCAGCCAAGCGGCAAACGACTGGGTGGCGCGCACCGCCGATGACGTGTGCGCCGAAGCCGACCGGCGCCATCCCGGCGAGGTGATCACCTGCGCGTCGGGCATCAGCCCGTCGGGGCCGATCCATCTGGGCAACCTGCGTGAGATCATGGTGCCCCACTTGGTCGCCGACGAACTCGCCCGGCGAGGGGTGCCGAGCCGGCACATCCTCTCCTGGGACGACTACGACCGCCTCCGCAAGGTTCCCGCTGGCGTTCCGCCCTCGTACGCCGAGCAGATCGGGAGGCCGTTGACGGCCGTGCCCGATCCGTGCGGGGAGCACGAGAGTTGGGCTGAGCACTTCAAGGCAGGTCTCCGCGACGCGCTGACCGAACTGGGCGTGAACCTGGTGGAGGTCAGCCAGACGCAGATGTACACGTCAGGGGCGTACCTGGCGCAGATCGAGACCGCGATGCGGCGGCGCACCGAGATCCACGACGTGCTCGACCGGTACCGCACCAAGCGAGACGCCAACGCCGACGAGGACGACGAACGCCGCACCGACCTCGCCTACTACCCGTTCCGGCCCTACTGCCGGGTCTGCGGCCGCGACGACACCACAGTCACCGCCTTCGATGACGAGACCACCGATCTGACCTACCGATGCGCGTGCGGCGCCGTCGACGGCCCGCGTCCCCTCGCCGAGGTCACCGGCAAGCTGGTGTGGAAGGTCGACTGGCCGATGCGGTGGGCGCACGAGCGGGCCACGTTTGAAGCCGCTGGCGTCGATCACTCCTCGCCCGGCTCCAGTTTCACGGTCGGTTCGCACCTCGTGCGCGACATCTATGGCGGTGAGCCGCCGCACTACCTCATGTACTCCTTCGTCGGCACCAGCGGGTCAGCCAAGATGAGCGGCTCCAAGGGCGGTGCCCCAACCCCCGCCGACGCTCTGCGGGTGCTGGAAGCGCCGCTGCTTCGCTGGCTGTACGCGCGGCGCCGACCCAACCAGTCCATCACCATCGCGTTCGACCAGGAGGTCAACCGCACCTACGACGAGTGGGACGCCCTCACCCGCCGCGTCGCGGCCGGCAAGGCCAACCCAGTGGACACCGCCGCGCACGCCCGCGCGGCACGCACCGCGAACGGCCCGGTGCGGGCCACGCCGCGACCGCTGCCGTTCCGGGCACTCGCCTCGGTCGCAGACATCACGGCGGGGGAAACGAGCCAGGTGATCCGCATCCTGCGCGACCTGACCCCCGACGACCCGATCACTTCACTTGACCAGGCACGGCCACGCCTGGACTGCGCCCAAGCCTGGATCAACGAACACGTCGCCCCCGAGGACCGCACCCAGGTGCGCACCGAGCCTGATGTCGAGACGCTCAGGAGCCTCACTGACTCCGAGCAGCACGCGCTCAAGCTGCTTCTGGACGGCCTGGCCGACAACTGGTCGATCGAGAAACTCACCACGCTGCTCTACGGTATCCCCAAGATCCAACGGGGTCTGCCGCTCGACACCCCCCCGACACCGGAATTGAAGACAGCGCAACGTACCTGGTTCATCCTCCTGTACCGGCTGCTCGTCGCGGACGACACCGGTCCCCGCCTGCCGACTCTGCTGCTGGCCCTCGGGCCAGATCGGGTCCGCTCGCTTCTGACCGCATGAGCCGCCAGCATCCGGGAGCCTCAGCACCCCACACCTCTCCTTACCGGGACATGACCCTCGACCTCGCCCACCACCAAGCGAGCCGAAGCAACAGCGCTCAGAACTCCCGGCACGTGGTTCTCGCCGGGCGGGTAGTGGCGCAGTACGGGCGAGAAGACCTGCAGGTGGTGACACTCCGCGACGGGTCGGGCGATGGCCTCCAGACCGACCTCACCGTCCTCATAGACCCCGCGACGCTGGACGAGGGCTGGTCGCCAGACCGCTGGCGACATGAAGTCAACCCCGGCGACCACGTCTCCGTGCGCGGCCTGCTGGCCGCCAGCTCGCAGGACGCCTCGATCTTGCACGCGAACACTTGGCAGGTCCTCTCCAAATCGACGCGGACCTTTCCTGACCCGCACGACGCACAAGGCCCGCCGCAGGGTCTGCTCGACGACAACGCGCGCACGCTGCTCGTCCGGCGTGCCGACATTCTCGCGTCGCTCCGCAGGACACTCGAAGAGCAGGACTTCATCGAAGTCGAGACCCCGACTTTGGAGACGGCGGCCCACGACGCGGAAGACCGGCCGTTTCAGACGGGATGCCAGTCCGTCGAGGCACCCCTGTACCTGCGGACGTCGGCGGAGTTCTATCTCAAGAGACTCATCGCCGCCGGCTTCGATCAGGTCTTCGAGCTAGCGCGGTCCTTCCGCGACGAGCGACCCGACGCCACCCACAACGTCGAGTACACCCTGCTTGAGGCGTACCGGGCGTACGACGACTACATCGGCATGCGACGCCTCACCCGCGACCTCATCCGCACCGCCGCCCGTGCTGCCCTCGGCACCACCACGGTGGCAGGCCCCAGGGGACAACGTATTGAACTAGATGACGACTGGCCCGTCATCCCCTTCTACACGGCCGTGAGCAACGCGGTGGGCGAACAGATCACCGCCGCCCGCGCTCCTGCCACCGCCCGGGTGCTTGCCCGACAGCACGGCCTGCCTAACGCCGCGCACACCAGTGCCGAACATGTGGCCATGCATCTGTATGAACGACTGGTCGAGCCTCAGACCATCCGACCGACGTTCTACATTGACTTTCCGCGACTCTTCTCGCCGCTCGCCCGCGCCCATCCGACACACGTTCGCCTGGCTCAGAAGTGGGATCTGGTCATCTTTGGCCGAGAAATCGCAGCCGCCTACAGCGAGATGGTCGACGCACACGAGCAGCTCCGGCTACTCCGCAACCAAGACCCCGGCTCACCTGAGGACCTCAAGCCCATAGACCGCGAGTTCCTCGACACCCTCGAAGCAGGCATGCCACCTACCGGCGGCCTGGTCGTCGGAGTCGACAGGCTCGTCATGACCCTCACAGGCGCAACCGAGATCCGGCAAGTCGTCCCGTTTCCGCTGGACATCCCGACCTGACACAGACATCCGGCAGCCCTCCGGTGCCCGTCCTTGTCCGACATGGGCTCTGCCCAGGCCCGGCGACCAGCGGTCATACGGAAAGCGGACTCGGCGGTCAGGAGGTCATCGGCGGGTGAAGCAAGCGCCCGTCCCTTCTGTACCGATTTTCCGGTGCCCCGGACACGGCAACCGAGCTGTTCGACGGTACGTGGCGCGTGGCCGGCACCCGGGACGGCGTCACCGTCCGGGTGTACATCCGCCACGGCGGCAGCATCGCCACCGCGGCGCCCGCTCCCGGGCCCGGGATCAAGGCCAACCCACGGCGCGGAGGTGCCTGATGGACTACGCCGAGTTCCACGACCTGACCGAGTCGACCATCCGAGGGATGTACGACCGGATCCAGTTCCGCAACGCCTCCGGGTGCACGTTAGCTGCTCGGCCAGCCGCCGGATCACCGGCTTGGGATCAGACTCCCGATACAGCCGCACCGCACGCTCACGCAACTCGTCGGGGTACTTCCTGGGTGCTGCCACGAAACTTCCTCTCTCGGTCTGATCACAAGATCAAACCTGGTTCGGAAGTCTCCGGGAAAGCGGGGGAACCTCACCTGCGCAACAACCTAGCCGAGGCGATCGAATGTCTGGAAGAGGCGCTCAGGATAAACCGCGAGCTGTCAGCGCCTGTTGGCCAGGTCTGGAACCTGGTCGGCCTGGCTAGCGCACACCGTGGCAGTGGTGATCCTTGGCTGGCCATCGAGCTGTGCGAGGAGGCGCTTGCCATCGGGCAACGGATCGGCACCAAGCACGAGAAGGCTCTCGCCCGATGGCAACTCGGCCTCGCGCTCGCGGAGATCGGCGACGTCGCGCAGGCACACCAGCACTGGAAAGAGGCGCTCCCGATCTTCGAGCGGCTCGGCACACCCGAAGCAGAGCAGATCCGCAAGCTGCTCAACGTCGCCGCCGAGCCGTCCCGGTAGTCAGATTCGTAGATATATCCGGTGGTTGGCCGGCTTGATCCGTACTATCCCGGTCGGCGGTGATCGCTGTTTCGGGAACGTCTCGGCGGTGGCAGGCTCCGGTTCGTTCCCGACGCCACGATCTTCGGTACTGGACCGGGCGGGTGAGTGGTGGTTGGGCGCAGGGGGTTTCTGGCTGCGGGCGGGCTGGCGGTCGTCAGCGGATTCACGGGGCCCGCCCAGGCTGTCCCGCCGGAGCTCGCGGAGCCGCCGCCAGGCGAGCCGGCATCGGCGTTGCGGCGGCTGCTCGACGGGAACCGGCGGTTCGTCGCCGGCCGGCAGCGACATCCCCGGCAGTCACCGCGTCACCTGCGGGAGCTGGCGCGCGGCCAGAAGCCGTACGCGATCACGCTCGGCTGCGCCGACTCCCGGGTGCCGCCGGAGCTGCTGTTCGACCAGGGGCTCGGCGACATTTCGACCACCGGGTGGCCGGCGCCGTGGCCGACGACCTGCTGCTCGGCAGCATCGAGTTCGGCGT